>JAWVWY010000237.1:0-1794 GCA_033723495.1 Alcanivorax sp. | reverse complement strand
GCACCCCGGACCAGGGCGGCCCCTGGGACCCGGCCGTTTACGGCATCCCCATTCCCCAGGTAGACCAGATGCCCGCCGGCACCATGCCCGCCTACCTCGCCGCCTTCAGAGCCATGCGCAAGGGGCGCAAGCACTTCACCGAAAACGAACGGGCCATCGTTGAGCTGTCCCGCTACCAGTGCTTCCTGCTGGGCCTGCCCGAAGACCTGCTGCCCGCCTCGGCAGCGGACATTATCGACACCATGCTCACCTACTCCGCCACTCTGCGCGAAGGCTATGACCACGACACCTGTGGCGAACTCACCCGCGCCACCATGTCCGTCTACCGCCCCAAAAACCGCAAACTGCTCAGCCAACTGCACAACCGCGTGGAGCGCAGCTTCTCCAAGGTGTTTTTCACCGAAGCCTTCCTGGGCCGCAAGGACAAATCAAAAGCCCGGGAAATGGGTGTCGAGCCGCACCTGCTGGACTACGCCCTGTTTGGCCTTGGTAACCTCTTCGTCATGCCCCGCCTGATCGCCTACCGCACCCTGCAGGACATCCCGGTGGCCAATAAACTGGCGGACAAGATAGTAGTGAAAAAACTCAAGGCACTGCTGGTGGAATATGGCCACGCGGAATACACCACGGATGCCGCGCAATACACGCCCACCACGCAAGAAAGCCCAGCCTGAACCACCCCCTGTAGGAGCTTGCCTGCAAGCGAACATCCGCCCTGAATCGGCCACCCCGGTTCGCTTGCAGGCAAGCTCCTACAATAAGTCGACAGACAAGCAAGGAAAGCGACGCACAGTCACCGTCCCGGGGCTTTACCGGGTACGGTATCCAGAGAAGCCGTACAGAGAGAACGGTCTCATCAACGACCCGGCTACAACCCCAGATAAGCCGCGATCAGGGAGGCATCCCCCTGACCTTCGCGCTTGCCAAAGAAACTCACCGGATCGTACTCGCCCCGCTCGATGGAGCCGATCTCGCAGTCAATACCGTATTGCCGGGCAAGGTCATTGAACAGCTTCACCGGAAAGGTGAGATGCACGGTCTTCTTCACCGGCTGGCAAATGCCCAGCCGCCAGTCCTCACAATCGTCACTGTCGCACTCGTCAATCAGCGCGACCCCGTTGCCGGCGTTGTCATCCACATAGGCCTGCAGAGCGGCGCGCAGATCCGGGAGATGGCGTTTCAGGGCCTTTTCCTGCTTTTCATCAAGGCCATCACAGGCGACGAGGACATAGAGTTGCATGTTGGGGTCCGGGTTGAAGTTCGGTGACCATTCTAGCACAGAGCGATCCAGCGATTGCGGGGGAAGGAATCCCTTGCCCCCACAAATCAGGCACAAATCAGGGGGCGAACGGGACGCATTGAGGCCACTAACTTGCCGTACCGCTTGCCTGTTCCAGCACCCGGGTTAGCCGATCAAGATTTTGCTCATTGGCCGGGCCTGCTCTTTCTTTAACCGCCAATGCCGTTTGCGCATCGTCAAACACCTGAGTCCAGGTTACCAGCGTTCCGCTACCTTCAGCAGTGAGCGCAACGGTGAGGCGGAAGTGAGGAGGACAAGCAT
Source organism: Alcanivorax sp. (assembly GCA_033723495.1). Taxonomy (GTDB): domain Bacteria; phylum Pseudomonadota; class Gammaproteobacteria; order Pseudomonadales; family Alcanivoracaceae; genus Alcanivorax. The sequence goes on along the minus strand of JAWVWY010000237.1, from coordinate 233 downwards.
GGTAAATCACAATCCTGGAATTTGGTTCGAGTACCTCGAAGCGACTCTCGTTAGAGAAGGCAGTCCCATCGGGCGCATGCATGACAAACGTCCATCGCCCACCTTCCGTGAATTCATGAATTTCAAAGGTATTGGAGAAACCCTCTGGCCCCCACCACGCGGCCAGTAATTCAGGGGACGCAAAAGCCCCATAAATGTCTTCTGGAGAGAAAGGCAGGGTTCTTGAGGTGCTT
>JAWVWY010000236.1:0-1840 GCA_033723495.1 Alcanivorax sp. | reverse complement strand
TCGATATAGTCGATGCCCTGTTGCTTCTCTCTTACACCATAATGCACACAGGCAGCGTGAATCTTGTGCATGGTTTCACGCAAGCGACTTTCCACTTCCTGCTCGGTCCAGCTCAGGCGCAAGGTGTTCTGGGTAATTTCCATGCCGCTGACGGCGACCCCGCCGGCATTGGCCGCCTTGCCCGGGGCAAACACGATACCGGCCTGACGGAACAGCGCAATGGCCGCGGCCGTGGACGGCATATTGGCACCCTCCACCACCATCGAGCAGCCATTGTCGATCAGGCTTTTCGCATCCTTGTCATCGAGTTCATTCTGGATCGCGCATGGCAGCGCAATATCGGCATGCAGATACCAGGGCTTTTTACCCTCATGGTACTTGCCACCCGTCAACGCCTCCGCTTCCGCAAGGCGCCCGCGACGGACCTGCTTGAGGTCTGCGACTTGCTGCCACTGCTCCAGCGTCATGCCATCGCGAAACACCAGCACGCCGCCAGTGTCAGATACCGACAGCACCTTGCCGCCGAGCTTGATCGCCTTGTAGGCGGCATAAAGGGCTACCGTGCCGCTGCCCGACACCAGCACTTTCTGTCCCTCAAACGGACGGCCAATCAGCTCCATCATCTCCAGCACGAAATAGACCAGACCGTAGCCAGTCGCCTGTGGACGAATCAGGCTGCCGCCGTAACTGGCCGCCTTGCCGGTCAGGGCGGCAGAAAAGTCACCGGCCAGTTTCTTGTAGGCTCCAAACAGATAGCCGATCTCGCGATCATTGACGCCGATATCGCCAGCCGGAATATCCCAGCTGGCGCGGATATATTTCTGCAGCTCCATCATGAAGGCCTGACAAAAGCGCATCACTTCGCCGTCTGACTTGCCGTGAGGATCAAAATCGGCACCGCCCTTGGCCCCTCCCATTGGCAAAGTGGTGAGCGAGTTCTTGATGGTCTGCTCAAAGGCCATGAACTTGAGCACGTCCTGGTTAACGCCGGGATGAAAGCGCAGCCCTCCCTTGTAAGGACCGATGGCACTGTTCATCTGCACGCGCATGCCGCGGCTGACCTGAACCACATTCCTGTCGTCAACCCAGGGCACGCGAAACTGGATAATACGCTCCGGCTCAACCAGTCGATCGAGCAGACTCTGCTCACGGTATTTCGGATTGGCTTCGATAAACGGCCAGAGGCTGCGCATCACTTCAGACACCGCTTGCAGAAAATGCGGCTGGTCATAGTCGCGCTGCTTCACCCGGGCGAGAAATTCGTCCAGCGTTTCCATTATTCCTCCTTGCCGGTGCCTGCAACCTGCAGACGCTGCAGAAATTGTTCACGCAACCAGCGATGCCCTTCGTCGCCGGATTGATCGCGGTGCCAGTACAGGTGCAGGCCCATTGACGGCAGAGGTACTGGCATGGGTCTGACCGCAAAACGGTCCGGCGGTGCCAGCCGCTGCGCCAGCATGTCCGGCACGGTGACCAGCAAATCGCTGGAGGCAACCACCTCCAACGCCGCCTGCCAGTGCTGGCAGCGCAACCCCAGTTCACGCCGGTAGCCGAGCTGGGCCAGGCCAAAGTCTTCCAGCCCCGGACCGCGCCGTCGTGACGATACCAACACATGGCGCGCAGCCAAGTATTGCGCCATATCAAGGTCACCGGCGGCGAGCGGATTATCACGCCGCATCAGCACCATCAGGGTGGCGTCGACCACCTTTGCCTGCTCGATATCGGCCCCCGCCGGAATCTGCACATCCAGGGCCAGATCGAGGCGGCCGGCGGCCAGCTCCTGGGCCATTTCCCGGCGCGGCACCATCACCGACTGCAGATCGATGCCCGGTGCCACTCG
>JAWVWY010000235.1:0-2028 GCA_033723495.1 Alcanivorax sp. | reverse complement strand
GAGCGGGGCACAAAACGGCTGTTAAAGAACGTCAGCCCGATACTGGCTGGGGCGCGGATTGTAGCAGAGCGCGCGCGATCAGGGCAGCGCCCATGATAACATTGCCCCCTTTTCCGGCCAGTTCAGGTAGTAGCATGTTAGACAACGTCCGCATTGTAATGGTGGAAACCACCCATCCCGGCAATATCGGGGCCGCCGCCCGGGCCATGAAGACCATGGGCCTGTCGGACCTGCGCCTGGTTCAGCCGCAGTCCTACCCCAGCGTGGAAGCCACCGCCCGGGCCTCCGGTGCCGGTGACGTGCTGGAAGCTGCGCAGGTGTGCGAGACCCTCGATCAGGCCCTGGAAGGTGCCACCCTGGTGATCGGCACCAGTGCCCGTCAGCGGCGTATTCCCTGGCCCTGTCTGACGCCGCGCCAGCTCGCCGCGCAATTGTCCCACGAGCCGGATGACAGCCGAATTGCGGTGTTGTTCGGCCGCGAAGACCGCGGTCTCACCAATGACGAACTGCGGCGCTGCAACCTGCATGTCAGCGTGCCCACCAACCCGGAATACGGGGTGCTGAACGTGGCGTCGGCGGTGCAGCTGATCTGTTATGAGCTGCGCCTGGCCTTGCTGGGCGAGGACTTCGACCTGAAGGAATCGCGCTCGCGCCGGGAAGTCATGCCGCTGCCGGAGATGTTCTGGGACGAACCGTTGGCCACCAATGACGCCATTACCGGCTTTCTGGGTCACCTGGAGCAGGTGATGGAGCAAAGCGGCTTCCTCAATCCGGCGCAACCTGGTCAGGTGATGACCCGCATGCGCCGTTTGTTTATGCGCGCCCGACCGGACAAAATGGAAATGAGCATTCTGCGCGGGGTGCTGGTGGCGCTGGAGAAAAAGATGCAGCGCGATGACGCGCCGTGATACAGCGGCGTTAGCCTGCACAGGCGAAGCCCCAAGACGAGGTATTTATGTTTGATCGAGTGCGCGAGGACATCGCGTCGGTATTTCATCGGGATCCGGCGGCACGCAATACCCTGGAGGTATTGCTGAACTATCCCGGCCTGCACGCGGTGCTGTTCCACCGCTTGGCCCATGCGCTCTGGCTGCGCAACTTCAAGCAGATCGCGCGGCTGGTCTCCTCCTTTTCGCGCTGGCTCACCGGTATCGAAATTCACCCCGGCGCCAGGATCGGTCGGCGTTTCTTTATCGACCACGGCATGGGGGTGGTGATCGGTGAGACCGCGGAAATCGGTGATGACGTGACGCTCTATCATGGTGTCACCCTCGGCGGCACCAGCTGGAACAAGGGTAAACGCCACCCGACCCTGGAAGACGGTGTGGTGGTGGGCGCCGGTGCCAAGGTGCTGGGGCCCTTTGTGGTGCACAAGAATGCCAAGATCGGTTCCAACTCGGTGGTCACCAAGGAAGTGCCGGAAGGTGCCACGGTGGTGGGGATTCCCGGCCGGGTAATCAGCCAGCCGCTCACCGAGAAGGAAAAGAACCGTCAGGAAATGGCCGAGAAAATCGGTTTTCAGGCCTATGGCGTCAGCAACGACATGCCCGACCCGGTGGCGGAGGCCATTCACCTGCTGCTCGATCACATGCACGCGGTGGACGGCAAGCTCGATCGCGTCTGTGCCAACCTCAAGAAACAGGGCATTCAGGGCTGCGACGAGAAACTGCCGGAGTTGAAGGACGAGGACTTCGAACCGGTCAATGCCGGTGGCACGGACTAACCGTGGAACGCTGAGCCGGGATTCGGTGTCTTACTATCAGGCCGTTAGCATCGTGGGGGAGCAGGCGTGGAACTGGATGTGGCAGCAATTCTATGGAGCGTAGTGTTCGGCGCTATCGGCACCGGCATGTTTATCTACGGCAAGAAACAGTCATCGCTGATGCCCTTGATCTGCGGCACCTCACTGATGATCTACCCCTGGTTTGTCACCAAGGCGGTGTGGATTGTGGTGGTGGGCGTGGTGCTGACGGCGTTGCCGTACTTCATTGCTCTTTAGCCTTTGCCTCGCCCAAAAAAAGGCCGCGT
>JAWVWY010000234.1:0-2032 GCA_033723495.1 Alcanivorax sp. | reverse complement strand
TCTGCCATTTTTTATTCTCTCTACCGTGGCCAGCGAGCCGTTGCTCCGAACGCCGGCGGACAGGTCACCACTTTACAAAGCTATGGACGGGCATGCCAGCACTTAAGTTGCTGATTTTTCTATTACCAGCACGAAATTGAAACAGATCACATGTGGCTGTTTCCGGGCTCATCAACATGCCAGATTTGTCCTTGCCCTGGAGCCCCCATGTTACGTTCGGGGCGGGCTCTTGCACCACTTGTCCAGCCAGACGCAAAAAAAACTTGTGTGACCCGGAGTCAAACGCTATATAGGCGCAAAGGACATGCAGTAAGTCTCTGGAAGTTTCCGCGTGTCCTGGGGAAAGGGTTGTTTGAGGCGGTCAGAACAGGGAGGCCACCATGAGTAACCGTAGGACTGAGCATGACTTTGAGTCGGAAGATCTGCTGATGAACGAAGAGTTCGATGAGCTGGATGGTGCTGTGGACGATGAAGAGCAGGAAGAGCGCAATGGGCGCAGCCGGGCTTTCAATATGGACATGCGTCACCGGATCGAGGATCGACTGGAGGAGCGCCGCCTGAACAAGGAGCTCAATGAATACGAGTTCTTCGAACTGGACGACGACATACTCCACTAATAAAAAAGGCCGGCATTGCCGGCCTTTTTTATTGCGGGCGACCGCTTTACCAGCCAGTCGCTTCCTTCACAGCCTGGCCAATGCCCGCCGGGTTCCGAACGGTTTTCACGCCAGCGGCTTCCAGGGCGGCGAACTTTTCATCCGCCGTCCCCTTGCCACCCGCAATGATGGCACCGGCATGGCCCATACGCTTGCCCGGAGGCGCGGTGACCCCGGCAATGTAGCTGACCACCGGCTTGGTGACATGCTCCTTGATATAGGCAGCCGCCTCATCTTCCGCGGTGCCACCGATCTCGCCGACCATGACGATAGCCTCGGTCTGCGGATCATTCTGGAACAGCTCCAGCGCATCAATGAAGGTGGTACCCGGGATCGGATCACCACCGATACCGATACAGGTAGACTGGCCGAAGCCCAGCTTGGTGGTCTGGTTGACCGCCTCATAGGTAAGCGTCCCGGAACGGGACACGATACCGACCTTGCCCGGCATGTGGATGTGACCCGGCATGATGCCGATCTTGCACTCACCGGGGGTAATCACACCCGGGCAGTTGGGACCGATCAGCCGAACACCGCCCTTCTGGGTGATGTATTCCTTCACGTACAGCATATCCAGGGCCGGGATGCCCTCGGTGATACAGACGATCAGCTCGATACCGGCATCCGCCGCCTCGATGATAGAGTCCTTGCAGAACGGTGCCGGCACATAGATCACGCTGGCAGTAGCACCGGTTTCTTTCACTGCTTCCGAAACGGTATTGAACACCGGCAGGCCCAGGTGGGTCTGCCCCCCCTTGCCCGGGGTCACGCCACCCACCATCTGGGTGCCGTATTCAATCGCCTGTTCGGAATGGAAGGTGCCCTGGCTGCCGGTAAACCCCTGGCAGATGACCTTGGTGTTCTTGTCGATCAATACGCTCATGCAGCACCTCCCGCCGCCTTCACGACCTGTTCGGCCGCATCGTCAAAACTTTCCGCGGCAATAATGTTCATGCCGCTTTCGGCCAGCTTCTGGGCTCCCAGTTCGGCGTTATTGCCTTCCAGACGCACCACTACCGGCACGGTGACACCGACTTCTTCAACGGCACCGATGATGCCGTCGGCAATCAGATCACAACGCACGATGCCGCCGAAGATGTTGACCAGCACAGCTTGCACCTGATCATCGGAGAGGATGATCTTGAAGGCTTCGGTAACGCGCTCCTTGGTAGCACCACCGCCCACATCCAGGAAGTTGGCCGGCGCGCCGCCTTTCAGTTTCACCAGGTCCATGGTGCCCATGGCCAGCCCTGCGCCGTTGACCATGCAGCCGATGTTGCCGTCCAGCTTGACGTAGTTGAGGTCGAACTGGGCGGCGCGCGCCTCCATCGGGTCCTCTTCGTCAGGGTCGCGCAGCTCCAGGACTTCCTTCTGGC
>JAWVWY010000233.1:0-2140 GCA_033723495.1 Alcanivorax sp. | reverse complement strand
TCCAGCGCCACTCACCGTTGGCGTGACGAATACGGTAAACGGCGTGGTAGCGACTGGTACGGCCCTTGAAGTGGGCCACCATGGCACGCTTGATCTTGGGCCAGTCCTCGCCGTGCACCAGTTGCTCCATGTCGACAACGAAGTTGGAGAAGCGGTCACGGCCGTAACCGAGCAGGCGGTCGAAGTTGGAGTGATAGGTCTCACCGGTCTGCAGGTTCCAGTCCCACAGGCCGATGCTGGAGGCATCCAGTGCCAGCTGCAGACGCTGGCTGGCAGCGCTGAGTTCACCGTTGGCGGTTTCCAGCAGGCGGGTACGCTCCTGGACAATGGTCTCGAGGCGATCGTTGGCTTCCTGCAGGTTCTGCTTGGCCTGTTTGCGCTCGAAGATCTCGCGGGTCAGCTTCTCGTTCAGGGCCTCGGCATCGGCGCGGGCGCGGTCGAGATAGTCGATCAGCGACAGGTTCTTGTACTGCAGGCGCAGGTTCTGCACCGAACCGCGATGCATGGTAATGGTGGCCAGCATCAGGAACAGGGATACACAGGTAAAGACGGCACCGAAGATCAGGCCGTCGTCACCGGCACTGCGGGCAACATGGATGGCCACCGGCACGGTCATGGCGAGCAGGTAGCCCAGCGCTGCCGGCAGGTAGGAGGAATAGGTGGACAGGGCAATCACCGACAGGCTCAGCATCAGGCCGGCAAACAGGGCCTGATAGGGCATCAGCGTAGGGGCGAACACCAGTGCGGTCGGGTTCAGGTAGACCGCCACCAGGCCCATGATGGCGCCGCTGATCCAGATCAGCAGGGTAGCGATCCAGCGCCAGCCATCGGTGCGTTGCATATCGGGGGCAAGGTGGCGGAACAGCAGGCCGACGACAATGCGGGTAAAGGCCATGCCGAATATCAGGGTGCCGCAGGTGAGCAGCTCCATGCGTGGGGTGCTGGCGCTCCAGTACAGCCAGACGATAATCAGCGCCCAGACCGGCTCAAGCATGTTCATCACTGGCATGGAGGCAAAAAGACGCCGTGTCTGCTCCTTGAGCAGATCGTCGTGTGCCATGCCAGAGCTGTTGTTATTCTTGTTCACTTGCCGACCCTCTGGAGTGCCCGGGCTGCTCTCTGTTCAGCCAGGGGACGCTCGCACAAAAAGCGAACAGGTCCTGAACGATGGTGCCTCATCTGGACACAAACTGTACAGGGCTGATTCGGGGGACAAACAGTTTAGCCCCGGCGCCCGCCAGCGGAAACATTTCTTGCGCAAATGGATGTTAAATGCTGAAAAAACAAGCGGTTTTTGCTATCAGGGTGATTTCGTACAAGCCGCTTTTCGTAGCTCTGACAGGGGTCCGGGGCAGTCTTTGTCACGAGGCGGGCGCATTGCCGAAACAAGCTGCTACAATTCCGCCCCGATGGATGATGTGACAGAACTTCTCGATGGCCTCAATCCGGCCCAGCGCGATGCGGTGGCGGCCGATGACGCCCACCTGCTGGTGCTGGCCGGCGCCGGGTCCGGCAAGACCCGGGTGCTGGTGCACCGTATTGCCTTCCTGATCGCCACCGAACAGGTCTCTCCGTTCGGTTTGTTAGCGGTTACTTTCACCAACAAGGCCGCCCACGAGATGCGTGGCCGCATTGAACAGCTGCTGCATATGCCGGCCTCCGGCATGTGGGTGGGCACCTTCCACGGTATTGCCCACCGGCTGCTGCGTGCCCACTGGCAGGAGGCGGGGCTGCCGGAAAGCTTCGAAATCCTCGACAGTGAGGATCAGCAGCGCCTGATCCGCCGCGTGATCAAGGAGCTGGGGCTGGATGACAGCCGCTGGCCGGCGCGCCAGGCGCAGTGGTTCATCAACAGCCAGAAAGACGAGGGCCTGCGCGCGGACCATATCGAGGCCCGGGGTGACCTGTTCCTGCAAACCATGCAGAAGATCTATCAGGCCTACGAGGACCAATGCCGCCGTGCCGGCCTGGTCGACTTCAATGAACTGCTGCTGCGCGCGCTTGAGCTGGTGCGCGACAACGACGAGCTGCGTGGCCACTATCAGCGCCGTTTCCGGCACATCCTGGTGGATGAGTTCCAGGATACCAACGCTATCCAGTACGCCTGGCTGCGGCTGCTGGCTGGCGGCGGCGCCGGTCT
>JAWVWY010000232.1:0-2253 GCA_033723495.1 Alcanivorax sp. | reverse complement strand
TCCTGGCAGCACCTTGCTCCGGCTGTTACCGCCCTGGCAGCCGTATTCATCGGTGATTTTATCGGTTACTGGCGTCACCGGCTGGAACATAGCCCCTTGCTCTGGCCGGCCCATGCCGTGCATCACTCTGATGATGCGATGACCTGGCTAACGCTGGAACGGTTTCATCCGCTCAACCGCCTTACCACCATGGCGATCGACAGCTGTGCGCTATTGATGCTCGGGCTGCCAGCTTACGCGGTACTGGCAAACAGTCTGGTGCGTCATTATTACGGCTATTTCATTCACAGTGATTTGCCATGGACATACGGCCCTGCCGGCAGACTGTTCGTTTCCCCGGCCATGCATCGCTGGCACCACGCCAGAGACCCGCGTTTTTTCCAGACCAACTTCGCGACGGTATTTTCCGTTTTTGATCAGCTGTTTGGCACCTATCGTGTTCCCGGCCCCTGCGGCACCGCCCTGGGGGTAAACAACCACATGCCGCCAACGCTGGCCGGGCAACTGTCCTATATGTTCAGGCCCAGGGCCTACCAGGCCATCCGTCAGGGCCAGGCCAGCCTTTTGCGTTGGCGCCCGACCTCGGGCCAGGGGCCAACGTCTCCCCGCCAGCAACCTTCGGGGACCGCGACACCGTGTCAGAAAAAAAGGCCCGGGGATCAGCGGGACTAGCCACGCCTGCCAGACGCAGGCGCTGTGGTCAGGGTGGCGAGGTCACTCTCCGCTTTTGGGCGGATCATCCTCCATCGGTGCCAGCTCCAGCGTCAGGCCATCCGACGTGACAAAGGGGCTGTTGTCTTCTTCCTTCTGCGCCCCTTCATCGGCCTGGCTTTCGCCGTCATTTGCTGACGGTTCCGGCTCCAGCAGCCCCTTGGCTTCCTTCAGCCATTCCGGCATGTCTTCATGCTTCTGCTCTTCTTCGGTGGGCGCTAGCTGCAGGTTCTCCAGATCCATCGAGAATGCCTTGGCTTTCTCCATGTAATTGGTCAGCACCTGTGGCTTCTCTTCATCGGCGGGCAGATAGGCCTGGAAGAAACCACGCATTTCCACCAGCTCATCTTCCAGCAGCAACGGCACCAGCGTCGAGTACATGTCCAGCAGGGTGATGGCATTTTTCGAGGAATCCGACGAGGTGGCCGACTGCAAGCGCCGGGCCACGGCGGTGTTGAGGGTGTGCAGATCGTTGTAAATTTCCGTCAGCCCGTCAAATTCGATATGCCCGTTGCGCGAGGGGGTGCGGCTGAGGAAATACTGGCCCAGCAGATACATGCCGGTAACCCGGAAAACGGTCTCTTCCTCGGAACACAGCGGCAGGTGAAAGCGCGCCAGCGGCTTCATGAAAGCCGTCTTGGGACAACCGCAGATCGGGTAGATCAGGTCCAGCATGGAAGCGATCACCCGCTGCAATACCGTTCGCTGTCGTACGGTGCGCTCCTCGGTGACCACCTCGACCTCGACCTCGTCAATGGAACGGGTGTCGTGAAAGCGGTCGACAATATTGTGCAACTGCAGCGCCAGCGGACAGTGGCTGTGCTCGTCGCTGGAGAGGGGACAGTGCGGGCATTGCCGGTAATCCAGGCGAGTCCAGGGGGGCGGCTCGCTGGCCTCCTCGCCAATCAGGTCAAAGGTCTCCTCGGCAAGCTGGAAATTGAAGGTTTCCACCTTGTCCTGGTCCAACTTGATGCGATAGATGATGTCGACGGAATCCATGAGCGCGTGCAGTGCCTGCTGTTTGTGTGGCCGAATACGGCTTATTGTGTCGCCCGTCCCATGTTACAACGCTGCCGCCCGCGGCATAAGACATGGTTCCCATTAACAGAACTCGCATTGGGTCAGCCGCCCCGATACCGCGACAAGTGGTCATTACAAGGCGACCGGCTGGCACAGGGGCCCAACCGCTGCCGCTGGCGGCTGTCGCCGGGCATCGGCCAGAGAGGAAATAAATTTGCATAACCGCAACACCTCTCTGATTAGCCCTTGCCCGATTCACCGGGCCCGATCATCTACCTATGCGTCTGCTTCATGCCCCGGAAAAGCCGCACCGGGTCTCTGGCAATCCGAAAAAACCACCCGGTTACGGCCATCATGCTTGGCCGTGTAAAGGGCACCATCCGCATCGCGCAAGGCATCCTCCAGCGACGCGCCCTGCCTCACTCGCGCGCAGCCCACGGACGCGGTGAGCGGGCCATGCGTGTCTGTCCAGCCGTCAACCACCATGGCCTGCACCGCCGCGCGGATACTCTCGGCTACCCG
>JAWVWY010000231.1:0-2674 GCA_033723495.1 Alcanivorax sp. | reverse complement strand
ATATTTCCAGGCATTTGAGCAAATTCGCGATGCGGTCCATCACGGTGGCGAGGGCCTGGCCGCGATCAGCTACCGGGCGCCGGGCTGGCCGCAGCAGCAACTGTTGTTACCGTCGGAAATTACCCATCTGCAGGATGTGGCGCACCTGCTTGATGTCGGTACAGTGCTGATGGTGGTGCTTGCCGTATTGTGGCTGCCATTAGCCTGGCTGTGTATCCGGCGAGGGTTGCCACCCATGCGACAACGCCTTTTGTTCACTGTCTTCATTGCCGGTGCTGTGATAGCGTGGTTGGCCGTTGCCGGGCCTGAAGCGGTGTTCTACCAGTTCCATATCTGGCTGTTCCCTGCGGGGCATCAGTGGTTTTTCTACTGGCAGGATTCCCTGATGAGCACCCTGATGAAGGCGCCGGATTTATTCGGGGGGATTGCCGCTGTCATAGGTGTGGGCGCGCTGGTGGTGACACCACTGCTTTACCTTGCCGGCCTTCGCCTGACACGATACCTATTACCATAAGAAACGGGTCATGAGCATAGAAGTACTGACCGCGGATGCGCGGGGCAGTGAAAATCTGCAGCGTTGGGCCGCCATGGGGCTGCCGGTTCCACCAAGCTGGCGCCTGTCCCGGGAAACGGTGCTGGCAATCTCACAGCAGGCACTGGAGCAGCGCCTGCATGCACTGCCGCGAATGTTTCCGGCGGAGCACTACTGGGTGCTGCAGCAGGGGCCCATGAACCCTGACTCCCGCCGCGAAAGCCTGTTGAATCTGGACTCCGACGGCGCTCTGGCGACCGCTCTTCGCAGTATTTTTCAACGCGACAACAGTCCTGACCACCTAGTGATACAGGCCCTGCCCAAACAGGCGGCGGCTGGTGTCCTGTTTACTCGCCATCCGCTGCGACAGGACCTGGCGCACGTGGTAGTGGAAGGTGTGTCCGAGGGCAGCAGTCAACGCCAGAGGCTCATTTTTGACGAGCAGGGGCGCTTGGTGCATCGCACCGAACATGGCAAGTCGTTGGATGCGCTGGTTGGCGAGGCGCCACTGATGGCGCTTTACAAACAACTCAAGCAGAACTTCGACCGTCCGCAGGCTGGTGAATGGGTGTTTGACGGCGAGCAGTTGTGGCTGCTGCAGACCCTGCCGGTGGGCTCGTTGCCGGTACCCAAGGAAGCCTGGACACGCCGTGCTGGCAGTGGGCTTTTCAATCAGGTGGTCACGCCGCTGTGGTATACCCTGGCCGGGCGCTGGCTGAAAACCCGCTTCTGGCAACCTCTCACCGAGCGCGCCGGTTGGCAGGGGCTGGACAAGGTTGAACCCTATCGCCGCCAGCATAGCCATATCTATACAAACTGCGCGTTTTTCCGCGAACTGCAGGTGCAACATCCGGGCGCCAGTGACAGCCTGCCACCGGCCTGGCAGCCACTGGATGAGCCGCAGCCGGCAGCCCCCCGTATCCAGCTCCAGCGTCACTGGCAGGCCTTGCAGTTACGCCGCGTGGCATTCGCCTTGCAGCGCTGGGGTATCCGCCATCACAGCCGGGAAGGGCTGTGGCGGGCGCTAATGCGACTGGACCAGCTGGGTGAACGGTTAGCCCGTTGCGAGGGCGAATTAACTTACCTGTCGTTGCCGGATGCTGCTCGCAGCCAGCAGGGGCCAGTGCCTCTGCAATCCCTGCTCAGTGGTATCGAACTGCAGGCGATCGAGAGCCTGCTGGCAGGGGATACCGATAGCCTGAAGCAGAGCCCGTTACGCCCCGGTGACGACCCGGTGCATGCCGCTTTGCGGGAAGGACCGGCCCAGGCGGAGTGTCTCCATGGCGTGGCAGGTCGTGACCTTCAGCCCAGCGCTTCGACCCTGTCAGCGCAGCTTGAATTGCCCTTGCGGCTTGAGAAGATGTCGCGAGGTTTGCGTTATGGTCTTGGCAATCGCTTGCGCGAAGTGCTAAGAGCCATGGGCGCCTTGCTCGTTAATGAGGGGCTGCTGAATCACCCCGATGACGTTTATTTCCTCTATTTCGATGAGCTCTGGCAGCTATGGATGGCCCGTGAGGTGCCCGCCAGTGCCGGCGCTGAAAAGTTGGCGCAGCGGAAAATTCGCTACCTGGAGGATGGCCATCAGGGGGCGCCGGACTGGATGATGGATCAGATCGGTTATGGTTTCGGCGGTGGCTACCGGCTGAGCCCGGTGTTGCGTGGCCGCCCGCTGGTGGCGGGCAGGGTTACCGGGCCGATACGCCGGGTATGCAGCGCCTGGGGGCTTAACCGTATCCACCCGGGCGATATCGTGGTGGTCGATCAGGTGGAGGCCAGCTGGCTACCATGGCTGCTTCAGGCCGGGGCCCTGGTCATCGCCGGGGCCGACCCGCTGAACGGCGCGGCCAGCCTGGCCCGCGCCTGTGGTATCCCCGCTATCTGGGGGGCCAGTGACGTGATGCACAGCGTCCGCGATGACCTGCTGGCCACGCTCGACGCGGAGCAGGGTGTGCTGGATGTGGATGAGGCCGAAGTGGTCGACAGCGAGCCAGGCGGAGACTAATTAATAGTTAATAATGAAGAATTAATAACGCCGCAAAGCTGAGTTTTTCACCCGTGAATGCAAGAGGCCGCGCCCAGTCGAGGGGCGCGGCCTCTTGCATTTAAACGTGGAAAACGCGTGGTCGCGAACTATTCATTATT
>JAWVWY010000230.1:0-2693 GCA_033723495.1 Alcanivorax sp. | reverse complement strand
TTTCAAGCCACAGCCTTCATCAAACCCACAAAACTGGCCAATTTATCTCAACTGCGCAGAAAAAGTGCTACCATCGCCAGCTTGTAGTCCTATTCAGGCCCCAACTGACCAATGCTCTCAAAGCTATTCCAATACTTGGCACACTTGTTACGTACTCTTGTGACACGGCTGATGCCGGCGGGTTCCCTTACTAATGTGGAAAATATGATCTTTGACCCCCAGGTCATTCCCCGCGACCAGCATGACATCTCCCGCAAGCAGTTCTCCCGCGCCGCTCTGGATGTGCTCTACGGTTTGCACAAGGCCGGCTTCCAGGCCTTTCTGGTCGGCGGCTGCCTGCGCGATATCCTCAGTGGCCGTGAGCCCAAGGATTTCGATGTGGCCACCGACGCCACCCCGGAGCAGGTCAACCGCCTGTTCAAGCGCAGCCGCATTATCGGCCGGCGCTTCCAGATCGTGCATGTGCGCTTTGGCCGGGAAGTCATTGAAGTCTCCACCTTCCGCGCCATGAATCGCGACGATACCGACAAGGACCAGCATCACGCCCATGAGGAAACCGGCATGGTGCTGCGCGACAACACCTGGGGCAGCATCGAGGACGATGCCCTGCGTCGAGATTTCACCATCAATGCGCTCTACTACAACATTGCCGACTTCACCCTGCACGACTTCGTCGGCAGCGTGGACGATATCGAAAAGCAGGTCATCCATCTGATCGGCGATCCCCGCCAACGTTACCGGGAAGATCCGGTACGCATGCTGCGTGCCGCCCGTTTTGCCGCCAAGCTCGGTTTCACCATCGAAGACGCCACCGCCGCACCGATTCCTGATATGGCGGAACTGCTACTGCAGGTGCCCGCGGCCAGGCTGTTCGACGAGGTACTCAAGCTGTTTCTCAGCGGCCATGCCCGCCAGTCTTACCAGCAGCTACAGGAACTGGGCCTGTTCGAGTTCCTGTTCCCGGAAACCCAGCAGGCCCTGCAGGAAGACCAGGGCGAAATCTGGGAGCGCATGCTGCTGGCCGCCATGGACAATACCGATGCCCGCCTGGCCCGCAACAAGCCGGTGACCCCGGCCTTTATCTATGCGGTACTGCTGTGGCCGGTGATTCAGAGCCGCCTGCCACGCTACCTGTCCAGCGGCCTGCCGCCCGCCCAGGCCCTGCACAAGGCCGCCACCCTGGCACTCAATCAACAGATCAAGCACACCGCCATCCCGCGCCGTTTCTCCACTGTCATGCGGGAAATGTGGGAACTGCAGCTGCGCCTGGACAAACGTGCCGGCAAACGCGCTGACGCCCTGATGGAGCACCCGCGCTTCCGGGCCGCCTATGACTTCCTGTTACTGCGCGAGCAGGCCGGCGAGATCCAGCCCGGGCTGGGTGACTGGTGGACCCGCTATCAGGATCAGGACGAGAATGGCCGCCGCGACATGATCAGCCAGCTGGGCAACCGCGGTGGTGGCGGCAACCGCCGCCGGCGCCGCCGGCGCCCCAGGAAAAGCTCGCCGCAATGAAGGCACTGATCGGTCTGGGCAGCAACCTGGAGCAACCGACCGACCGGCTGACCCAGGCGCTGCAGGCCCTGCAGCACCTGCCCGGCATCACCCTGGATCGCCACTCCCGCCTTTACCGCAGTGCGCCGGTGGGCCCGCAGGATCAGCCGGATTTCATCAATGCGGTGGCCCAGCTCAACACCACCCTGTCGCCGCTGACCCTGCTGCTGACCCTGCAAGCGGTGGAACTGGCCGCCGGTCGGGTACGCCGGCGCCACTGGGGGGAACGCACCCTGGATCTGGATATCCTGCTGATCGATGACCGCATCATTGATTTGCCAGCCTTGCAGGTGCCCCACCCCCATCTCACCGGGCGGGCCTTTGTTCTGGTACCGTTACTGGAGATTGCCCCGGGTGCCTGTCTGCCCGACGGCACCCCGCTGTCCTCCCGGCTGGCAGGGGTAGAGGATCAGGTCATCGAACCACTGACGGAGCTGCCCTGCGATGCCCTCATTGAACGAACAGATTGAACGGCGTCGCCACAATGGCACGCTGCCACGCTTTATTGCCGTGGAAGGCCCCATCGGCGTCGGCAAGACCAGCCTGGCCCGGCGCCTGGCCATGACCTTCGGCTACGACCTGCTGCAGGAACAGGCCGAGGACAATCCATTCCTGAGCCGCTTCTATCAGGACCCGGCCCGTTATGCCCTGCAGACCGAGCTGTTTTTCCTGTTTCAACGTGCCGACCAGCTACGCCAGCTTCAACAGCAGGACCTGTTTGCCGGCGCCCGGGTGGCCGACTTCCTGATCGACAAGAATCGCCTGTTCGCCCAGGTTACCCTGGATGAAGACGAGTTCGCCCTGTACCGCAACGTGGATGAGCACCTGACGCTGGACGCCCCGCAACCGGATCTGGTGATCTACCTGCAGGCGCCGTCAACGGTACTGCGCCAGCGCATCGTACGGCGCGGCCGGGGTGACGAGCTGGGCATCAGCGGGAACTACCTGGACCGGCTGAGTCAGGCCTACACGGAATTCTTTCATTTCTACGACCGCGCACCACTGCTGATCGTCAATGCTGCCGATATTGACCTGGTCCACCATGACCGGGACTACCAGCAACTGGTCAGCGAGCTGCTGGACATCCGCTCGGGGCGCCACTATTTTAACCCCCGTCCGCTGGTCTAGTGGACTGCGGG
>JAWVWY010000229.1:0-2710 GCA_033723495.1 Alcanivorax sp. | reverse complement strand
CAACTGGCCGCCCTGTATGCCTCGGGCCTGCCGCAGGCGCAGATGCGTGCGCAGCGCGACGCCCTGCGCGAGGCCCTGCGTCAGCGTTACCAGCAGGCGCGCGCCGCCAACCCGGATCTGGACGGTTACCGTGACTGGTTCGCCGGGCCGCTCAACAATGCCCAGCTCAACACCCTCAATGACTATGAAGGCTGGGTGCCGGGCTTTGACGCCATCGTGTCACGCTGCCAGGGAGACTGGCCGTGCTTCTGGAAAGAAGTGGAACGAATCGCGAAACTGCCGGCCGAAAAGAGGAAAGCCCTGCTGGAGACTCCGGATGCATGAACTGGCGCGTTTTCGCGATCCCCGGCCCGCCCGCCTGATGGTTCAGGTGTTGACCGCGCGTGGCATTGCCGCCGAGGTAGAGGAGCAGGGCGGTGAAGCGGTGCTGTGGTTGCATCACACTGACCAGCTGGACGAGGCGCGGCGTCTGCTGGACGAATTCATTGCCAACCCGCTGGCACCGCGTTTCCAGCAGGATGCCTGGCAGAGCAGTGAGCCGGTGGCGCTGGGCGAAGGCCAGCCGCCGCTGGTGACCGGGCAGTGGTGGGCCAGTCTGGGGCCGGTGGTGCGGCTGGTGTTTATCGCCTCCGTACTGGTGTTCGCCAGCCAGTGGTTGTGGGGAGACAAGCTCTATCAGGCACTGTTCTTTCCGCCTCAGCTGGCCGATCTGGCCAGTCAGCCGTGGCGACTGTTCACGCCGATGCTGCTGCATTTCAACTGGCTGCACATCATCTTCAACCTGCTCTGGTGGGTCGAGCTGGGGCGCATTATCGAGCGTTTCCAGTCGAGCTGGCAGCTGCTGCTGATCACCCTGGTGACGGCGGCGATCAGCAATATCAGCCAGTTTTTCTTCACCGGCCCGGATTTTGGCGGCCTGTCCGGCGTGGTCTATGCCTTGCTCGGCTATCTGTGGCTGTATGGCAAGGTCAACCCGGCGGCCGGCTATCAGCTGCGCAAGGAGATCGTCGTGCTGATGCTGGTGTGGCTGGTGGTGTGCATGACCGGGCTGGTCGGGCCAGTGGCCAATGCTGCCCACGCAGCCGGGCTGCTCAGCGGCTGTGCCCTGGGTGCGGCCACGGGCTGGTGGCGCCGCTCCCGGCACTACCGGGACTAAGGCATTGGTAAAAAAGGTTTTTTCAGTGTCCTCGAGGTGGCGGGACGAGCCGGGAGCTGTTTGAGTTGCTCCAGTCGGCCTGTTATAAAGAGCGCTTGCTCGCATAACGACTAACAATGGCGATTTTCTGTGCAGTTACGATCCGTTTCACGTATTTTCCTGCTGGGCTGCCTGGCCATGTTGCTGCAAGCCTGTGGCGTCGCCCGGCTGGGCGACAACCTGCCCTACGGCGTGCTCGACAATGATGATATCCAGCTGGTGGGGGACGGTCTGCCCACCTACCTGCTGATGGTGGACGGCTTTATCGAGAACTGGCCGGACAGTGAGTCGTTTCTGCAGAGCGGCGCCAGCCTGTATTCCGCCTATGCCGGCATTTACGTTACCGACAAGGCGCGGGCGCGCCGGCTGACCAGCAAGGCGCTGGGCTATGCCCTGCGTGCCGCCTGTGCCCACGATGACGACTGGTGCGATATCCGTACCATGCCGATCGAGAAGTTTGATGCCCTGGTGGCGGACACCAACAAGGGCGACGTACCTGTCCTGTATGTGCTCGGCTCCACCTGGGTGGGCTATATCCAGGAAAACAGTGGTGACTGGAATGCGGTCGCCGAACTCGGCCGAGTGAACGCTTTGATGCAACGTGTGGTCGAACTGGACGAGGGTTACGAGCACGGCCAGGCACATATGTACCTGGGCGCGCTGGACAGCATCCTGCCGGCCTCCCTGGGGGGCAAGCCGGAACTGGCGAAAAAGCATTTCGACAAGGCTATTGCCCTGTCCCACGGCCGCAACCTGCTCGCCAAGACCCTGTGTGCCGAACGCTATGCGCGGTTGGTGTTTGATAAGGATCTCCATGACAAGCTGCTCAAGGAAGTGCTGGCGGCCGACCCCGAAGAACACGGCCTGACCTTGCAGAACCGTTATGCCCAGCGTGAAGCCAAGCGCCTGCTGGCCAGTTCTGCAGAATACTTTGATTAGCGCAAAATTTGCCGGAGCCTTAGCCATGTTGCGAATGTTCGTTGCCTTACTCTGCTGTCTGCCACTGATCGGTCAGGCCAAGACCCTGAAGATTTCCACCATCTATCCCGAGGGCACCACCGTGGTGTCCCAGCTCAAGGCCGCCAGTGACGATATCAAGGCGCAAACCAACGGCCGCGTGAAACTGAAGATCTACCCGGGCGGGGTGATGGGTGATGACCGCGCTGTGCAGCGCAAGATCAGCATTGGTCAGCTTGACGGTGCGCTGGCCCAGGCCGGTGCCTTTGCCCAGCACTACAAGGACAGCCAGATCCTCAACGTGCCGCTGGCATTCCGCTCCTATGATGAGGTCGATTATGTCCGCAAGACGCTCGATCCAGTCATTCAGAAGGGCTTTGCCGATGCCGGCTGGGTGACCTTCGGTGCCGCCGATGGTGGCTTTGCCTACATCATGAGTACCCAGCCGGTGTCCAGCGTCGCCGAGCTGCAGAAGCAGAAGCTGTGGTTGCCGGCCAACGACAGTGGTTCGGCGAAAGCGGCCAAGGTGTTCGAGCTGCATCCGATCATGCTCAATAT
>JAWVWY010000228.1:0-2774 GCA_033723495.1 Alcanivorax sp. | reverse complement strand
GGCTTGCCCGGTAACAGAAAAAAGCCCGCATTGAGCGGGCTTTTTGATTGATGCGCGACTTCAGGTCGTCGGGTAACTGGTGAAGGCATACCCCAGGGTGCCGGCATCGTTTTTAGTGGCGATGTACAGGTGCCCGTTGTTGCTGTTCAGGTAAGCGATACCTTTTGTGGTCACGCCCCGATAGCTGGCATCGCACTCACTCATGTCGTGAGTCTTGAGCGTAACAGTATAGTAATTGCCGTCGGTGGCCACCGCGGCGGTACCGTCAATAATGCAGCCAGAAGAGTCACTGGCGTTGACGCTGCCATCGGCACTGATAACAACTGTCGGGGTACCAGAAAGACCAACCATGGTCATGCTTTCACCGTTATAACTCCCGGCCAGTGTGGCCAAGGACGGGGTCGCATCAAAGTCACTATCATAGCTGAGCACTGCTGACTGTGCCCCACTGCTTTCCTTGATATCCGCATTGATATACTGACCCGCGATATAGGATGACGTGATGCTGGCATCGACGATGCTGTCATAATAAAACTGGTAATCCTTGGCGGTAATCGTGAATCCACTGTTGGTTGCGGTGCCGTTGCCGGTGATAATGCCTTCCACACCATCAGCCAGCGGACTGTCGAGGTCTGAATAGACAAACCAGACATCGCCATTGCTGCGTACGATACCTTTTACATCCCTGTTGGTATCGGTCTTGCCGGCATACAGGCCCGCCGGTGCGGAGACTTTCGCGGTGGCATCGTTGCCGCTGCTGCCATCACCACCACCACCGCCGCCACAGGCAGTCAGAACGATGGCGGAAGTTGCCAGAATGAGCGCTTTCTTCATGCTTGAATTCCCTTCAGCTTGTTAAGTGCGGGCCGATTATATGCATTTTCACACGCAAAATAAAAATGCCTAATGCCTTGAGGCCATACCGGCTTGTCAGTTCTTTTTGCAGTCAGGGTTATCAACGGTGCAACGCCAGGGTATTCAGATGAAGATTGGTGAACTGGCTGAACGAACCGGCCTGGCCCTCTTACGGATTCGTTTCTACGAGCGTATCGGCCAGCTTTATCTGCCTGCTTAAGCTGGTGGCCCGTCAGGCCAACGGTTATCGCAGCTATCCGGCCGAGGCATTGATAATGTTGGGGCTGATCACCTCCGCTCAGGGTGCCGGTTTCAGTCTTGATGAGCAGCGCCGGGCCAGGGCCGGGCTGGAGGCGGCGCTTTGATAACCGTATTCGCCCGGGGTTAATGCTATTGCTTGACCTTAAATCAAGCTTCAATGTGAACATGTGCTGGAAAGATCCAAATCCAATCACCGTGGAGTTCCAGTCATGTTGAAGAAGCTGCCTTTTTTCGCACTGCTTGTAATAAGCAGTATTGCCCCTGCCCTTGCCATGGCGGCGCCGGTATCACTGAATGTCGGTGCCCGAGGCCAGATCCTGGTGGTGATGACCAATCACTCTCGTTACCCGTCGCGCGACGACACCACCGGTCTCTGGCTCACCGAATTGACCCACTTCACCGACATGGTTGAGGCGGCAGGTTACGCTACCGTCTTTGCCAGCCCCAAGGGCGGCCAGGTGCCGTTGGATGAGCGTAGTCTTGGCTGGCTGTACATGGACAAGGCGGCGCGTAAGCATCTGGCTTCCGCGGGTTTCAAGGCTCGCCTTTCCCATACCTTGCCGATTTCTCAAGCAAACCCGGCGGATTACCAGGCCATTTACTTCACTGGCGGCCATGGCGTCATGTGGGATTTCCGCGGTAATGATGCCATGCGTCGGGTTGCCGAAGGCATCTATAACCAGGGAGGTGTGATCGCGTCAGTCTGTCATGGTGCGGCGGCCTTGCTGAACCTGCAAGACAGCAACGGCCAGCCGTTGATCAAGGGTCGCACCATCACGGGGTTTTCCAACCGGGAGGAGTTTCTCGCCGGTCTCAAGAGCCAGGTGCCCTTCTTCCTTGAGGATGAGCTGAAAGCCGAAGGCGCGGACTATAAAAGGTCCTGGTTGCCGTTCAAATCCTATGTGCTGACGGACGGCCGCATTGTCACCGGACAAAACCCCGCTTCTGCCAAGGCGGTGGGCAAGGCTGTCCTCGCGGTGCTGTCCGCCAATTCAGCAGCCGGCCATAAGTAAGACGGGCGGCATGGCTCGCCTCTGCTGGAGACGCCAATCCAAAGTGTTGCCTGCGCGGCCAAACCAACAAGCCTGAGTTTCGGATCAACCAGGAGGAAGTAGACAAGCGTCACCTGGCCCCCGAATGAAATTCTTCTCTAAAGGGGGAAACGGCGCTGATCACCGCCGCAACAGTGGACTGGGGCTGGAGTTCCCCCGGCTTCTGGCCGGCCATGGTGCTGACGTCATCAAGGCCGGCCAAAACCGGAAAATGGGGCAACAGGGATGGGATCAGATCAAGGCGGGATACCCTCATGCCAATCTGGCGCTCATGCCGCTGGGCCTGGCGGATCTGACCTCGATTACCGATTTTTCAGAGGCACTCAAAAAGCAATACGGCTAACTGGACATCCTGCTCGACAATGCCGGCCTGATGGCACCGCCGCTGCCTCACACCCGGAATGGGTTTGACATGCAGTTCGGCTGCCAACCCTCTGGGACATTTCGCCCTGACCGGTCGATTATTGCCCCTGCTGGAGGAACACGATGCAGCCCTGATCGTGATGGTCTCCAGCGTGGCACATAAGTTCGGCCGCATTCACTTGATAACCTGAATGTGGAAAAACGCTATTTCAGCCGGGCCTTTTACGGGCAAGGCAAGCTGGC
>JAWVWY010000227.1:0-2918 GCA_033723495.1 Alcanivorax sp. | reverse complement strand
CTTTCTGGCCACCAGCTGGGCTGACAGTGCCGCCTGCGCCATCCACGGTTGCCGTGACGGTGACACTATCATTCGAGAGGCTGCTACTGGTGGGGGCACTGCTTCCGCCCCCGCCGCCACCACCGCCACCACAGGCGGTGAGCAGTAAGGTCGCTGCGGCGGCGCTCAACCATTTTGATTTCATCAGGGCATTCCTGTGCATCATCTGCATCCTTTTCTTGACGGGTTAACAAAGCAGGGGGCAAAAGAAGGCCGTGACCCGCTGACAAATAGACGGGTCTGGATGACGCCCTTTACGGGTGCATCGCAACGCAATCATTGATAAATATTGATGGCCGTATTCTGAGGAATACTTGGATGAGCATCCATGCTGCGCGTCTTCCGTTGGCGTTAAATAACAATCGCCCCGGCGCGTATTTTGGCAGTTCTTGTTTTTTTATAAAGATTTATTGTATGACAATTTATTGGTTTTCCTGCCAGCTGGGTGTCAATGTGACGAGTGTCACAATTTAAGGTCTGCCTGTCCGGTTAAGGCGCCAGTCATAGGGCAAAAAGTGCAAGTCCAGCGTATTTTGGCGCAGCGCCTGTCGTGCCTGCGGTGGTAGCGCCAGGGTGTCGGCGTAGCGAAGCAGAAAGCTTTCCACGCTACCGGCGGCCTTTTCAAAATCACTGTCATACCAGTCGAAAATTTTCGATACTTCCAGCCGGTTTTCATCGCTGTTGAAGCGATTGCGCTGACGGTCGCTGAGAAAACGTTTGAGGTTATCGTTCAGTTGCTGGTCCAGTTTGTCACCGCTGTAGGCCTCGGGCCGCAAGGCCGGGCAACCGATGGAGGCGCAGTTAAGAGCAAAGTGGACACGCGGATCCATTAGTGACGGGTTGGCGCGAATCAGGGTGTGTTCCACCTCATCGAGAGTGCGTTTTTTGCCCAGCAGGGAAAAAAAGCGCTGGTCCCAGGGGCCGCTGAAAAAGCTGCCGATATCGCGGATGGAATCGGGCAGGCTCGGCTGGCGCAGGATCAGGGCCACGGTAAAGGCGTTATAGGCGTTGATCAGGAAGGCCAGTTTTTCATCATGATTGAAGTCGTCGAACTGTGACTGGCTGACCGCGGACAGCTTGGCCAGGTAAGCCGTCAAGGCCGCCTGGTCCTGACGTATGCCGGCATAATCCACGGCGCTGGCGACGCCATGGCGCTGCCAATGCACATGCTTTTCCAGCAGCTGGTTCCAGCCGCTGTGATCAAAGGCCAGGGCCGGTAGTGACAGGGTCAGCAGTAGCAGGGTAATCCAGCGCATGATGTCTCCTTGAAAGCATGCTGCGGTAACGGATGGCGCTTAGCGTTGCCAGCCATGGAAGCGCGCCACCCAGCGTAGCAGGGCTTCCGGCTTGTGGGCCTTCTTCCATTCGCCGGCGGCAAACTTGTTGGCCTCGGCCAGCGTCGGGTAGATGTGGATGGTGCCGAGGATCTTGTTCAACCCCAGCTTGTATTTCATCGCCAGCACATACTCGGCGATCAGTTCGCCGGCGTGCTCGCCGGCAATAGTGACACCGAGAATGCGATCGCTGCCACGGGCGGTGAGCACTTTGACAAAGCCGTGGTCGGCGCTTTCGGTAATGGCCCGATCCAGGTCATCAATACCATAGCGGGTGACTTCGTAATCGATACCCTGCTGGCGGGCCTCATCCTCATTGAGGCCCACCCGGGCCACTTCCGGGTCGGTGAAGGTGGCCCAGGGAATCACCCGATAATCGACGCGGAATTTCTTCAGGCGGCCGAACAGGGCATTGACCGCGGCATACCAGGCCTGGTGGGCGGCGGTGTGGGTGAACTGATAGGGGCCGGCCACATCGCCACAGGCGTAAATGTTGGGGAAACGGCTTTGCAGGAAGTCGTTAACGGTAATGGTGCCATCGCGGTCGGTGGGCAGGCCCAGTGCCTCAAGGCCCAGACCATCGGTGTTGGCGCGGCGGCCCACGGCCACCAGCACGGCGTCGAACACCAGCCGTTTCTGCTGCCCGTCGGTTTCCACATAGAGCACCTGATCATCGCCTTCCCTGGCAAAGCGCATGGCTTTGTGACCGGTGAGCACGCTAACACCGCTTTCCTGCAGCGCGGTGGTCACCAACTGCGCGGCGTCCTCATCTTCGCGCGGCATCAGCCGTGGCAGCATTTCCACCTGACTGACCTGGCTGCCCAGCCGGGCAAAGCTTTGCGCCAGCTCGCAGCCAATCGGGCCGCCGCCCAGCACCACCAGCCGCTGTGGCTGTTCCCGCAGCTGCCAGAGGGTGTCGGAGGTGAGCATGTTGACCTGATCAATACCCTCAATGGGCGGCACAAAGGGGCGGGCGCCGGAAGCAATGATGATGTTGCGGGTGGTCAGGCGCTGAACATCCTCACCATGGCGGATTTCCACTTCCCAGGGCGATACGATGCGAGCCTCACCCTGGCGACAATCCACGCCCAGCTCGCTGTAGCGTTCCACCGAGTCGTGCGGTTCGATCTTGGCGATTACCTGCTGTACCCGCGCCATCAGCCGGCTGAAGCGGAAATCGTTACGGATGGCATCGAAACCGTACTTTTCAGCCTGCTTTTCATAGAAGGCCACCCGGGCGCTCTTGATCAGTGCCTTGGACGGCACGCAACCGGTGTTGAGGCAGTCGCCGCCCATCTGGTGTTTTTCTATCAGAGTGACCTGGGCTTTTACGGTGGCGCCGATATAGGCGCTGACCAGACCGGCAGAGCCGGCGCCAATCACCACCAGGTTGCGGTCGAAATGCGTCGGTTTTTTCCAGCCCCGATAGACCCGCCGTGCCTGTAGCCGACTGAGCAGGCCGCGGGCAACCCAGGGGAAAATACCAAGCAGCACAAAGGCGCCGAGCAGGCCCGGCGATAACAGCCCCCGCAGACTGTCCAGTTG
>JAWVWY010000226.1:0-2944 GCA_033723495.1 Alcanivorax sp. | reverse complement strand
GCCGAGCCCGAGGGCGTGGAGCACGCCTCCCCCTTCGGAGGAAAGGTCTTCCCCTCCCTCGCCGATATCCGCCTCGCCGATATCCACCTCGCCCTCAAAGCCCATCAGGCCGTACAGCAACCGTGAATAGCGCCGTACCTCGTCAGCAGTCAGCATGCCGATGGCACCATAATCAAGAATCACGATCTGCTTGTCCTGGGTGACCAGAAAGTTGCCGGGGTGAGGGTCTGCCTGGTAAATACCAAAGCGGGTAACTTGCTGCAAATAACTGGTCAGCAGGACGGATAACAGATCCTGGGCTTCATCTGGATTGCTATCCAGATAGTCCCGCAGTCGATCGCCGTCCTGCCAGACTGTTACCAGAACCCGTTCACTGCTCAATGACTCGACCAGGCCTGGCACTCGTATCCGGCTCTGGTGTGGCAAGCGCGCGAAGCGTTGCATGTTGGCCGCCTCGTTACGCAGATCCAGTTCCGTGGCCGTCATCTGTAACAACTGATCAACCGCCTGCTTGAGATCGAACTCGCGGAACCTCGGCGCCAGCAAGGCTGCCACCGCCTCAAACACCTTGCCATCCTGTTCAAACAGTTTACGCACGCCGGGCAGCCGCACCTTGATGGCCACCTCGGTGCCATCAGCCAGCGTTGCACGGTGAACCTGGGCAATCGAGGCTACCGCCACGGGAACCGCATCAATCACCTCAAACTGTTCACGCCAGCTCTCGCCCCAGGCCTGCGCCAACACCTTTTCTATCTGGGAAAACGGCACCGGCGTGCCGTCATTCTGCAGGCGTTGAAAGGCCTGGATATAGGCCGGCGGCAACACATCAGGTCGGCAGCTAAAAAATTGGGCGGCCTTGACCCAGGTCGCACCATTACGCTCGCACAGTCGGCACAACAGCTCCGCCCCCCGTTGATGGGCCCGATTATAGCCCTTGCCTGCCCGGTAATGGCGAGCATACAGCGCTGTCAGGCGCGCACCGGCACTCAAGGCCCGCAGATAGCGACTGCGCCCGGCTGCCAACCCGGAAACCCCGGAAGCACTCTGTTTGAGCAGGTTCACCCCTGACAAATTCCACCCCTATGCAAAACCATTGATTATAAACAACACTGTCAGCGGTTGAATCCATTGCTTCATGGCCGTAGTGTTCAAATCTTTCCCGGAAGTGACCGATTATGCCAATACCCGTTATACGCCCCGGTGAACCGCATACCATTCGCACACGAGGCATAACGCTACTGCGTTCCGGCCACCGCGAAATCCGCCGCCTCAAGCGTGCCAATCATGTCCCTTCCATCCATGGCAACAAGGTCTGGAACTCCAGTTTTCTGATCATGGATCAGCTGACGCGCCAGAAGATCCCCGCAGAGTGGCACATGATGGACATTGGCTGCGGCTGGGGCCCCTTGTCGGTATTCGCCGCCAAACGCTTCGGCTGCCAGGTCACCGCGGTGGATGCGGACCAGGATGTGTTCCCCTATCTGCAGCTGCATGCCGCCATCAACAAGGTCGAAATCACCCCCCTGCAAGCCCGCTTCGAAAAACTGACCCTGGCGCGGCTGGCCAATGTGGATCTGATTACCGGCGCCGACATCTGCTTTTGGGATGAGCTGACCCCCGTCCTTTATAATTTGATTCGCCGGGCGCTGCGGGCCGGCACCAAACAGATCATCATTGCTGACCCGGGCCGCTCCCCCTTCTATGCCCTGGCGGATCGTTGCCAGCAGACCCTCAACGCCCGCGTGGTGGAACGGCGCAGCAAGACCCCCAAGGCAATCAGTGCCGATCTGCTAATAATCGATAATTGAATTTCCCGGCAATGACACCATCTTATCGGCATCATTGCTGTTGATTGTGGAATGGGTCTATGACTGACGAAAACCAGAATACCGCTTCTTCCAATCAGGGCAGCCTGGCGCTGCCGGATCAGATTCAGCCGCAACGTATTTATCTTGTGCCAGTCAGGCACCGCCCCTTTATGCCCGGGTTAGTGCAGCCGGTCATGCTGGACAAGGAACACTGGGCGCAAACCCTGGAAAGGGTCAGCCAGACGCCTCACCACGCGCTGGGTCTTGTCTACGTGGGCAACAAGGACCCTGATGATGTGGGTGTGGAGGATTTCCCCGAATACGGCTGTCTGGTAAAGATTCACGCCATCAACGAAGAGGATGACCATTACCAGGTGGTTGCCCAGGGTGTCGCCCGTTTCCACATCAATGGCTTCATCAATCGCAAGTTGCCCTTTATGGCGGAAGTCAGCTACCCGCACCCCGCCGCAGACGTGGATGAGACCGTGCGTGCCTATGGCATGGCCATCATCAATACCATCAAGGAGCTGCTGCCCCTCAATCCACTGTATAACGAGGGGCTCCGTCATTACCTGCAGAATTTCTCGCCCAGCGAACCCTCGCCACTCACGGATTTTGCCGCCGCCCTGACCAGCGCCAGCGGCGACGAACTGCAACAGATTCTGGAAACCGTGCCACTCAAGCCGCGCATGGAAAAAGTGCTGACGCTGGTAAAGAAAGAACTGGAAGTGGCCCGGCTACAGAGTGAGATCTCCGAAGAGGTGGACGAAAAGGTCAGCCGACACCAACGTGAATTCTTTCTGCGTGAGCAACTGAAGATCATTCAGCGAGAGCTGGGGCTTAGCAAGGACGACAAAACCGCTGAGGTAGAAGAGTTCCGGGAGCGCATGGAGGTCCTGTCGCCACCGGAATCTGTACAGAAGCGTTTTGATGACGAACTGCACAAACTGTCCGTACTGGAAACGGGCTCGCCGGAATACGGTGTTACCCGCAACTATCTGGACTGGCTGACCAGTGTGCCCTGGGGGCAGTATTCCGATGACAACCTGGATCTGAAGCATGGCCGCAATGTGCTGGAAGCCCATCACAGTGGCCTGGATGACGTGAAGGACCGCATCATCGAATTTCTCGCCGTG
>JAWVWY010000225.1:0-2965 GCA_033723495.1 Alcanivorax sp. | reverse complement strand
TTTTATCTGGAATGCTAAAACGCCGAGCTGACCGCGCCGCTGGATAATTGGGTGGATCAGCGTATTGCCGGTGGCCGCAAATTGGACAGGGCCGGATTTGCCGCCTGGGCGCCATGGCGGCGGGTGCGCAATTCCCTGGCCCATCTGATGGAGCCCTACCTGTAGCGTCTTGCATGATGCCGGTTTGATGGCAAAATCGTGGCAATTGTCACAGTTTCATCGTGTTACGCTGGGGTGCTGGGGGAGCCTGGCGTATAACGTCAGCCACACTCAAAAAACCGTGTGCTGCAGTGAATGCTCACTGGCAGACGTCAGTACGGATAACAACAACAAAATTCTTCAGGATGACGTCATGTTCATGAGAGCCACCTTGTTGCTGCTGGCAGCCCTGTCTGCAGCACCTGCCTGGGCGCAGCAATGGGTCAAGGTCACCGACCGTGACGGCATACAGGTATTTCGCGCCCACGACGATAATTCCCGCATCAAGACCTTCCGCGGCAAGACACTCATGGCGGTGGATGATTTCAATGCCATTGGTGTTCTGATGGACGATTACCAGGCGGTGGCGGGTTTTCTGCACATGGTATCCGAGGTCCAGGATATCCATCGCTACTCGCCTTACAAGCGCGATGTTTACGTCACCACCAAGCTACCCTGGCCGGTCCATGATCGGGATGCCCCCTTGCGAGTACGGCTTTATCAGGAGCCGGATAGCCTGGCACTGATGATGCCGTTCACCCTGAACCCCGGTGCCAAACCTGAACGCCAGGGCTATGTGCGTATTGTGCAAATGCAGGGCTATTTCCGTTTTCAGCCGGTGAAGCCCGGCGAAGTCGCGGTGACACTGGAAGTGGTACTCGACCCGGGCGGGGCGTTGCCGGCCTGGCTGGCCAACATTATCCTGCGCGATATCCCCTATTTTTCGCTGAAGCGATTACGGCGGGTAATTAACCTACCCCGTTATCAGGGCATTGATCTGGGTTACTACAAGACGCCCCCCGGCTGGGCGCAGCCGGGAGAGCAGACCGCAGCCGCTAGCGCTTCACCGGCGAGCCCGGCCCCATCAGGGCCCAGATAATCACGCCAACCAGTGGCACAACCAGCACCAGCAGTACCCACAAGACTTTGTGCACGGTTTCCGCGTTCGATTGAATAATCATGACGATGGCGTAGATCGCCAATGCCAGTTGTAACAAGCTCAGGATTTTCATGGCCGTTCCCTCTGTGTGTGTCAGAGTCTGAATCTAGAGGACTGGCGCTGGGGAATACATTGCCGAGCTGTAAAAACCGGTCAATTTTGTGAACAGGGCCGCTGGCGCGGCGCCAGCGATAACCACAGACCGTAGCCCAGGGTGACAGTGCCGAGCCCGGCGCCGAGGGTGACCACCGCTGGCCAGCCGCCCTGCTCATAGGCTGCCGCCGAAGCCAGTGAACCGCCGGCCCCACCCAGAAAATACAGGAACATGTAACCGGAATTGAGCCGGTTGCGGGCGTTCTCATCCAGCGCAAAGATCAGATTCATGTTGGTGATATGCACCGCCTGAAGCGCCATGTCCAGCAACACAATGCCGGCGACCAGGGCCAGCAGCGACTGCCCGCCGAGCCCCAGCAGGCCCCAGGACAGCAATAACAACAGCAGGCCCCATAGTGTTAAACGCTGCCCATGACCGCGATCGGTAAGTACACCGGCATGGCGGGCGGCGAGGGCGCCGGCGGCCCCGGCCAGACCGAACAGGCCGATGGCCGCGTCCGACAATGACCAGGGGGGGGTCGATAGCAGGAAGGCCAGTGAGGTCCACAGCACGCTGAACATGGCAAACGCCAGCAGCCCCATTAGCGAGCGCTGCAAATAGAGCGGGTGTCGGATAAACAGCCGGCCAATGGAGGCGATCAGCTGGCCGTAATGCAGCCCGGCGCTTTGCTGGTAGCGGGGCAACATGCGCCACAGGGCGGCGCTGTTAAGCAGCATCAGAGCCGCCGCCACCCAGTAGACCGTATGCCAGTCGCCCAGAGACGACAGGGCACCGGCCACGGTGCGCGCCAGCAGGATACCCAGCAACAACCCGCTCATCACCGTACCGACCACCCGTCCGCGCCGCTGCGGGTCGGACAGTGTCGCCGCAAAAGGCACCAGCACCTGGGCCACCACCGCAAAGGCGCCAGTAATGGCGGTGCCCAGCAATAGTTGCGTCAGGCTGTTGGCAGTAGCGCTGATCACCAGCCCGGCCGTCGACAACAGCATCATCACGGTAATCAGCCGGCGCCGCTCGAGCATGTCCCCCAGCGGAACCAGCAGGATTAACCCCAGTGCGTAGCTGGCCTGGGCGGTGGTGACGATAATGCCAGCCCGTGCATAACTGAGCTGGAGCTGGTCGGCAATCGTATGCAGCAACGGCTGGGCATAGTAGTTGCTGGCAACCACCAGACCGGTGGTGGCGGCCATTAGCAGTACCAGTGGTGTGGAGAGCGTGTGCCTGGAGGTCATGCCGGTTCCTGATCAACAAGGGCGGGCACAGTGTCCGCGAGCGGTTCTGTGACTACCAGCAATAAAAATGCAGCGCTGTGATTGAAAAAAATGATAACAGCGAGGGGAAATGGCGCCCCGGAGACGATTCGAACGTCCGACCTAGCGCTTAGGAGGCGCTTGCTCTATCCAACTGAGCTACCGGGGCTAAAGAACGAGAGATTGTAAGGATTTTCAGCATGGGTGCCACTTTCGAGGAGCAAGCGACTTTTTATGTCGGCGCTTGCTCGCCCTCCGGGCGCCGGCGAGGCGGCGGTATCCGCCTCGCGTGTGTCCGGGCCAAAGCAGTGCTTTGGCAAACCCCGGCCCCACCCAACTGAGCTACCGGGGCTAAAGAACGAGAGATTGTAAGGATTTTCAGCATGGGTGCCACTTTTGAGGAGCAAGCGACTTTTTATGTCGGCGCTTGCTCGCCCTCCGGGCGCCGGCGAGGCGGCGGTA
>JAWVWY010000224.1:0-3020 GCA_033723495.1 Alcanivorax sp. | reverse complement strand
GTTACTCCCCGCGGTTTTCCTGCTCGCTGATACGGAACTCCAGCCACATGGCGTTGAGGATGCCCGCCGAGCAGGCCAGTCCCAGCCCCAGTACCCAGGTGAAATACCACATAACCGTCTCCCTAGTAGAGTGAGTTGGAATTGGATTTGACGAAATCTTCGCTGACCTTGCCGCGCATGACCCGGTAGATCCAGCCTGTGTAGAGGATAATAATCGGCAGGAAAATCAGGGTGGCAAAGAACATGATCATCAGCGTGGTATGGCTGGAGGAGGCATCCCACAGCGTCAGGCTGGCGTTCAGGTTCTGCGATGACGGCATGAAGAACGGAAACAGGCTGGCACCGGCGGTGGCAATGGTGCCGGCCACTGACAGTGACGACACGATCATGGCCAGGCCGTTGGAGCGGGTCGCAGTCAGGCGCTGGGACAGCAGCGCGCCCAGCAGGGCGATCAGCGGGAAGGCGAACAGCACCGGGTGATGCAGATAGTTGGCCAGCCAGGCGCCATGCTCGGTGGCCACGGTTTTAGCCAGTGGGTTGGACGGGCCCTGCGGATCAATGGCTGAGGTAATCACATAGCCGTCCATACCGAAGCTCACCCACAACCCGGCCAGGATGAAGGTCACCACAAAGGCCAGACAGGCCAGGGTCTGGGCGGTTGCCGCGCGCTGTGCCACCTTGCCTTCGGTCTTCAGGCCGAGGAAGGTGGCACCCTGCATCATCAGCATGCTGAGGCTGACCAGTCCCACCAGCAGGGCGAAGGGATTGAGCAGGGCCCAGAAGCCGCCGGTATAGAACAGCCGCATGTCACCGTCGAACGTGAAGGGGACACCCCGGAACAGGTTGCCGATGGCGATACCGAATACCAGTGCCGGCACGGCACCGCCGATAAAAAGTGCCGCGTCCCACACTGCGCGCCAGCGCGGATGATCGATCTTGTGGCGAAAATCGAAGCCCACCGGACGCAGGATCAGCGCCACCAACACCAGAAACATGGCGAAGTAGAAGCCGGAAAAGGCCGTGGCATACAGCAGCGGGAAGGCGGCAAACACGGCGCCGCCGCCAAGCACGAACCAGACCTGATTGCCTTCCCAGGTGGGGCCGATGCTGTTGATGGCGACCCTTTTTTCATTGTCGGTTTTGGCCACAAACGGCAGCAAGGCGCCGACGCCAAGATCAAAGCCGTCCATCACGGCAAAGCCGATCAGCAGCACGCCGACAAACAACCACCAGATCAGACGCAGGTTCTCGTAGTTAAGCAGTTCCATCATGACAGAGTCTCCTGTGCGTAGGCGCTGGTCTCGGACGGTGCGGGTTCGTCATGTTCACCGGGACCCAGACGGGCGTATTTGGTCATCAGCCAGGCGTCCACCACCGCCAGGGTGGAGTAGAACACCACGAAGCCGAGCAGGCTGGTGAGCACGGTGCCGCCGCTCAGTGCCGAAGCTGCCAGGTTGGTGGGCAAGACACCCTCGATGACCCAGGGCTGGCGGCCCAGCTCGGCCACGCACCAGCCCAGTTCGGCGGCAATCCAGGGCAGTGGCAACGCCAGGAACGCGGCCCGCAGGAACCAGCGATAGCGGGTAAAGCGACCGGTGGCTGACAGCAGGAAGGCGATCGCGAACAACAGGATGAAGAAGAAGCCCAGCGCCACCATCAAGCGGAAGGCCCAGAACAGGAACGGCACATTGGGGATGGTGCTCTCGGCGGCGCGCTGGATATCGGCATCGGTAGCCTGCAGCGGGTCGTCCATGAAGACCTTGAGCAGCAGGGCATAGCCCAGGTCCTTGCGGTGGGCCAGGAAACGGTCACGCAATGCCTGATCGTCAGGCGATTTGCGCAGTTTTTTCAGTGTGTCATAGGCGACCAGGCCACTGCGGATACGGCTTTGCGCATGCAGCACCAGATCATTGATGCCGGGCAGCGGCTTGCTGATCGAGCGGGTGGCAATCAGTCCCAGCAGCCCCGGCACATGAATGCCGTAGTGGGTAGTGCGGTTCTCCACATCCGGCCAGCCCACCAGGGTGAAGCTGGCGGGGGGCTCCTCGGTATCCCACATGGCCTCGATGGCGGCAATTTTCATTTTCTGATGCTCGGTGGCCACATAACCGCTTTCATCGCCCAGCACCACCACGGACAGGGCCGAGGCCAGGCCAAAACTGGCGGCAATGGCAAAGGAGCGTTTGGCAAAAGCGGTGTGGCGCCCCTTGAGCAGGTACCAGCAGGAAATGGCCAGCACAAATACCGCCCCGGTGACATAGCCGGCGGCCACGGTGTGCACGAACTTGGCCTGGGCCACCGGGTTGAAGATCACCTGGGTAATATCGGTGACTTCCATGCGCATGGTTTCAAAGTTGAATTCGGCGCCCACCGGGTTCTGCATCCAGCCGTTGGCGATCAGAATCCACAAGGCTGACAGGTTCGAGCCAATCGCCACCAGCCAGGTGACCGTCAGGTGCTGAAGTTTGCTCAGTCGTTCCCATCCGAAAAAGAACAGGCCGACAAAGGAAGATTCCAGGAAGAAGGCCATCAGGCCCTCAATGGCCAGTGGCACACCGAAGATGTCGCCCACGTAATGGGAATAGTAGGCCCAGTTGGTGCCGAACTGGAATTCCATGGTGATGCCGGTGGCCACGCCCATGGCAAAGTTGATGCCGAAGAGCTTGCCCCAGAAACGGGTCATGTCTTTCCAGATCTGTTTGCCGGTCATCACATAGACGCTTTCCATCATGGCCAGCAGGATGGATAGCCCGAGTGTCAGCGGCACGAAGATAAAGTGATACAGGGCCGTGAGGCCGAACTGCATACGCGAGAGCAGTACCGGATCAAGGTCCATTGGTGGATCCCCTCTGTTCGGATGGTTGAGTATGGGTGGAAGAAAGCAGGTCGGAAGCAATGGTGCCGGCGTCCGGATGCGGGCGCAGATCATCCCGGAAGAACAGCAGCCACAGCAGGAACAGCGCGGCCAGCTTGAAAAGCAGTGTCAGGGAAATTTCCCGGGGTAACGGTTTCATGGCGCC
>JAWVWY010000223.1:0-3048 GCA_033723495.1 Alcanivorax sp. | reverse complement strand
GTCAAGGCATCAAGAGGTCTTTTAAGAGACTTCGGAGAAGTGGAAAGATTACAAGTTTCCAAAAAAGGTCCCCGCGATTTCGTATCACTTTCCGATAAAAAAGCTGAACAAGTCCTGATTCGTGAATTGCAACATGCCCGCCCTGGCGCAGCAGTTGGGATTTTCTGACACGGCCAATTTCTACCATGCCTTCAAGCGCTGGCAGGGCTGCGCCCCGGGACAATACCGCAAGCAACAGCATCTGATGTCCTGAGGGCTGGCCGGTGCAGAAAAGCAAAAGCCGCCCAGGGGCGGCTTTTGCTTGAGTTTGATGGTGCCGGAAAGCGGAATCGAACCGCTGACCTACTGATTACGAATCAGTTGCTCTACCGACTGAGCTATTCCGGCGGTGGCGCGCTAGTTTAGCAGGAACCTTTCATCTGACAAGAGCCTGCCGGCCCGGCCATGTACCCCATGTACCCGCGTGCAGAACCCGCTGGCAGATCAGCGCCGGAAGGTCAGTGAAGCAGAATTCAGGCAGTAGCGCAGGCCGGAAGGGGGAGGGCCGTCCGGAAACACATGGCCAAGGTGGCCGTCACAACGGGCACAGCGGATTTCTGTACGCACCATGCCGTGGCTGCTATCACGCAGCTCACGGATATGAGCGGGGTCAAAGGGTTCATAGAAGCTGGGCCAGCCAGTGCCGGAATCAAACTTGCTGGTCGAGCGGAACAAAGGCAGGTTGCAGAGCTTGCAGTGATAGACGCCATCTTCCTTGTTGTCCAGCAGGCCGCCACAAAAGGGTGGCTCCGTGCCCTGATTAAGAAGGATGCGTTTTTCCTCGTCGCTGAGGGTGGCGGCCAGTTCCTGCTTGCGTTCTTCGCTGAGAGGGGTCAGATCATAGCCACTGTCTGTGTCCGGGTTGCTCATGCTTATCCTTTCAGTTTGTCCGGGAATGCCTGTTTCAGTTTCTCCACCTTGGGCCACGCCACATGGGCAATATAGGGTTGGGCCGGGTTTCGTCGTGCAAAGTCCTGATGATATTCCTCGGCTCTGTAAAAGGCCGTCAAGGGTTCCACGGTGGTAACGATCGGAGCAACAAAGGCGCCGGCATGGTCAAGCTGCTGAATGTAGCCTTGCGCGACCCGTCTTTCCTCATCGCTACGGTAAAACACGGCGGAACGATATTGTGGGCCACGATCATTGCCCTGACGGTCTTTCTGGGTCGGATCATGGGCCACGGAAAAGAACACCTTGAGCAACTGACCAAAACTGATCACATTGCTGTCATAACTGATTTCCACGACCTCCGCATGGCCGCTGTTCCCGGTGCACACGGCTTCATAGTTGGCCTGGTCCGCAGCGCCCCCGGCATAGCCCGAAACGACGGCCTGCACGCCCTGTAAATTGAGGTAGACTGCCTCCACACACCAGAAACAGCCCCCCGCGAGCACCGCGCTCGCCATGCCGCTGGCCGGCAAATCGTCGGCCGGGTCCGGGAAGCGATCCGGATACATGGCCAGTGAGGTGCCGGGAATCACAGCGTTCATGTCATTACTCCTCGCGGCCGGTCAGGCCCTGTCAAATACCCCGGCTTGTCAGCCGGGGCTGCCGGGGAGCGGGTCAGTCCTGCCTGACGGCTCCATCGGCAATCAGGTTGTCGATGTCGGTGTCACTGAACCCCGCCTGAGTCAGCACGCTGCGGGTATCGGCGCCGGCGCTGGCTGCACTGCGCAGTGGCGGCGCGCCGCTGCGGGAAAAACGCGGGGTTGGGGCCGGTTGTACCACGTCGTCGACAGTGACAAAAGACTCTCTGGCCTGGTTATGTGGGTGCGCGGGCGCTTCTTCAAGGCCAAGAACCGGGGCAAAGCAAACATCGGTACCCTGCATCAGTTCGGTCCACTGCTCACGGGTTTTCTGTCGGATTACGGTGGCGAGCTTTTCCTTCATTTGTGGCCAGCGCTGCGTGTCCAACTGGTTGCCGAAGTCTTCGGCGGGCAGCTCGGCTAGCTCGCACAGTTGCGCATAAAACTGGGGTTCAATGCTGCCGATAGAGACATATTTGCGGTCCGCGGTTTCGTAGACTTCATAGAAGGGCGCCCCGGAATCAAGCATATGGGTGCCGCGTTCATCACTGAACAATCCCTGGGCGCGCAGGCCATAGAACATGGCCATTAATGCTGCCGACCCTTCCACCATGGAGCTGTCAACTACCTGCCCCTGGCCCGAGCGTTGGGCTTCCAGGGCAGCACAGACCATGCCGAACGCCAGCATCATGCCGCCGCCACCAAAATCCCCTACCAGATTGAGGGGAATGGCGGGTTTTTCCCCGGCGCGGCCCATCGCATGCAGGGCGCCGGACAGGGCGATGTAGTTCATGTCATGACCGGCAGCTTTCGCCAGCGGGCCTGTTTGGCCCCAACCGGTCATGCGGCCGTATACCAGCTTGGGGTTGCGGGCCTGACACTGTTCAGGGCCCACCCCCAGGCGTTCAGCGACACCGGGGCGGAAACCTTCGAAGAGACCATCCGCGCTCTCGCACAGGCGCAGGATAGTTTCGATTCCTGCCGGGCTTTTCAGGTCCACAGCCAGATTCTGGCGATTACGGAAAAGGATGGAGTGGCCGATGGCGGCATGCGGGTTGCCGCCGGGGCGGTCAACGCGGATAACGGTGGCGCCCATATCGGCGAGCATCATGCCGCAGAAGGGGCCGGGACCAATCCCGGCCAGTTCAATAAAGGTGAGTCCGTGTAGAGGGCCTGTCATACGTTCAGGATTCCGATTGCTGTTTTCAGGGAAGCAAGCCACGGGCTTTCAGCGTCTTGTGCAGGGCGCTGCACTGACTGTTGGCGATGGCGGTCAGCTGGTTGGCCTCATGCGTTACGGTGACCCCGGTCCAGAGTGGCTGGCCGTTGCCGTCCAGCAGTTCGGCTCCATGCTGTCGCAGGGTATCCGCTAATCGCTTCTCGGCCAGATCCCCACCAATGCCGATTTGCCATGTGGGCTGCGGTTGCCCGGCGCCGGCGTCCATGGGGTTTAGCTGATTGCCGGCGGCAGGCGGTTCCGCCG
>JAWVWY010000222.1:0-3258 GCA_033723495.1 Alcanivorax sp. | reverse complement strand
CTCGTGCACGCCGTCGCTGGTAAGCACAAAAATGTCACCCTGCTGCAGCTCGGTTTGACGATAATCCACTTCCAGACGGCTATCTCCGCCCATCACCCGTGTCAGGACCCGGCGGTTATTACCGATTACCCGGCTGTGATCTCGGGTCAGGCATTCCAGTTTGTCGCCGCGCAGTCGCCAGACGCGAGAGTCGCCGACCTGAAAAATATGCGCAGTGCAGGAGCGCAGCACCAGCAGCGATAGCGTACACAGGTGGCTGTCGCCGGCCAGGGTCTGGCGGCATAGCCAGCGATTGAGCGCTTCCAGCACTCGTTGTGCTGAGCGCGCCACGCTCCACAGGGCGGGGGTGGCGTAGTAATCGCTGATAAAACCCAGCACACAGGATTCCGCGGCCTCACGACCGGCAGCCGCGCTCGACAGGCCATCAGCCAGTGCTGCCACCAGCCCCTTGGTGCGTAGTAACGCCCCCTCCGGAACCTGGATTGCCAGGGCATCCTGATTCAGGGGTTTGCGGCCCGGGTCGCTGTATTGCCCCAGGCTGACCCGGGGATGCAGCACCGCTTCACGGTGCTGTATGTCTGGCATGGCTTGCGTCATTAACCGACCTCAATCAGCTGTACCTGGCCATCCTCATCCACTTCAGCGATGTGGCCCTTGGGTTCATCCAGGAACTGTACCGCGGCAAACGCAATGGCGGCACTGCCGGCAATCACCAGGAAGAAGGTACCCGGGTCGACAAAGGTCAGTACTGTCAGGAAGATCACCGCGCCGGCGTTACCGTAGGCGCCCACCATGCCGGCAATCTGGCCGGTGAGGCGGCGCTTGATCAGTGGCACTGTGGCAAATACTGCACCCTCGCCAGCCTGTACGAAGAACGAACAGCACATGGTGGAGATGACGGCCAGGGCAATCGGCCAGCTGCCGCTGATCTGGCTCATCACGACATAACCTACCATCAGGCCACACAACATGATGCCCAGGGACTTCTTGCGGCCGAACTTGTCAGAGACCCAGCCGCCACCGGGGCGAGCCACCAGGTTCATGAAGGCGTAGCCTGAGGCCAGCA
This sequence comes from Alcanivorax sp., assembly GCA_033723495.1. Taxonomy (GTDB): domain Bacteria; phylum Pseudomonadota; class Gammaproteobacteria; order Pseudomonadales; family Alcanivoracaceae; genus Alcanivorax. The sequence continues at coordinate 2,192 of JAWVWY010000222.1, read as the reverse complement.
GGCCGGCAGTCACCGCATCCAGGTGAAAGGTATCGCTGAAGAACAGCGGCAGCATGGAGACTACCGCCAGTTCGGAACCAAAGGTGACCAGGTAGGCCAGATCCAGAATGGCCACCTGCTTGAACTGGTAGCGGTCATGTGCCTGAACGCCTTCCTTGAGATGTTCGCGGTTGACCCGCCAGGCCTGGCCCAGCTGCATTGCAGCCAGGCTGACAATCAGGGCGCCCAGAATCAGCTGGCTGGTGTGGCCCAGCAGACCCAGGTTGCTCGGACCCAGGCGCCACACGATAACCAGCAGCGCCACATACAGCGGCAAGCTCATGGCCAGATAGAAGAACAGGTCTTTCCTGGTGCTGACTTCCAGCGCGGCGGCTTTCTTGGGTTTGAAGTAGGAGGAGCCCTGCGGGGTGTTACGGGCGCGCCACAGGAACACCATGCCATAGAAAAAAGCCAACAGACCGGTACTGGCAATGGCCCAGCGCCAGCCATCCTCGCCGCCAAACAGCAGCGCCACGGTGGGCAGGCAGATGGCGGCGGCGGCGGAACCGAAGTTGCCCCAGCCCCCATAGACTCCCTCGGCCAGGCCCACTTCCCGGGCCGGGAACCACTCGCTGATCAGACGGATACCGACCACAAAGCCGGCACCGACAAAGCCCATCATCAAACGGGTGATGGCCAGTTGCTCAAAGGTGGTGGCCATGGCGAATGCCCAGCAGGGCAGCGCGGCCAGTATCAGAAGCAGACCGAAAACCCTGCGCGGCCCGAAACGGTCTACCAGGGAACCGATAATGACGCGGGAGGGAATAGTCAGTGCCACGTTTAGAATTAGCAGTGCCTTGACCTGCTCGGCGGTCAGGTTAAAGGCCTCACGTAATTCTCCCATCAAGGGAGCATGGGAAAACCACACAACAAAGCTGATAAAGAAGGCGACCCAGCTTAGGTGTAGTAACCGGATGCGCGGGGCAGACAGATTCAACAGATTCAGTTTTTGAGCACTCATGACTTCTCCGTGCACGGGCTGTTAAGGACACAGGCCTTTCAGCAATCCCCGTGCCACCTATCTACCGTTCTGTTTTTAAAGGAAATTTTCTCGTTTTGGTGGCGTCCCGGCGGCATCATTGCGCAACAGCGGCGCGTGGTGCGCACGTTTTGAGTGCACAAAAAAATGCCCCCGGGTTGTGCGCCGGCGCCTTAAAAAAACGCAGCGGAATCCGTGGAGCAGGCTAAAAATTCTCTAAAACGCTTTAGAAACAACAACTTGAATAGTTGGCACGTGCCTTGCTGTATCGCCTTCAACTGTCATTTGCCAGTGAGGGTGAAGCTTATGACCAAGCAAAAAGTTCTGGTGATCGGCCACGGCATGGTCGGCCAGCGTTATTTGGAAGCTCTGGTGCAGCACGGTGCGCATCAGCAATACAGTGTCACGGTACTGTGTGCCGAGCCGCTGCCGGCCTATGACCGGGTGGGGCTAACCAGCTACTTCTCAGGCAAGACCGCTGATGACCTGTCGCTGGTGCCGGCGGGTTTCTTTGAGAACAGCGGCTTTGAACTCAAACTCAATACCCGGGCCGAATCCATTGACCGGGACGCCCGGACCGTGACCACCAGCCAGGGAGAGACCCTGAGCTATGACAAGCTGGTACTGGCCACCGGTTCCTACCCGTTTGTACCGCCGATTCCCGGCAATGAGCGTGACAACTGTTTCGTCTACCGCACCATTGATGACCTGGATGCCATTATTGCCGCCAGCAAAAACGGCAGGGTAGGTACCGTTGTCGGTGGTGGCCTGCTGGGTCTGGAGGCGGCCAAGGCGCTGCATGACCTGGGCCTGAAAACCCATGTGGTGGAGTTCGCGCCGCGTCTGATGGCGGTGCAGGTGGATGATTTCGGCGGCTCTTTGCTTAAAGACAAGATTCAGGAGCTGGGCGTTACCGTTCACACCAGCACCGGCACCCGGGAAATCATCGATGGCGACCGCTGTCTGCACCGCATGAACTTCGGTGAAGACAAGCACCTGGAAACCGATGTCATCGTGTTTTCCGCCGGCATTCGTCCGCAGGACAGCCTGGCCCGCGAATGTGGCCTGGCGCTGGGTGAGCGTGGCGGGGTGGTGGTCAACGACCAGTGCCAGACCTCCGACCCGGATATCTATGCGATCGGCGAGGTGGCCCTTTGGGACGGTCGCATCTTTG
>JAWVWY010000221.1:0-3305 GCA_033723495.1 Alcanivorax sp. | reverse complement strand
GCGGCCGGCGCCGGTGCTGGTGGAGCTGCTAATTCACGAGCTGGTGCACCGGCGCCTTTATATTCGTGATGACACCCGCTTCAATGAATCGCTGGCCACGCTGGTGGCCCGGGAAGGGGCGATCCGCTTTCTCAGCCATAGCGAGATGACGCTGGACCCGCACTACTGGCAGCAGCGTGACCGGGCCCATCAGGCCTTTGTCGCCCTGGTCAGCGCAGCCCGCCAGCAATTGGCGGTGCTCTATGGCCGCGACCTGCCGGTGCCGGCCATGGCCGCCCGCAAGGCCGCCATCCAGCAGCAGTTGCGTGACCAGTTCGCACAACAACGCGATCAGGTTGCGGGGTTGGCCGCCTACCAGGGCTTTTTCGCCGGGCCGTTGAACAATGCCCAGCTTAACGGCGTCAGTGACTATAATGGCTGGGTGCCGGCCTTCGCGGCCCTGTTGTTGCAGTGTGGTGGTCAGTGGCAGTGCTTCTGGCCACGGGTGGAGACGCTGGCGGCCCTGCCGGTGCCGCAGCGCTAGGCGCGCCTGCGGGCATTGTTGCCCGCTGCCGACGGGCAATGACGGTCCGCTATCGTTAGACTCTGCATAATTCACTACAAGGCCCCGGATATGGAACTGGTTCGAACCCCCCAGGCGGAGCTGGCGCAACAGCTGCTCCAGGCCCTGCAAGTGCAGGGATACCACGTCAGCCTGCATCAGGATGGCGAGCAACAGGTGATCCATGTGGATGACCCGGCCCAGTATCCCCAGGCCCACCAGTCGGTGCAGCGTTTGCTCAGCCAGTTGTACCGCCAGCAGGCTGTGGAGCCGCTGACCGGGCGTCCGCAGCCGAATCTGTTGTCCGGCGGCTGGTTCGCCAGCATGGGCCCGGTGACCCGGCTGGTGCTGATCGCCTGTGTGCTGGTGTTCCTGAGCCCCTATCTGTTCGGTCCGCATATCTATCAGGCGCTGATGTTCCCGGCCAGTACCGCGACCCTGGCCCAGCAGCCATGGCGCTTGCTGACGCCCATGCTGCTGCACTTCGGGGTGTTGCATATCCTCTTCAATCTGCTCTGGTGGTCGGATCTGGGGCGCATCATCGAGCGCTTTCAGTCCAGCTTCCAGCTGCTATGGGTCACGCTGGTGACCGGTGCCATCTCCAACCTGGCCCAGTTTCTCGACACCGGGCCCAATTTCGGCGGGCTGTCCGGCGTGGTTTACGGGCTGCTGGGCTATCTGTGGATCTACGGCAAGGTCAACCCGCAGTCGGGTTATCCGCTGCGCCGGGAAATCGTCATCTTCATGCTCGCCTGGCTGGTTATCTGCTTTGTGGGCCTGGGTGGCATCGTCGCCAACGCCGCCCACCTGGCCGGCCTGGTCAGCGGCTGTGTACTGGGCGCTGGCGTCGGTTTGTGGCGCCGTGCCCATAATCCATGATTGCCCCGGCGCCCGAGGGTGCCGACGATGGCGGTTTGAGTTAGGGTAGGTGGGCTGCTATAAAGAGCGGCCAACAATAATGAAAGGAATTCAGCGGCCTATGCAGTGGCGCTTTTCATCTTCACTCCTGCTTCCTTCCTGTCTGCTGGCGATTCTCAGCCTGCAGGGCTGTTCCCTGCTTCGCCTGGGCGACAATCTGCCCTACGGCGTGCTCAACAACAATGACCTGCAACTGGTTCAGGAGGGGCTGCCCACCTATTTGCTGATGGTGGACGGCATGATCAAGAACTGGCCGCACAGCGAATCCCTGCTCAGCAGCGGTGCCGATCTTTATGGCGCCTACGCCGGCCTGTTCGTGAGTGACCCCCAGCGTGCCCGCAAGCTCAGCAACAAGGCGCTGGCTTATGCCTTCCGGGCAGCCTGTGCCCATGATGATGATTACTGCGATCTGCGCAAGATGACGGTGCCGGAGTTCGAGGCGCTGCTCGACAAGGCCGACAAGAAGGACGTGCCGGTACTGTTTACCCTGGGGAGCGCCTGGGCCGGTTATATTCAGCAGAACACCAAGGACTGGAATGCCATTGCCGAGCTCGGGCGGGTCAAGGCCCTGATGCAGCGGGTGGTGGCCCTGGACGAGGGCTACCAATTCGGTCAGGCGCACATGTACCTGGGCGTGCTCGACAGCATTCTGCCGGCGTCGCTGGGCGGCAAGCCGGAGCAGGCCAGGGTGCAGTTCGAAAAGGCGGTAAGCCTTTCCGATGGCAAGAACCTGCTGGCCAAGGTTCTCTATGCCCAGAAATATGCCCGCCTGGTGTTTGACCGTGATCTGCATGACCGCCTGCTTAACGAGGTGCTGGCCGCCGACCCGGATGTGAATGGCCTGACATTGCAAAATACCTACGCCCAGAAGCAAGCCAGGCAACTGCTGGCTAGCGCGGACGATTACTTCTAGGAGCTTTTATGCTGCGCCTTGCGACTTTGATTCTGGCTCTGCTGCCGATGGCGGCACTGGCCAATACTACGCTGAAGATTTCCACCCTGTACCCGGAGGGCACCACCATTGTCACCGGGCTCAAGCAGGCCGGTAAGGACATCGCCGCCAAGACCGATGGCCGGGTCAAGCTGAAGATCTACCCCGGTGGTGTGATGGGCGATGACCGCGCGGTACAGCGCAAGATCCGTATTGGCCAGCTGCAGGGGCAGGTCGCCCAGGGCGGCGCCTTTGCCGATGCCTATCCGGACAACCAGATTCTCAACGTGCCACTGGCCTTCAACAACTACGACGAAGTGGATGCGGTACGCGCCGAGCTGGACCCGGTGATCAAGAAAGGCATGGAACAGGGCGGCTGGGTGACCTTCGGCCTGGTGGATGGCGGTTTTGCCTACATTATGTCCGATCAGCCGGTGAAAAGTGTCACCGACCTGCGTAACCAGAAGCTGTGGCTGCCCGCCAATGACAAGGCCTCTGCCCAGGCGGCCAAGGCCTTCGAGCTGTCGCCGATCATGCTCAATATCGGTTCTGTGCTGACCTCCCTGCAGACCGGTGCCATCAATGCCTTTGCGTCACCGCCAGTGGCCGCTCTGACCCTGCAGTGGTACTCCCGGGTGCACTATGTCACCGACATGCCGCTGCTTTATACCTTCGGCACCCTGGGCATCAAGAAGAAGTACTTTGACCGTATCAGCGCGGCGGACCAGAAAGTGGTGCGCGAGGTGCTCGGCGCTACCTTCAGCAAGCTGGATGCCGACAGCCGCAAGGAAAACCTCAGCGCCTTCCAGGCGTTGCAGCAGCAGGGCCTGAAAATCGTCAAGCCCAGTGACGAGCAACTCAAGGAATGGAAGGACTATGCCCGCCGCGCCACCAATGCGCTGGTCAAGGAGGGGC
>JAWVWY010000220.1:0-3324 GCA_033723495.1 Alcanivorax sp. | reverse complement strand
GTGTGGTGCTGACGGCGTTGCCGTACTTCATCGCTCTTTAGGGGCTTGCCCAGCCAATAAAAAAGGCCGCGTGATGCGGCCTTTTTTGGGTTTCAGCGGCGGGCTTCATACATTGAAGCGGAAGTGCACCACATCGCCATCGGCAACAATGTAGTCCTTGCCTTCCAGGCGCCACTTGCCGGCTTCCTTGGCGCCCTGTTCGCCGTTGTTGTCAATGAAATCCTGGTAGGCGGTGACTTCGGCACGGATGAAGCCTTTCTCAAAGTCAGTGTGGATGACGCCGGCCGCCTGCGGAGCAGTGGCACCCACCTTGACGGTCCAGGCGCGCACTTCCTTGACCCCGGCGGTGAAGTAGGTCTGCAGGCCGAGTAGCTGGAAGCCCGCGCGGATTACCCGGTTGAGGCCTGGCTCTTCCATGCCCAGGTCGGCCAGGAAGTCGGCTTTTTCCTCGTCATCCAGCTCGGCAATTTCCGACTCGATCTTGGCACAGATCGGCACCACCGAGGAATTTTCCTGCTCGGCCAGTTCCCGCACTGCATCCAGCAGGGCGTTGTTGTCGAAGCCGTCTTCATCCACGTTGGCGATATACATGGTCGGCTTGAGGGTGAGCAGATTGAGGCTCTTCAGTGCCTTGCGCTCATCGTCGTTGAGCTCCACGGAGCGGGCCGGCTCGCCTTCGTTGAGGGCCGGCAGTACCTTGTCGAGTACCGGCAGCAGGCCCTTGGCATCCTTGTCCTGGCCCTTGGCGGCCTTGGTAGCACGCAAGTGGGCCTTTTCCACGGTGTCCAGGTCGGCCAGGGCCAGCTCGGTGTTGATCACCGCGATGTCGTCCAGCGGCGATACCTTGCCGGCCACGTGCACCACGTTTTCGTTGTCAAAGCAGCGCACCACATGGGCGATGGCATCGGTTTCACGGATGTTGGCCAGAAACTTGTTGCCCAGGCCCTCACCCTTGGAGGCGCCGGCGACCAGACCGGCGATATCGACAAATTCCATGGTGGCGGGCAGTACCCGTTCCGGTTTGACGATCTCGGCCAGCCGTTCCAGGCGCGGGTCTGGCACCGGCACCACGCCGGTGTTGGGTTCAATGGTGCAGAAAGGGAAGTTTTCCGCGTCAATGCCGGCCTTGGTCAGCGCATTGAACAGCGTGGATTTGCCCACATTGGGCAGCCCGACGATACCGCATTTGAAACCCATGACAGACCTCCGTAATTCGAGGGCGCAATGCTACTGAAGCTGGGCTGAAAAAGCGACCGGAATGCCCGCGGTTGCTGGCGGGACAGTGGTGGCTGTCGCTGTTGCCGCAGCGTTGCCGGGGGCTGGCGATAGACTGAAGCAAAACACGGTTGAAGAGCGGTGGCCATGAGTCAGAGAATCCTGTTCCAGTTTCCCGTTTCCCATTACTGCGAGAAGAGTCGCTGGCAGCTGGAGCACAAGGGGCTGGAGTTCCGGCCGGTCAATTTGTTGCCGGGCCCACACCGGCTGCGCAGCCAGTGGCTGGCGCGCATCAATACCCTGCCGGTGCTGCGTGATGGCCGCCGGGTGGTGGGCGATTCCACCAGGATTGCCTACTACCTGGAAAAGCATTATCCACAGCAGCCGTTGTTGCCCGATGACCAGGAGCAGCGTGGCCGGGTGATCGAGCTGGAGCAGCAGTTCGATCGCTATGGTGTCCACGTGCGGCGCTGGCTCTACGGCCAGGTGATTGACCGGCCGGAAGTGATGCGCGCCATGCTTGACCCTTACCGGCTGTCGTCCCCGGCGCAGGCGGTGATAACACCGCTGACCCGCGAGGCGGTACGGCGCCTCTATCGGGTGCGGCCCAAGCCGGTGATGCGCTCCGAGCAGCGTCTGGAAGAGGGGTTGAACCTGCTGGAAGGTGAACTGGCCAAGGGTGATGGCCATTATCTGGTGGGCGGGCGCCTGTCACTGGCAGACATTACCGCGGCCAGCCTGCTGGCACCGCTGGTGGCACCGCCGGGCACGCCCTGGGACATGTTCGCAGAGGGCGCTCTCAGTGCGGCCCTGCAAAAGCAGCTGACGGCATTGCGTGAGCGTCCCGCCGGACAGTGGGTGCTGGCCCGTTATGCGGCGCGCTGAACGGGCCGGCCGGTAGTCAGGCGCGGAAACCGTTGAGGTGGTTCATGGCGCCATTGAGGTCGCCACGCAGCAGATCCGGGGTGTAGTGCACCGCTTCGTCGATGGCCCGCTCGATCAGCTCCCGGTCCGCCCTTGACGGCTTGTTCAGCACATGGGGGGTGACCAGCGCCGCCGAGCCGGGGTGGCCGATGCCGATGCGTAGCCGGTAAAAGTCGCGGCTATTACCGTGGCGGCTGATAATGTCGCGCAGACCATTGTGGCCGCCATGGCCACCGCCGCGCTTGAAGCGGGCACAGCCGGGGGGCAGGTCGAGCTCGTCGTGGGCGACCAGTATCTGCGTGACGGGAATCTTGAAGAAGTTGGCCAGTGCGGCCGTGGCCTGGCCACTGCGATTCATGAAGGTGGTGGGGACCAATAACCGGATGGTTTCACCTTCAAAGCTGAAGGTGGCGGTGAGGCCGAAATACTTCTTGTCTTCGGAAAGGAAAACGCCCTGGCGGCGGGCCAGGGCGTCCACGAACCAGACGCCGGCATTGTGGCGGGTGTCTTCGTATTCGCGGCCCGGGTTGCCCAGGCCTACGATCAGTCGAACCGGATCCGCCACCGTGCGTCTTATTCTTCGCTGGCTGCTTCTTCGCCGCCTTCCTCATCCTTGGCAGCGCCACGGACTTTGGGAGCGTGTACGGCGGCAACCGGCTGGTCGTGGTCTTCGCCCAGCGCCAGCTGGGTCAGTTCCACGCCTTTCGGCAGCTTCAGATCGGACAGGTGAATGATCTGGTTCAGTTCAACGGCGGACATGTCCACTTCGATGAATTCCGGCAGATCCTGGGGCAGACAGCTCACTTCCACTTCGGAAACGTTGTGCTGAATTTCACCACCCTGCTTCTTCACGCCAACGGAGCCTTCTTCGTTGGTGAAGTGCAGCGGCACCTGCATGGTGATCTTGTGGCTGGTATCCACACGCAGGAAATCCACGTGAGTGGGGTGGCCCTTGGCCGGGTGGCGCTGCATGTCACGCAGTACCGCCTGAACGTCGTTGCCGTCCAGCTTCAGGGTCAGAACGTGGCTGTAGAAGGCTTCGGTTTCCAGGGCCTTCTTCAGTTCACGCAGCTCAACGCTGATCATTTGCGGCTCGGCTTCGCCACCATAGATGATGCCGGGCACACGCTCTTGCAGACGACGCAGGCGGCGGCTCGCACCTTTCCCCGCGTCGATGCGGCTTTC
>JAWVWY010000219.1:0-3397 GCA_033723495.1 Alcanivorax sp. | reverse complement strand
GAGCTCAAGAATACGCCGCTTCGAGAGCGTCAGCTCCAGCATGATGGCAATCATGGCTTCCTGGACTTTACGCGCATAGGAGCGCTGGCCAGACAGAAACAGGTTCTTGGCCAGCTGTTGGGTAATGGTGGAGCCGCCGGCCACCGGTTTGCCTGCCTCCAGGTTGCGGCTGATGGCATAGCGGATGCCTTGCCAGTCGAAACCCCAGTGCTCCACAAAACGGGCATCTTCAGAGATCAGCACCGCACGCTTGAGGTTGTCGTTGATCTGGCTGTAATTGCGCCAGTCGTGCTGCACCTGCCCCTGGGCGCGGGCACGCATCATGAAGGCACTGGTGGCCGGGTCCAGATAGCGCAATTGCAGCACCTGGCCGAGATACCAGAGCTGTGACAGGGCCGTCATGATAAACAGAGCGCCAGCCATGTAGAGCAGGGGTTTCTTGAATTTCATCGCCTCAGTGTACGTGGCTTGAGGTCCCAGCTGGAGTGCAGCAGGCTCGAAACCGGCCTTTGTTGCTGCACGGGCATGATGCCACACTCCGGTGTGAGCATCCCTTTAACAGCCATTCGACTGGTCTGCTGCTGTCAGGTTCCTGTTTATAACCGTTTGATACGGTACTTTTTGCATTTTTGCTGTCCCTGATTCGGTTCTCGCAGTCGACTTCCGTGATCGTTTATGTCGGCTTGCCGTTCAATTGTTGTTGTTGTGCAAGATGGCCCCCATTTGCGGTGCTGCGGCGCAGACAGCGGGATATAGTGAGTCGACAACATGGAGTTGTTTCGCTGCTGGGATCGCTGACGTTCACACTGGGGTTGGAGTCGCCTTGGGCCTGTCAATATTCAGGAGGTGCTCCATGTTGCATGTACATAAACTCTCCCTGTCGCATTTGCTGCTTGCCGCGATCGCTGCGGTAATGCTGGTACTGTCCCCAACCATTGAAGCCAAAGGTCCTCCGTCAGGTAAGGGGGGCGGCGGTGGCGGTGGTTCCGTTACCACCACCCAATACAGTGGTGCCGCGACGGCACTGAACATCTCACTGGATACGTTCCTGCTGGGGCATACCAGCGTCGTGCTGAGTGATGCCGGCATGCTGGATGCCAGTGGTGGCATGCAGGAAAACTCGCTGGTGAGCGTCGATCAGAGCGGCCTGGTTTCCGTTCAGGCAACCATTCTCGGGGCCTCCACGGTGGGCAGTGGGGATCTGACCCATTCCCAGGCCACCATTGTTGGCTTGCATATCAATGTGCTGGGCTTACTGGATATCGGTGCGACCGTGCTGCAGTCCAATGCTCAGATGCAATGTACCTCCAATGGCAGCGTGCCCACCGGCAGCTCGGTGCTGGCGGGGCTGACCATCAACGGGCAGAGCATCAACATTTCCGGCCAGCCCAATCAGGGTATCAAGATTGACGGCATTGCCAGCATTATTGTCAACGAGCAGATTGCCGATAGTAATTCCATCACCGTCAATGCCCTGCATGTGAAACTGCTGGATTCCACCTTGTTGTATGGTGCGATTTCTGCGGATGTGGTCGTTAGTCATGCAGTGGCTGGCATCCTCTGTGGCGACACCGCCAACTGCCCGGTGAAAGACTTCATCACCGGTGGTGGCCGGTTGCAGCTGGATGGTGGGACACTGTCCTTCGGTATGGTTGGCGGCCTCAAGGCCAATGGCCTGAGCGGCCATTTCAATGCGGTGGATCATCGCAGCGGCGGCCCGCACATCACTGCGCATACGCTGACCGATTATCAGGCTGTCGATAGCGTCACCCGCCAGCTGACCTACGACTGCAACGGTGTGAACAGCCCCTGTGTGATCACCGCTGAAGAAAATGTTGAGCCCGGCTCCAATGACACCCTGACCATCGATTCCGCTGACTTCTACGCCAACTCAAAACTGATCGGCGGTAACTTACAGCTGCATACGCCCCATTGTGGCAGCAGTGGCGGTGGAGGCGGTGGCGGCGGCCATGGCAAGAAGAAATAACGCCAGCTAACGCTGCTGTACCGAGAACAAGGCCCGGGCGAAATGTCGCCCGGGTCTTTGTCTGCGCGCGAAACTGGCGTCCGCGCCATATTATTTATTTGCATATAAAAATTACTGCGCTGCGGTGAATAAGGCTTGGCGGTAAATCTTCACGAAAAATTAACATTAAGTTTCCGGGCAGTGATCGTTACGCCATGGTTTTTGCTCTAGATTCGGAATTCTGGCTGACCGCGGACTGGAGAAGGGCAATGGACAAGTTTTCCGATCAGGCTTCACCACGGCACGATATTTTCCTGGGCTATGTGGTGCAGAGTACCCAGGGTGAGTTTCTCGCTGCTTGCAGCAAGGCGCCCTCCGCCATGCTGCCAACTATGGTGAGTTATCCTGCCTGGGCGCACCGTTACAGCGACCTGACCGAAGCGGAAGCAGATGCGGCCAAGTTCAATGGCGAAGTGGCAGTGCTGTGCGATTCCTTGGGGCGCCATACGCTCAAGCGTTGCCAGTAGCGGTGCCTTGGCTTGCGGGATTCTGGGCGTTTTAGCGGTGTTGTGATCTGTTAGGTTGGCAGAAGGCGCCGCCTGCCGGCTCCATTGCGGTGAATTCAAGCACTTATAAATCGGGTTTTACAAGGTAATACAGTTTGAAAACCCATCGCCAGATATAGTGACAAAGGTCGCGGGAGACCCCTCCTTAACTCGCGACCACTTCCCATAAAGGCGCCTCCCCCGGTGCCTTTTTTTGCCTTTGAGTCGGTTTGTCGGCCCGGATCTTGGTATCCGTGAGGGGCATTTGGGGGCATCTCCACTGGGGGCATCAAATGTGCCCCCAAATATGCCCCCATGTGCCCCCAGATGGCAATAGGGTGGGCTATAGGGGGCTGGACAGTGAAAGTGCGGTAAATGCCTGTTTTCAGGCAACAAAAAAGCCGCGCTAGGCGGCTTTAGAGTTGGATTTGGTGGAGCCGGCGTCTACTTAACTTAAGGTTTAACTATTTGAATAATATAGGAAATCTATATTTATCCGATATTGTTACACAAAAAGTTATACACAGGACTGGTGGCGGCGATTTTAGTTGCTGAAATCGCCAATCGAACTGGTTAATTATCGTTTATCTTTGCGTGAGCTTCCCGGACTAGCTGCTCAACCACCTTGTATCTGGGGGTGTCTGCGCGCTCAGCTAGCTCATCAAGAAGCGCTCTGGCCTCTTCTCCGAGGGGCATATAAACCTGCTTCTTTGCCTCTCCGGTATGCCGGTATTTGTACTGGGACCAGGTCCTCTTTAGCTTGAGCATAAACAGCTCTTGGGCGCTGGGTTCTAGCAGTGATGTCTGGTCCAGTGCGGCAAGGACATAGGCGACCTTCTCCTGATGGTTTACAGGCTTCGGAATAGGCAATTCTTGCCTATGGCTG
>JAWVWY010000218.1:0-3398 GCA_033723495.1 Alcanivorax sp. | reverse complement strand
GGCTATAGCAACCGCAGGGCCCTGGTGTTCGATCGGGATCACACGCGGGCGGTTTACGTGGTCCTGCCCATGCTTCGCTACCCGCGCATGGGCGGCCCGGGCGAACCGGGCCGCCCTTCCCGGCCGATTGTTGTTGCTCCCCCTCCCCTCCTCCTTTGTCGTCTTATCGTTTGTAATTTCCTGGATGCCGTCCCCCTGCGGAAGGCCATCAGCGCACCCTGTTGCCATTATCTGCCGGGTGTCCATTAGCCGCGCTGGCTGACCCCGTGATGTCATCCTTTCCCGCAACGTTGATGGTGGTTCGTTATCCGTTGTTCATCGATGGGCTTTCTCTCTGAACGGTCTCCGGTCATGGCGGTGTGCAGTTAGGGGCATGGCATGGGCTTGCTGAATCAGTGCAGAGCCGGCGGCAAACGGTAGCCGGGATCATTTCAATCAGCGGCTAAGGGGCGCAATTCCCGCAGGTATTTTATGGGCCGCTCCCGGCAAGTGCTGACGGGCCGTTTCTAATGGCTGTCTTGATTCATCATTGCCAGCGGTCGATAGAGAGGCGGTCCCGGGCCGGTCTTGTTACGTGAGTACCCGGGTTGGTGTTGATCGGCCTGCCTCTAGGCTACAATCAAGGTTGCGCTGTCTGGGCGTCACCTCGGGCGGCTGCCTCCTTTCTCTGTCTCCTTTCTTGGGTTGGGTTTCGTTGCATGTTGAGTCGTCTCCAGTTGGGGGATTTTCGAAATTACCGTCAGGCTGATCTGGAGCTGTCACCGGGTATCAATGTGGTGCTGGGTGACAACGGCAGTGGCAAGACCAGCCTTCTGGAGGCGGTCTACTTTATTGGCAGTGGTGGCCGTTCTTTCCGCGGCGGGCGCCTGTCTCGTCTGGTTCGTGATGGGGGTGAGGCAGCGACTCTGTATGCGGAGGTGCCGGCGCAGGATCAGCTTCATCGCCTGGGCGTGCGTCGTACCCCGGGTGGCATTGATGCGCTCAAGCTGGACGGGCAGACGCCGAGAGCTCTCAGTGAAGTGGCCAGTCTGTTGCCGGTGCTGGCCTTGCACCCCGGGTCGGTGGAGTTGGTTTTTGGCGCTTCTGCCCTGCGACGCCGGTTTCTGGATTGGGGAATGTTCCACGTGGAACATCAATTCATGCCTCTCTGGCGGGAGGCCTCCTCGGCCCTGAAGCAACGCAATGCCTTGCTGAAAAAAGGTCGCCCTGCCTTGCGAGAACTGGCCTTCTGGGATCAGCAACTGGCCACGAGTTCTGATAGAATCGAAGGGTTGCGCCGGCTGTATCTGGAAAGGTTACAGGCCCAGTTGGACGGGGTGATGGCATCGCTATCCCCTTCCCTGTCGGTCAGGTTGTCACTGCAGACGGGCCTCCACAAGGGTGAAAACTATATCGATGCGCTGGAGCGGGTTCGGGCTGATGATATTCGGCGCGGCTTCAGCCAGGTGGGGTTTCATCGGGCTGACCTGCGTCTCGAGTGTGACGCGGTGCTGGCCCGGGAGCGCCTGTCCCGGGGGCAGGCGAAGCTGGTGGCCTATGGGCTGGTGTTGGCGCAGCTGCCGCTGATCAAGGCAGTAGGCAAGGTCTGTACACTGCTGGTGGATGATCTGGGGGCCGAGCTTGATGCCCGGCACCGCAGCCTGGTGTTGCAGTTCCTCGCAGGTACCGGGCACCAGACATTGATTACGGCGCTGGACCTGCCGGAATGGCAGGCTCTGATAGCCGAGAATAACGAACTGAATGGTGTCGACAGCAAAATGTTCCACGTGGAACATGGCCGGATTCGGCATCTCACCGATTGTTGATAAGGAAATACCATGGCGGAGAAAAATTACGATTCATCCAGCATCAAGGTGCTGAAAGGGTTGGATGCCGTCCGCAAGCGCCCCGGCATGTATATCGGTGATACGGATGACGGTACCGGCCTGCACCATATGGTGTTTGAGGTAGTGGATAATTCCATTGATGAGGCCCTGGCGGGCTTCTGCTCCGAGATCAAGGTGGTGATTCACCCGGACGAGTCGGTTTCCATTCAGGACAACGGCCGGGGTATTCCGGTGGATATCCACGAGGAAGAAGGTGTGTCCGCTGCCGAGGTGATCCTGACCGTGCTGCATGCCGGCGGCAAGTTTGACGACAATACCTACAAGGTATCCGGCGGTCTGCACGGCGTTGGGGTCTCGGTGGTGAATGCCCTGTCCGAAGAGCTGAAGCTGACTATCCGCCGTAACGGCCAGGTTCATGAGCAGGTGTATCGTCATGGCGTGCCGGAAAACCCCCTCAATGTGGTGGGCAATACCGACAGTACCGGCACCTCCATCCACTTCCGCCCTTCCTCAGAGACCTTCAGCAATATCAAGTTCCACTACGATATTCTGGCCAAACGCCTGCGCGAATTGAGTTTCCTCAACTCCGGAGTGCGTATTCATCTGAAAGATGAGCGTAGTGGCGAAGAGGATGTGTTCGAGTATGAAGGGGGGCTGAGCGCCTTCGTCAGCTTTCTCAACGTGAACAAGACACCGCTAAATCAGGTGTTCCACTTCCAGTATGAGCGTGAGGAAGATGGTATTGCCGTGGAAGTGGCCATGCAGTGGAACGATTCCTACCAGGAAAACATCTTCTGCTTTACCAACAATATTCCCCAGCGCGACGGCGGCACCCATCTGGCCGGCTTCCGCGCTGCCCTTACCCGCACCCTGAATAACTACATGGACAAGGAAGGCCTGCTCAAGAAGGAAAAGGCCAACCCGTCCGGTGACGATGCCCGTGAAGGCCTGACTGCGGTGATTTCCGTGAAGGTGCCGGATCCCAAATTCTCCAGCCAGACCAAGGACAAGCTGGTGTCCTCCGAGGTCAAAGGCGCCGTGGAGCAGACCATGGGCGAGCTTTTCCAGGACTACCTGCTGGAAAACCCCACTGAAGCCAGATCCATTACCCAGAAGATCATCGACGCGGCCCGTGCCCGGGATGCCGCCCGCAAGGCGCGGGAAATGACCCGCCGCAAGGGCGCGCTGGATATCGCCGGCCTGCCCGGCAAACTGGCCGACTGTCAGCAAAAAGACCCGGCCCAGTCTGAACTCTACATTGTGGAGGGTGACTCCGCGGGGGGCTCCGCCAAACAGGGCCGCGACCGCAAGAATCAGGCGATCCTGCCGCTCAAGGGCAAGATCCTCAATGTCGAGCGCGCGCGCTTCGACCGGATCATCTCGTCGAAGGAAGTCGGCACGCTGATCCAGGCCATGGGCACCGGCATCCGCGACGATTTCAACCTGGAAAAGTTGCGCTATCACAAGATCGTGATCATGACCGACGCCGACGTCGACGGCGCCCATATCCGCACCTTGCTGCTGACGTTCTTCCATCGCCAGATGCCCGAGATCATCCGCGCCGGGCACCTC
>JAWVWY010000217.1:0-3466 GCA_033723495.1 Alcanivorax sp. | reverse complement strand
GGGGAGGACTGGTGGCGGTATGCTGGAGCTGGGGGCGGTGCTGTCCGCTCCTCCCCTTTTCAAGGGGAGGCTGGGTGGGGTTGGTTGGTCACCCCCTCTAACTCCCCCTCGGGGAGGGGGAGGATTGGGTGGAGGTATGCTGTCGTTTGGGCGGTGATGTTCGCCCCTCCCCTTTTCAAGGGGAGGCCGGGTGGGGTGGTTTAGCGGGTTTTAGCGGTACAGGCTGGCAAGCTGGCCAATGTGCAGCGTATATCATCCAGCACACCGCCAAGATTCTGCATTACATCCTGATTGGTATAGCGCTTTACCGTACAACCGCAGGCTTCCAGAAAGGCTGTTCTGATCGCATCATGTTGCGCAGAGCCGGGCTGGTAGTGACTGTCGCCATCTATTTCCACCACCAGTCGCTTGCCCGGGCAGTAGAAATCGACGATGAATTCACCAATGCCATGCTGACGCCGGAACTTAACCCCCAGTTGACCGGCTCGTAGCCGCTGCCACAGGTACCGCTCAGGGCCCGGCATGTTGCTGCGCAACGCTTGCCGGCGACGCTTGCCGGACACACGGTTGAAGATGCGGGGCATAATAAAGAAGGTGCCCGGTGAGTCTCCCACCGGGCTGCCAAAGCGGACTACTGAACTTTTATCTGGCTGCGCATGCCTGCCAGGGTCTTCTCGCCAATGCCCTTGATGGCCAGCAGCTGATCCGTTGTCTTGAACGGTCCTTGCTGCTTGCGCCAGTCGATGATGGCCTGGGCGGTCTTCGGCCCCACGCCTTTGAGCTTTTGCAACTGCCCGGCATCGGCGGTGTTGATGTTGATCTTGCCGACGACAGCAGACGCCTGGGTTGAATGGGGTTTGGGCGATGCCGTGCTGGCCGCCATTGCCGGGTTCAGGGAAAACACCAGCAAGGTGATCGCCAACAGTGATTGAAACAAACGCATGGTTTCTCCTTTTTCGTTTATGAAGACACCATGACGGTAGAGAGTCTGCCAGCGGCTGTTTATCCGCGCGCACCCTGAAACGCTGTCAGCGACTCATGCAAGGCTTTGTAATATCTGGTCGACCACCGCTGTAGGCTCGGCGGCCTGAGTGATGGGCCGCCCAATCACCATATAGTCCACACCAGCTTCGCGGGCCTGTTCGGGGGTGAGAACCCGGCGCTGATCGCCGGCATCGCTGCCCGCCGGGCGGATACCCGGGGTCACCAGGGCGAATTCTTCGCCGCAGGCGGCCTTGAGCATCTGAGCCTCTCTGGCGGAACAAACCACGCCATCCAGCCCGGAGGCCCTGGTCAGCTCGGCCAGGCGCTGGACCTGCACTTCCGGCTCGTCGTAGACGCCGACCTGGTTGAGATCCGCGGCCTCCATGCTGGTAAGCACCGTCACGGCGATCAGTTGCGGACGGTTGTGCAGATTGGCGATGGCCTCGGCCGCTGCTTCCATCATGCGCTGGCCGCCGCTGGCATGGACATTGACCATCCACACTCCCAGGTCGGCGGCGGCGCGGACGGCGCCTGCTACGGTGTTGGGGATATCGTGGAATTTCAGGTCAAGGAAGACCTCAAAGCCCTTGCTATGCAAGGCTTCCACCACCGCCGGGCCGCTGCGGGTAAAGATTTCCTTGCCCACTTTGACGCGGACGTTCTGCGGATCCAGCCGGTCCGCCATGGCCAGGGCCTGTGATTGGTCAGGGTAGTCCAGGGCAACAATGACTGGGCTGGTGCAAGGCATGGCGGGACTCCGTAATGGGGATGGTCTGATGGGCGCGTATGGTAGCAGTTTGGTTGGGGCCGGCCACCCCCTCTAACTCCCCCTCGGGGAGGGGGAGGACTGGGTGGCGGTGTGCTGGAACTGGGGGCGGGACTGAACGCCCCTCCCCTTTCAAGGGGAGGCTGGGTGGGGTCAGGCTTCTCGGGGTACCGGCTTGATGGTCGACCAGCGTTTGCAGCTGGGACAGCGCCATTGCATCAGCGGGGTTTCAAAGCCACAGCGGCGGCACTTGTAAACGGCCTTATCGTTGAGCAGCTGCTCGGAGAGTTGCTTGAGCATGCCGAGGTGTTCACGGGTTTCCCCTTCGGCTGTACCGGCCAGGCTCATGTCGATGATTCGGTTGAGACCGCGCACGGAGGGGTTGGCCTTCATATAGTCGCTGATGAAATCCGCCGCTTCCTTGTCACCATAACGGTGCTTGAGCGCTTCGGAGAGCAGCAGGATTCGCGTTGTGCTGGGTTTTTCGGCACTGAAGTCTGCCAGCATCTGGATGAAATCGGCTTCCCGCTCCTGCGCCTGGTAACACTGGCGCAGGTTGTCGAGTTGTTCATCGAAGAAGTCACTGTCCTGTTGCCAAATGCGCTGAAACGCCTCGATGGCGACCGGCCAGTGCTGCTCGTCCATCTCCAGCTGGCCTTCCAGCACACTGGCGCGCACACACTGCTCGTCGATATTCAGCGCCCGACGTAACATGCGGCGGGCCGGGTTGATGTCACCCCCTCTGAGCTGGGTTTCGGCCTGCTCGCAACAGTACTGGGCCACGATGGGCACCAGCTTCGGGCGCGCCTTGAGCAGGCGCTCGCCCATGCTGATGGCGCTGTTCCAGTCGCGCTCCTGTTCATAGAGGCTCATTAGCTGGTAGGTCACCTCTTCCCGGGCCTGACAATCCTGGTCGAGCATTTCCAGCAGCACCTGTTCGGCCAGGTCGAAAATACCACTGGCCAGGTAATCCTGGGCCAGCTCCAGCTGGATGTCTTCCTGCTGGTCCCGGGAAAAGTCGCCATGCTCCAGCAAGTGCGTGTGCAGCTGAGCAGCCCGATCGAATTCGCCGCGCTTGCGGAACAACTTGCCCAGCGCCAGGTGGGTTTCAAGGCCCTCTTCGCTCACATCCAGACTGCTGAGCAAGGCCTCGATGCCCTTGTCCGGCTCTTCGTTGAGAAAGAAGTTGATGCCGGCCACATAATCCTTGGAGAGTGAGGCCATGCGGCGCCGTTCACGGCGCTGGCTTTCGCGACGCCCGAGAAAGAAGCCGGCGGCGATTGCCACAAAGAAAAAGGGAATCAGCCAAAGGGATTCATTCATGAAAACAGGCCCTTGAGGCCACGCCAGCCCAGGCCCGCCAGCAGGCCGAGCAACATGCCAATGGCCAGCATGCCAATCACCAGCACGCCCAGGGAGACGTTCCACTGCCAGTGGTAGAACAGCATGTCCAGCTTTACCAGATCGCGATTACTGGTGACGAACAGGAAGGCCAACAGAAAGATGGCGGCAACCGCCAGTATGACGAGTATCCGGTACAGGTTTCGCATGGGGCTGTCCTTGTTATTACCGCAAAATATCAGCGAAGGCGTCGCTCTCAGCTGATGACAGCGGCCTGCTCGCCGCCCTTATCATCCGGGTTGTTATCGCCCGGTTGCAAGGCGTCATTGACACGTTCGCGCAATTCCTTGCCAGGTTTGAAATGGGGGACGTATT
>JAWVWY010000216.1:0-3470 GCA_033723495.1 Alcanivorax sp. | reverse complement strand
TCATGCAGACGCACCGCCAGGGAGACCAGGTTGGCCACCGGCGCCAGGGTAATGTAGCGCTTGCGGAAGTTGAGCTTGAATTTTACCTCGCCATCATCGTCCTTGAACACCACGCCCTCGGCCTTGATGGACGCGGCGTCGGAGCCGGCGGTGGGCTCGGTCAGGCCGAAGCAGGGCATGAATTCGCCCTTGGCCAGTTTCGGCAGGTAATAGTTTTTCTGCGCGTCGGTGCCATAGTGGCCCAGCAGTTCGGCGGCGCCCAGGGAGTTGGGAATGACCACCATGGCGCTGAGCAGGCCGGAGTAGGAGCTGACCTTAGCCATGATGCAGGACTTGGCCTGGGTGGACATGGGCATGCCACCGTATTCCTTGGCGATCTGCATGGCAAAGAAACCGTTCTCGGCCATGAACTTGAACACATCATCGGGCAGTTTGCGGGTGCGCGACAGTTCATAGCTGTCGGCCATCTGCAGCAGCGCTTCCACCGGGCCATCCAGGAAGGCCTGCTCGTGGGCGGGCAGGGTGTCATAGTGTTCGGCGAGGATTTTTTCGAAATCCACCTTGCCGCCGAAGAATTGGCCGTCGATCCACACATCGCCGGCTTCCAGCGCCTGGCGCTCGGTCTCGGAAATTTGCGGCAGGACCTTGTTGTCCCGCATCCAGTTCATCAGTTGGTTAAACATGGTTTTGCCATCCTGTTGGGTTACTCATGCCCTGCCAGGCAGGGCGTTATCTTTACGGCGTCTGACGTCTGACGCTTTATTAATCCTGATAAAAACGGGCCTTCTTTTTCGCCATATCGATCAGTAGCGACGCCGGCTTGAAACGCTCGCCGTACTGCTCGGTAAGCCGCTCCAGGGTACGCACCGCATTGACCAGCCCCAGGCTGTCCAGGTAGCGGAACGGGCCGCCGCGGAACGGCGGGAAACCGAGGCCGAAGATGGCGCCGATGTCGCCGTGCATGGGCTCGCTGATGATGCCTTCCTGCAGGCAGTAGGCTGCTTCGTTGATCATCAGCCAGGCGCAACGGCCGACGATTTCCTCGTCGTCCGCATCCCGCGTTGAGGGAACCTTCATCAGCTCGTAGAGCGCGGTGTTGACCGGCTTGTCGCCCTTGGCCACGCCCTCGTAGATATAGAAGCCGCGGCCGCTCTTGCGGCCCAGGTAGTTGTTGTCGATCATCAGGCTGGCGGCGTCCGGCGATACCATGCGCGCACCAAAGGCCTTCTCCAGCACCGGGCCCACCTTGGTGCCCACGTCCACGCCCACTTCATCGAGCAGGGTGATGGGGCCCACCGGGAAGCCGAAGCGCACCAGCGCCTGGTCCACCTGTTTCACCTCCACCCCTTCGGTGAGCAGGCGGGTGGCCTCGTTCAGGTAGGGGGCAAGAATGCGGGTGGTGTAGAAGCCGGGCCCGTCCTTCACCACAATCACCGTCTTGCCCTGGGCCTTGCCGAAGGCCACACAGCCGGCGGTCACCGCCGGGTCGGTCTTGTCGGTGGTGATGATTTCCAGCAGCGGCATTTTTTCCACCGGCGAGAAATAGTGCAGGCCGATCACGTTTTGCGGGCGCTTGGCGGCGCTGGCGATCTCGGTGATCGGAATCGACGAGGTGTTGGAGGCAAAGATGGTCTGCTCGTTGCCGTGTTCTTCCACGTCCTTGAGCATCAGGTGCTTGAGCTTCACATCCTCGAACACCGCTTCCACCACCAGGTCCAGCCCCGTGAAGCCGCTGTAGTCGCTGGTGAAGCTGGCGCGGCCCAGCTCGGCGCTGGCATCGGCGGCGCTCATGGCGCCTTTTTTCACGCGTTTGTTGTAGAAGTCGCGCAGGTATTGCACGCCATGGGCGAGGCCCGGGGCGTCGCGGTCTTTCAGGCGCACCGGCAGCTTTGCCTTGTTGATCGTGGTCAGCGCGATGCCGGCGCCCATCAGGCCGGCGCCCAGTACCCCGGTGCGCTGGATATCACGGGCTTGCACGCCATCGGCCACAAAGGTGTCTTTCTTCAGGGCGTTGGTGGCGTGGAAGATGCCGCGCAGCTGACGGGATTCCGGCGACATGGCCAGCTCGCCAAACAGCCGTGCTTCGGTGGCATAGCCCTCCGCCAGGCCGCTTTCATAGCCGGCTTCCACCGCATCGATGATGGCCGGCGGCGCCGGGTAAAGACCGTGGGTTTTCTTTGCTGTCTGCTTGCGGGCCAGATCGAACACCACCTTGCGGCCCAGGCTGTTCTGTTCCAGCGCGGCCCTGGTCAGGCCCTCCCTGGAAAAGTACTCGCCCAGGCTGATGCCGGCGTCGTCTTTGGCGCCGGCCAGTTGCAGGGCGCGGGCCACGGCGCGGTCGTACACCGCCACCGCTTCCACCACTTCATCCACCAGCCCCAGCTTCCTGGCCGGGCGGGCTTTCAGCTGGCGACCGGTGAGCATCATGTCCAGGGCGCTGGCAATACCCACCAGGCGCGGCAGGCGCTGGGTGCCACCACCGGCGGGCAGTAGCCCCAGCATCACCTCCGGCAGCCCCAGCACGGTGTCGCTACTGTCGGCGGCAATGCGGTAGGAGCAGGCCAGCGCCAGCTCCAGGCCGCCGCCCAGGCAGGCACCGTTGATGGCCGCCACCACCGGGATGCCCAGGTCTTCCAGTTTCTGGAACACCTGGTGGCAGAGGGCGGACAAATTGCTCACTTCCCGGGCGCTGGCGGCCTGCTCGAACAGCTTGATATCGGCCCCGGCCAGGAACGAGCCCGGCTTGCTGGAATGCACCACCAGCGCTCTGGGGGCTGCCTGGTTGATGTCGGCGAAAGCGCTGTTGAGGTCGTCGGCGAATTCCGCCTTGAGGGTGTTCTGGGTGTCGCCGGGCACATTGATGTCGAGAATGGCGACACCGTTATCCAGCGGTTTCACTGTAAAGGCACGTGCTTTGCTCATAACGTTTTCCTGATTCCGCCGCTTATTCCGTTTCCAGCACCATGGCCGCGCCGATGCCGCCGGCGGCGCACGCGGTGGTCAGGCCCAGGCCGCCACCGCGGCGCTGCAGCTCATAGAGCATCTGGCTGATGATGCGCGCCCCGGTGGCACCGAAGGGGTGGCCGTAGGCAATGGAGCCGCCGTTGACGTTGAGGATGCTGCGGTCCACTTCGCCGGGAGCGGCCAGGCCGGTCTGGCTGCGAACATAGTCGTCGTCGGCCAGGCCGCGCAGGTTGCAGGCCACCTGGCCGGCGAACGCTTCGTGCATGTCCACCAGGGTCAGATCGTTAAGGCCCAGCCCGGCGCGCGCCAGGGCGGCGGGGGCGGCCAGTACCGGGCCCATCAGCAGGTCATCCTTGGGCGTACGGGCAGCAAAGGCGTAGGAGCGGATGTAGCCCAGCGGCTGATAACCCAGCGCCTTGGCCTTCTTCTCGCTCATCAGCAGCAGGGCGCCGGCGCCATCGGTAAGCGGGCTGCTATTGCCGGCGGTGACGCTGCCTGAGACCTTG
>JAWVWY010000215.1:0-3480 GCA_033723495.1 Alcanivorax sp. | reverse complement strand
GTGTTCAAATACTGGCCGATCTGTGGAACTCGCCGGAAGCTGCTAACACGCTGGGCACCTCCACCACCGGATCCAGCGATGCGGCCATGCTGGGCGGAATGGCCATGAAGTGGCGCTGGCGAAAAAAAATGAAGGCCGCCGGCAAGCCCACTGACAAGCCCAACATGGTTAGCGGTCCGGTGCAGGTCTGCTGGCACAAGTTCGCCCGTTACTGGGACGTGGAGCTGCGAGAGATCCCCCTGGAGGGCGATCGTCTGCTCATGACCCCCGAAGAGGTGATCAAGCGCTGCGATGAGAACACCATCGGGGTGGTGCCGACGCTGGGTGTGACCTTCACCTGCCAGTACGAGCCGGTCAAGGCGGTCAGCGACGCCCTGGATCAGCTTCAAAAAGAAAAGGGCTTGGATATCGACATCCATGTCGATGCCGCCAGCGGCGGTTTCCTGGCGCCGTTTGTGGATCCCGACCTGCAGTGGGACTTTCGCCTGCCGAGGGTCAAATCAATCAACTCCTCGGGGCACAAATACGGCCTGGCACCGCTGGGGTGCGGCTGGGTGGTTTTTCGCGACAGGGCGGACCTGCCCGATGACCTGATTTTCTGGGTCAATTACCTGGGGGGCAATATGCCCACCTTCGCATTGAGTTTCTCACGGCCCGGCGGTCAGATTATTGCCCAGTATTACAATTTTTTGCGCCTGGGCAAAGAAGGCTACCGCAAGATCCAGCAAGCCTGCTACGACACGGCCCAATATCTGGCTGATGAGATCGATAAGCTGGGGCTGTTCAAGATCATCTACAACGGACGGGGAGGAATGCCGGCCATGAGCTGGTCGCTCAAAGAGGGGATCGACCCGGGATTCAACCTTTTTGATCTGTCCGACCGCATTCGCAGTCGTGGCTGGCAGATCGCCGCTTATTCCATGCCGCCCAACCGCCAGGATCTGGTGATCATGCGGGTCATGGTACGCCATGGTTTCAGCCGTGATCTGGCCAATCTGCTGGTCGACGATCTCAAACGCTGCATGGCGTATTTTGAAAAAAATCCGGTCAGCCACAAGGCCACTGAAGCGGAATCCGGCGGCTACAAGCACAGCTAACAACTTGGGCATCGGGTACCAGATACGCAAGGGTGCGGTCTGATGAGGGAGCAACTGTTTCAGGCCACTTTTCTTAAAAGAGGGGGAAGACATATCATGAACGAATCAATACTGCTAAAAATGTGGAGCCGCTCAGGAAAAGCGCACTTGCTCACCGGAGTGAGCTTTTTAGTCGTGCTGGCGATTGCTGTCATCTTTGCAATGGGCAGTGCTCAGGCTGCCGGGACCGAGCAGCACCGAGCATTCCATTCAGAGGACGGAGACAGGATTTTGCTGGCGGCCAATGACGCTTATGCAGCAGATACGGCCCAAAAGGATTCGGAGGCCGCCAAACCCGCGAAAAAGCCCCACGGGATCTTTGGATTTGTCCTCAATTACCTGGGTAAAAACCCGTTTGCTTATCTGTTCCTCACCTTAGCCCTGGGGTATCCGCTCGGTCGCATCAAGGTCAAAGGCATAAGCCTCGGCTCGGCGGCGGGAACACTGGTCGTGGGGATCGTCATCGCACTGTCAGCCAGTGCGCTGTTCGGGATGAAGTATGAGATCCCGGGCCTGGTGGAGGACATGTTTCTGATGCTGTTCATGTATGCCCTGGGCATGCGGGTCGGACCGCAGTTTTTTTCCGGGCTGGCGCGCGGTGGACTGGATTTTTTCATCATCGGCCTGATCGTTGCTTTCACCAATTTCGTGGTCGTTTTCTTCGGCGTCAAGCTGGTCGGACTGGAGGCTGGATACGCGCCTGGAATCATATCGGGAAGTTACACCATCACCGCGGTACTGGGCGTCGCCCAGTCCGCGATCGCCTCCGGCGCATTCAAAATCCCTCAGGGACTCACGGCGGACATGGTCGGCGCCAACATGGCCGCGGGCTATGCCATCAGCTATGTGCTGTCAACCGTCTTCATTATTCTGCTGATCAAGTATCTGCCCTCCATGTTCGGCAAAGATCCGGTGCAGGCGGCAAAGGCAGCCGAAGCCTCCTTCGGCGGCGGAGACACCAGTCCCCTGCCGGGCACCGCCGGTGCTTCCATATTGGGCTTCACCGGCGAGCAGATTCGCTCCTACAAGGTGGAGCACCAGGAACTGGCGGGCCAGTCGGTACAGGATCTCTTCCACAAGTACCCGCACGCTGCCATCCTCAAGGTGGTCAGGGGTGACCAGGTATTTGAGGCCAAGGACAATCCCACCCTGCAGATGGGTGATATCATCGGCGTGATGGGATCTTATGAAGGCTTGATCAGCAAAGGCGAAAAGGTTGTGGGCAATGAAATCGACGAGCCCAGGGCCAGGCAGGTCGACATCGAGGTCGCCGACATCCACATGGGCAAATCCGAGTATGCCGGCAAAACCCTCGAAGAGCTCGGGCGCGAGATCGGCTTCGGCGTCTATCTCAAAGCGCTTTTTCGCGCCGGCGTCGCAATTCCCCATCTGCCAAAGACCGTGGTGGAGCATGGCGACGTGCTGCGTCTCGCCGGGCCGGCCTGGTGTGTGAGTCAGGCGGCCAAAGCGCTCAAAGGTGTGCCCATCGTTGAAAGCGCCTATACCGAGGTGGCGTTCATGGCGGCCTCGCTGACGATCGGGTTTATCGTAGGCCACCTGAGCGTTAAGATCGGCGGCATCCCCTTCGCGCTGGGGACATCAGCCGGCTGTATGCTGATGGGCATTCTGGTGTCCTGGCTGCGCACCCGCAATCCGGCCTTCGGCGGGCCGACCAGCGAGGGGGCGCGCGCCTTCCTCAATGACATCGGGCTGAGCATGTTCATAGCGGTACTGGCAGCCAATGTGGGACCCAAGATTCTGGCCTCTTTTAAGGGCACGGTGGTGATCTGGATCGCAGTGCTCGGTTTGGCGGGCGCCCTGGTGCCGCCGTTTGTCGCATGGCTCTACGGCTATTTCTTGCGCAAGATGAACCCGGTGATCCTGGCCGGTGCCTGCGCCGGCGGCCGCAACAGCACGCCATCTTTGAACGGCATTCAGGAAATATCCGGCAGCGCCATTGCGGCTGTGGCCTATCCGGTGCCCTATGCCCTGACCTCGGCCCTGGTGCTTATCCTTGGATACATCGCCATGGTCTTCTCATGAAAAAGGAGAGTATCCTGGAGACGGTAACAGCATGCACAGATGATGATACGCCGTAAATGACCATGGCCTGATAACGAACCGAAATAATGGAGGTGAATTATGGCACAAACCAAACAAATTGATCAGGGACGCTGGTCAGAGTTTTTAAGCATGTTCAGCAACGGCAACCGGGGGCGTTTGGTGGCCATCGAAATTGCGGACATGGCAGACGGGGATCAACCACTTGCCGATGCGGCGCCGCTGTTTGCGATCGATTTTGATCCGGCCGGCAAAGGTGATGATCTGGTTATCACCACCGGTC
>JAWVWY010000214.1:0-3510 GCA_033723495.1 Alcanivorax sp. | reverse complement strand
GGCCAGGCGCGCGACATCGCGTTGGCTTACGCCTCGGCGAACGGGGGCGGGCGCGCGGGCATCATCGAGACGACGTTCCGGGAGGAATGCGAAACCGATCTCTTCGGTGAGCAGGTGGTGCTGTGCGGCGGCCTGACGTCGCTCATCAAGGCCGGCTTCGAGACCCTGGTCGAGGCGGGCTATGCGCCGGAGATGGCCTACTTCGAGTGTCTGCACGAGCTCAAGCTGATTGTCGACCTGATGTACGAAGGCGGCATCGCCAACATGAACTACTCGATTTCCAACAATGCGGAATACGGTGAGTATGTGACCGGCCCGGAAGTCATCAACGATGAGTCCCGTGCCGCCATGCGCAATGCCCTCAAGCGTATCCAGAATGGCGAATACGCCAAGATGTTCATCGCTGAGGGTGCCCACAACTACCCGTCCATGACTGCGGCCCGTCGCAACAATGCGGCGCACCCGATCGAGCAGGTCGGTGAGAAGCTGCGTGCAATGATGCCGTGGATCCAGGCCAACAAGATCATCGACAAGAGCAAAAACTAGTCTTTTGACGATATCGACAAAAAACGCGGCTTCGGCCGCGTTTTTTGTTTTTCGGGTCTGCGTTAGACTAGGCCTACCCAATTTGGATGGACAACCATGCAGGACAACGACAAAACCCAGGTGCCCGAGGCGCCGGAAACCTTTGAGGTGGTAGAGGCCGAGCATCGCACCGGCACCCGCCACAAGGGTGTTTATCTGCTGCCCAATCTGTTTACCACCGGCGCCCTGTTTGCCGGCTTCTATGCCATTGTGGCGGCCATGAATGGTCTGTTCGAGAACGCCGCCATCGGCATTATCGTGGCTGGTATCCTCGATGGCCTGGATGGTGGCGTGGCCCGCCTGACCAATACCCAGAGCAAGTTCGGCGCCGAGTACGATTCCCTGTCCGATTGCGTCGCCTTCGGCGTGGCGCCGGGATTGGTGGCCTATGCCTGGGCGCTTTCCGGGCTGGGCAAGTTCGGTTGGGTGGCGGCCTTCATCTATGTGGCCTGTGCCGCCCTGCGTCTGGCCCGCTTCAACGTGCAGGCGGAAACCACCGACAAACGTTTCTTTATCGGTCTGCCCAGTCCCACCGGGGCGGGGCTGGTAGCCACCATGGTGTGGCTCGGTGCCAGCCGGCAAATCGACGGTCATGACATCTCCTGGCTGGTGGCGATTGCCGTTGCCGGGGCCGGCCTGTTGATGGTGTCCTCGGTGAAGTATCACTCCTTCAAGGAGTTCCATATTGGCCGGGTGCCGTTCAAGGTGCTGTTAGGCGTGATTGTGGCCTTTGCCATCGTTTTCCTGGACCCACCGCTGGTGCTGTTGTCCGTGGCGGTGATTTATGTGGTCACCGGGCTGCTGCTCAGTGTGTGGCGATTACGCAAGCACGCGTAACAAATACCGGTTTCAGGTATCCAAGAAGGGCGCCTTCACGAAGGCGCCCTTCTTTTGTTTTAGGCTAGGGCTATTGCCCAGCGAATACAGGGAGCCGGCCATGCTTATCAGACACACAGATCCCAGCGCCCCGCGCAGTCATGAGATTACCCCGGAATCGGTCTACCTCAAGCGCCGTGAGCTGATGATGCTCGGTGGCCTGGCAGGCCTGTTCAGCGCCATGCCCGCCTGGGCCCGGGAGGTGGCGCCGGTGGATGAGGATGCCTCGCGCCCCCGCTGGCTCAAGGACCAGGTGGCTCAGGCCATTGATGGCAAGCCGGACAGTGATGAGGCGCTGACCCCTTACAAGGATGTGACTCACTACAACAACTTCTATGAGTTCGGTACCAGCAAGACCGACCCGGCGGCCAATGCTCACACCCTCAAGACCTCTCCCTGGAGCGTGACCGTGGCCGGGGAGGTGGACAAGCCGGGCGATTATGCACTGGAAGATTTGCTCAAGGGCTTACAGCTGGAAGAGCGCATCTATCGGCTGCGCTGTGTGGAGGCCTGGTCCATGGTGATCCCCTGGGTGGGGGTGCCACTGGCCAGCCTGTTGAAGAAGCTGCAGCCCACCAGCAAGGCCAGGTATGTGGCCTTTACCAGCCTTGCCGATGCGGACCAGATGCCCGGGGTGCGTTCCCCCTTTACCGGTATCGACTGGCCCTACCGGGAGGGATTGAGGCTGGATGAGGCCATGCACCCGCTGACGCTGATGGCCGTGGGGCTCTACGGCCGAACCCTGCCCAACCAGAATGGTGCCCCATTCCGTCTGGTGGTGCCCTGGAAATACGGCTTCAAATCCATCAAGTCCATCGTTCGCATCGAGTTGACCGAAACCCGGCCGCAGACCACCTGGAACATGCTGGCACCGAATGAATATGGCTTTTATGCCAACGTGAACCCCCACGTGGACCATCCGCGCTGGTCCCAGGCCCGCGAGCGGCGACTTCCCAATTCCTTCTTTGACCCCAACTGGATCCCCACGCGCATGTTCAACGGCTATGAGCAGGTGGCCAGCCTCTACAAGGGCATGGATCTGAAGCGGTATTACTAGCGAGACCGGAGCGGGTCCAATGAAAAGCAAGCACTGGACATGGCTGGCCTGGCCGCTGGGGGCCCTGCCGCTGGGCTGGATTATGTGGCAGGCGGGCACCGGGGCGATGGGGCCGGACCCGGCGGAAACCTTCGTTAAAGCGATCGGCTGGTGGGCGCTGGTGCTGATTCTTGCCTGTCTGAGCATGCGCCCGGCGTCACAGCTGCTGAAGATCCCCGGCCTGGTGGTCTGGCGGCGTACGCTCGGGTTGTGGGCCTTTCTCTATGTGTGCCTGCACTTTCTGGCCTGGGCCACACTGTTGCTGGGCTGGGACCCTTCTGTGCTGGGCCAGGAGCTGACCAAGCGCCCTTATATCGTGGTAGGAACCCTGGCCTGGCTGGTCATGTGGCCGCTGGCGGCCACCAGTACCCGCAAGGCGCGCCGCCGCCTGGGTAAAAAATGGAACAAATTGCATAAGTTGATCTTTGTCACCCTGGTGCTGGCGATCGTCCATCAGTATTGGGTGCAGAAATCCGGTTATGGTGAGACAGTAGCGTTTGCCTCCGTGGCCACCGTTCTGCTCCTCTACCGAGCCTGGAAGGATCGCTGGCTGGCTAACAAATAGGCGGAATCAGGGGTTTTTGGCGCATTTTTGCCCGTCATGCTCAAAAGGTGACCGTTTGATAAAAAAGTCATGAAAAAAGTGTTGACGGTTCTCCGCAAATCTCTAGAATGCGCCCCCACAACGACGGCGGACACGGCAACACGCCAACGACGCAGTCGGGAAGCAAACAGCTTCCAGCGCTCTTTAACAATCAGGCAAGCAAACGTGTGGGACCTGTTCGGGTTGAATGTCTTAAGAGATATTCAGTTCTGAACGAGTCAACAAGTTTTTGTTAATTCAGATGACGAACTGAGCATGTATTAAGTGCTCCTCTCATTGAGAGGCCACTTTAAACGCTTTTCTTAACTGAAGAGTTTGATCATGGCTCAGATTGAACGCTGGCGGCAGG
>JAWVWY010000213.1:0-3530 GCA_033723495.1 Alcanivorax sp. | reverse complement strand
TTCAGATTCTCCAGGGATTGCGGGATCGCTATGAAGAGTATCACCAGGTCAAGTACACGGATGAGGCTCTGCAGGCCGCCGTGGATCTCTCCGACCAATACATAAATGACCGCTTTCTACCGGACAAGGCCATCGACGTAATCGATGAGGTGGGTGCCTGGCAGCGTCTGCGCCCCGAAGATGAGCGCAAGCACACCATTGAAGAGGAAGACGTGGAGGCCATGGTCGCCAAGATCGCCCGTATTCCTCCCAAGCAGGTGTCTTCCTCCGACAAGGAGTTGCTGCGCAACCTGGAGCGCGACCTGAAGATGACCGTGTTTGGTCAGGATGAGGCCATCGATACCATTTCAGCGGCCATCAAGCTGTCACGGGCGGGCCTCAAGGGCGAGAACAAGCCGATTGGCAGCTTCATGTTTGCCGGCCCCACCGGGGTGGGCAAGACCGAGGTCAGCCGCCAGCTGGCCCGGGCGCTGGGCGTGGAGCTGGTGCGCTTCGACATGTCGGAATACATGGAGCGGCATACGGTCAGCCGCCTGATTGGCGCGCCGCCAGGCTATGTGGGCTATGACCAGGGTGGGCTGCTCACCGAGGCCATCACCAAGACGCCGCACTGTGTGCTGCTGCTTGATGAAATCGAGAAAGCGCACCCGGAGGTATTCAACATCCTGTTGCAGGTAATGGACAATGCCACCCTTACCGACAATAACGGCCGCAAGGCGGATTTCCGCAATGTGATCCTGATCATGACCACCAACGCCGGCGCGGAAGTGCTCAACAAACGCAGCATTGGTTTCACCGAGCAGGATAACAGCACCGACGGCATGGAAATGCTCAAGAAGGTGTTTACCCCGGAATTCCGTAACCGTCTGGATGGTGTGGTGCAATTCCAGCCGCTGACCAGCAAGGTCATTCTGGGTGTGGTCGACAAGTTCCTGGTGGAGTTGCAGGCCCAGCTGGACGAGCGTGGCGTTGTGCTGGATGTGGACGAAGAGGCTCGCCAGTGGCTGGCAGAGCAGGGCTACGACAAGGATATGGGTGCGCGCCCCATGGCGCGCCTGATTCAGGAACAGCTCAAGAAGCCGCTGGCGGAAAAGTTGTTGTTCGGCGAGTTGTCACGGGCCGGAGGCCAGGTCAAGGTCTCGGTCAAGGAGGATCAGTTGTCCCTGTCGGTGCAGGAAGCCCAGGCCGAACCGGCCTGACAGCCCGGCCCCTCGATGGCAAACGAACCCGGCATTGGCCGGGTTCGTTGTGTAATCAGCAAGCTACTGAAAACCCTCAGGCATAAAAATACCCCTGGTTCTTTATGAAGCAGGGGTATTTTCTAGTGGTCCCGGGTCCGCGCCAGGCGGGCCAGTGACGACTTATTTCATCCGGAAGGTGATGCGACCCTTGCTAAGGTCATAGGGCGACATTTCCACTTTCACACGGTCACCGGTCAGGATGCGAATGTAGAATTTGCGCATCTTGCCCGAGATGTGGGCAGTGATTACGTGACCGTTGTCGAGCTTCACCCGGAACATGGTGTTCGGGAGGGTTTCAACGATTACACCTTCAAGTTCAATCTGCTCTTCTTTCGCCATCCAATGATTACCTTGGGTTGCCGGCTGTTAGCGAGGCGCAATTGTGCCGTAAAAGGCGGCGGCCTGCAAAGGAAGATCGAGGGGTTGTCGGGCAGGCGCGGGGATCAGTCGTTTTTCAGCTCTTGCCAGTGGCCGTGCACCAACAGTTCCAGCGGCCGATACTGACTCTTGTAGTTCATTTTCTGGCATTGGCGAATCCAGTAGCCCAGATAGAGATAGGGCAGGTTAAGGCGTCGGCATTGGTCGATTTGCCAGAGCAGCGCCATGACGCCGAGACTGCGATCTTGCAGCGTGGGGTCGAAAAAGGTGTAGACCGCCGACAACCCGTCGTCCAGGCGATCGGTGACCGCCACGGCCCGCAGTTGACCCTGTTCCCGGAAGCAGTAGAACTCGGTGGCGGCCCAGTCGCAGATCAGGAAATTGTTGAACTGCTCTTCGGAGGGCGGGTACATGTCGCCGTCACCGTGGCGATGATCAATGTAGCTGGCATAGAGGCGATAGAACTCACGGCTGAAGCGGGCCGGCTCACGGCTGACCACCAGCATGTTGTTGCGTTTGAGAATGCGGCGGTGGCGGCGCCGTGGATGAAAGTCCCCGACACGTATCCGGGCCGGGATGCAGGCCTGGCACCGGTCGCAGTGGGGACGATAGAGATAATCGCCACTACGACGAAACCCCAGCTGGCTCAGTTCACTGTAGAGCGCCGGGGTCAGGGTGGCCTGCGGGTCGACAAACAACGTGGAGGCCTGGCGGTCTTCCAGGTAGCTGCAGGCGTGGGCCGGAGTGCGGAAAAACCGCAATGTGGACAAATCGGTCATGGTGTCAGTTTAGCCCAGTCGCCGGGGGCGCTTAAATCCCCCGGTTGACACTTCGCTGGTGGATGGCAACCAGCTCGGGCCACTGCCATCGGGTCGGGGGCCAGTTTTCAGCTGCTGGATTGCCCGGAATCAGCCGGGTTAGCTGCGCTTCAAAATAGTCACGTCGGATCAACTGCGCGCCCATGCGCATCAGATGCGGGTTTTCCACCTGGGCATCAATCAGTTGAATGCCCAGTGACGGCGCCAGGCAGGTGAGGGCGGCCAGGGCACTTTTGGAACCATTGGTCCTGGGGGATACCATGGATTCACCAAAGAAGACGCCGCCCAGCTTGACGCCGTAAATCGCGCCGGCCAGGGTATCCTCCTGCCAGACTTCCAGACTGTGCGCGTAACCGAGCTGGTGCAGGCGGCCATAGGCCTGGCACATTTCCTCGCTGATCCAGCTCCCCAACCCGTCCGCACGGGGGGTTGCACAGGCGCGCATCACCGCGTCGAATTGGTGATCCAGTGTAAAGGTTAGAGGGGTACGGCGCAGGTGTCGCTGCAAACTGCGACTCAGGTGCAGGGCCTCGGGCCAGAAAACACAGCGAGGGGCCGGGCTCCACCACAGGATCGGTTGGTGGCCAGCGTCATACCAGGGGAAGATGCCCCGGCAGTAAGCCCGGAGCAGGCGCTCCGGGCTCAGGTCGCCGCCGGCAGCCAGCAGGCCATCCGGGTCGGCGAGGGCATCATGGGTGGGCGGAAAATCGCCCCCCGGCAGTAACCAGGGAATCATCCGCCGGCTCCATCAGCCTTTCAGGTGGTCCAGGTACTTTTCCGCATCCAGGGCGGCCATGCAGCCGGCGCCGGCGGACGTGACCGCCTGACGGTAGACATGGTCAGCCACATCGCCGGCAGCAAACACACCGTCCACGCTGGTCATGGTGGCATTACCCTCCAGGCCGCTGCGGATCTTGATGTAACCGTTGTTCATGTCCAACTGGCCGGCAAAGATATCGGTGTTGGGTTTGTGGCCAATGGCAATGAACACGCCCTGAAGTTCAATATCCTTGCTGCTGTCACTCTTGGTGGACTTGATACGCATGCCGGTCACGCCGCTGTCATCACCGAGCACCTCATCCAGTACGTGGTT
>JAWVWY010000212.1:0-3584 GCA_033723495.1 Alcanivorax sp. | reverse complement strand
GCGCGGTGAAATATGCCGACCTGTCCAAAAACCGCAGCAGCGACTACATCTTCAATTTCGACCAGATGCTCAGCTTCGAGGGCAACACCGCGCCCTACCTGCTGTACGCCTACACCCGGGTGGCCAGCGTATTCCGCAAGGCCGGCCTGGCCATGGATGCGGTGAGCGGTGACTTCCAGCTCAACGACGACGCCGAGCAGGCGCTGGCCGCGCGACTGGTACAGTTTGGCGAAGTGCTGCACAGTGTGGCCGACAAGGGGCAGCCACACCTGCTGTGCGCCTACCTTTACGATGTGGCCGGGCTGTTTTCCAGCTTCTACGAGCACTGCCCGATTCTCAGCATCGATGACGAGGCGCTGAAACAGAGCCGCCTGAAACTGGCCGCTCTCACCGCACGCACCCTCAAGCAAGGCATGGAACTGCTGGGCCTGAGCCCGCTGGAGCGCATGTAATGGCCAAGAACACCCGTCGCGGCGCCAGCCGCGGCTCCACTCGCGGCAAGACAGCCAGCCGCAACAGCAAAGCCACACAACGTCAGGTGCCAGGCTGGGTCTGGCTGTTTACCGGTCTGATGGTGGGCCTGTTCGTGGCCTTCCTGTTTCATCTGGGCAAGACCCAGATGGCCCATCCGGAATCGGTGCATAGCACCGTCACCCCCCCGAAACCGGTCGCCAAGGCAGACAAGGCCGCCAAGGACAAGGACACCGCCAAGAAAGGCGACAAGGACGAGCCCAAGTTCGACTTTTATGCGGTGCTGCCGAAAATGGAAGTGATCGTGCCCCAGAACGAGCGCGACGAGGAACGCAAACCGGCCAAAGCGGACAGCAAACCGGCTGCCACCCAGCATAGCAGCATCTCCCACCAGGCCAGCCAGAGCACCGCCTCCGCCAGCAGCAATGACAGCGACGAGCAGTACATGCTGCAGGCCGGCAGCTTCCGGGGTGGCGACGACGCCGACCGGCGCCGTGCCGAGCTGATCCTGAAGGGTTTCGAAGCCAGCGTGCAGGCCGTCAGCCTGGATAATGGCGACACCTGGCACCGCGTCATGATCGGCCCCTACAACAGCGTCAGCGCCATGCACAGCGCCCAGGACAAGCTCGCCGCCAATGGCGTGGAGACCCTGCCGATCAAGATGAAAAAGTAGACGCTGACAGGCATCACGCACCACGCCTGCACGCGGTGGCGGCGTGATGCCTGCAGAGCCCTGCCCAAGTCGATACGCCTCGTCCCCTGCGCCAATGTCCGGCCAACAACATTCCAACCCCCCTTGAATCCCCGGGCCATAGCCCCACATCTGCAGGATCACTATTCACAGGAGTTAATACGTGACCACTATCGTATCCGTACGCCGCGGCAACAGCGTTGTGATTGGCGGTGACGGCCAGGTGTCACTGGGCAATACCGTCATGAAAGGCAATGCCCGCAAGGTACGTCGACTTTTTCACGGCAAGGTCATTGCCGGTTTTGCCGGCGGCACCGCCGATGCCTTTACCCTGTTTGAACGGTTTGAAGCACAGCTGGAAAAACACCAGGGCCACCTGGTGCGGGCTGCCGTGGAGCTGGCCAAGGACTGGCGCACCGATCGTGCCCTGCGCCGCCTGGAAGCCCTGCTGGCGGTAGCCGACAAGGAAGCCTCGCTGATCATCACCGGCAATGGTGATGTGATTGAGCCGGAACAGGACCTGATCGCCATCGGCTCCGGTGGCCCCTATGCCCAGGCCGCCGCCACTGCCCTGCTGAACGATACCGAGTTGGGCGCACAGGAGATTGTCGAAAAAAGCCTCACTATCGCTGGCAATATCTGTGTCTTCACCAACCAACAGCAAACCATTGAAGAATTGAGCTGGTAATACGATGCCTAACCTGACCCCGCGCGAAATTGTTCAGGAACTGAACAAACACATTGTCGGCCAGGCGGCCGCCAAAAAATCCGTGGCCCTGGCCCTGCGTAACCGCTGGCGCCGCATGCAGCTACCCGCCGAGATGCGTGCCGAGGTAGCTCCCAAAAATATCCTCATGATCGGCCCCACCGGCGTCGGCAAGACCGAGATTGCCCGCCGCCTGGCCAAGTTGGCCGAGGCCCCGTTCCTGAAAGTGGAAGCGACCAAATTCACCGAAGTCGGCTACGTGGGCCGCGACGTGGAATCGATCATTCGCGACCTGGTGGAAATGGCCATCAAGATGCTGCGTGAAAAAGCCATCGCCCGCGTCGGCGAACAGGCCGATGACGCCGCCGAAGAGCGCATCCTCGATGCCCTGCTGCCGGCCGCCCGCAACGACGACGGCAGCCCGGCGGACAATACCGACAGCAAGACCCGCCAGATCTTTCGCAAGAAACTGCGCGAGGGCGAGCTGGATGACAAGGAAATCGAGATCGACGTGCTCAGCCACAGTGGTGGCATCGACATCATGGCGCCGCCCGGCATGGAAGAAATGACCAGCCAGCTGCAGCAGATGTTTTCCAGGATGGGCAGCAACCAGCGCCGCAAGACCCAGAAACTGAAAGTGCGCGAAGCCTACCGGCTGATCCGTGACGAGGAAGCCGCCCGCTTCGTCAACGAGGACGAGCTGAAAGTACAGGCCGTTGATGCGGTGGAAAACAGCGGCATCGTGTTTCTGGATGAAATCGACAAGGTTGCCAAGCGCGGCGAAGGCGGCGGCACTGACGTGTCCCGTGAAGGCGTACAGCGTGACCTGCTGCCGCTGATCGAAGGCTCCACCGTCACTACCAAGTACGGCATGGTGAAAACCGATCACATTCTGTTTATCGCCTCCGGCGCCTTTCACCTGGCCAAGCCCAGCGACCTGATCCCGGAACTGCAGGGCCGTCTGCCGATCCGCGTGGAGCTGAGCGCCCTTAGCCCGGAAGATTTCCAGCGCATCCTCACCGAGCCCAGGTGCTCACTCACCGAGCAGTACAAGGCACTGCTGGAAACCGAGGGGCTCAAACTGGAAATCACCGATTCGTGCATTCGCCGCATTGCCGAGGTGGCCTGGCAGGTCAACGAGCGCACCGAAAACATCGGTGCCCGCCGCCTGCACACGGTGCTGGAAAAACTGCTGGAAGAGATCAGCTTTGACGCCGACTCCCTGGCCACCCAGTACCATGACAAGCCACTGGTACTGGATGCGGAAGCGGTGGACCGCTACCTGGGTGAGCTGGCCGGCGACGAGGACCTGAGCCGCTATATCCTCTAGCTTGCCACACAAAACCACGCCATTCGCAGCACGATTTTACCTGCCGCGTCTGGCGCGGTCATGCCCGCCAGCCCCCCTATTTTGCCGAGGACACCGCCCGCAACAGGCCCGGGTAGATCTCGTTCGCCGCTTTCACCGCCTGCTGAAAATTGCTGTCTGTCCCGTAGGATGCCTTCAGATACCGCGCCATGTCCGGCAGACTGCGGAATGACTGATCGGAGGTGCGGCGGATATAGTCCATGCCCCCTACCGCACTGATGGCGGCGGAACGCCCGACTTCCTTGCCTACCTTGGAGCCCAGAAAACCGCCCACAAAGGGCACATTGCTCAGCGCCTTGTTGGCCGCATAGGCGCCGGCGGCAGAGCCGACGGCACTGCCCATCTTG
>JAWVWY010000211.1:0-3593 GCA_033723495.1 Alcanivorax sp. | reverse complement strand
TTTTGAGGCAAGGCGACCTTCCCGACGCTAACCTGTCGATGATGCAAACCTCACGGCTACATTACTTACACAACACATAACAAAGCCCGACTATTCCATTAACGGCCCACTGCCTAGGCTTGGCAAAAAATCAGCAGAGCAGTTGCACTATGGTTCTTGTCTATTTCTCCATTGCGTTCATTCTCTGTGCCATGGTTTTTCAGGCCCTGCAGAGCCGGGTCAACAGACGCCTGCGGCGCCAGCAAGCGCCACAAGGCGTTACCCCTGCCCCCTTTTCCACAATGATGTTGAACCCTGTTCCGCGGGACCATAACCGTGATGCAATCGCCGTCCGACAAGGCGACAACTGCACAGCTTCGGGGACCAGGCTGGCAAAGGGCCTCTAATTCGTGTCAAACATTGTTAAAGTCCCGAACCAATTTCTGCTGTCATGCTCATAATAGGAAGCCCGGTAAGGGAATATCGATTTTAGGGAGTCATTAGCAATGAAAAAGACCATCGCAGTGGTGGCCATGCTCAGTGGCCTGGCTCTGGCAGGCTGTCAGAGTGCACCGCCGCCTGAACCGGCAAATCCGACCGCACAGAAAACCACTTACAGTGGCATGCTGCCCTGCGCGGATTGCTCCGGCATTCGCACCACGCTGGTCCTGTACCGCGACCAGTTTGCCAACCCTACCCGCTTTGAATTGCGTGAGGAGTATCTGAAAGGCTCCACCGTTACCCTTAGTGCGATCGAACGGGGCGACTGGGATAGCACCAGCAAGGTTCGAGGCACCACTGAATACCGGATTTTCACTATCAATCCGCAAGACCCGAGTGGTAAGCGTCAGTATCTCAAGGATGCCGTCAACGCCATCGAAATGCTGGACAAGGACGGCAAGCGGATTGACTCCAACCTGAACTATCGGCTGTTGAAAAAATAGCTCTCTCCGGCCAGGAGTAGGGTGCCCCCTGCGGGAAGACAATAACGGTAAAGACCTTTCGCTGTTATTGTCTTCCCGGTAATGCCCGCCTGTTAGCATCATGGCGTTACCGCGCCACAACATGCCCTGACCATAGCCTCTGGTCCGTGGCGGCTGTCCATGGAACAATTGCGCCGCTAGCAGCACCGCCTGCCTCCGCGGCATGGCAAGTGCGCCTGAAGACCCGTGACGAGCCGGCCCATGAGTGAGCGTCAACGACAAGTTCTTGCCTGGCTGATTGCCGTGGCGGCCCATGCCGTCCTGCTGACCCTCATTGCTCCCCGGTTGATGACACTCAGCACACT
Source organism: Alcanivorax sp. (assembly GCA_033723495.1). Lineage (GTDB taxonomy): Bacteria > Pseudomonadota > Gammaproteobacteria > Pseudomonadales > Alcanivoracaceae > Alcanivorax. The sequence continues at coordinate 2,326 of JAWVWY010000211.1, read as the reverse complement.
GCCACCAGCCGATACCCGCCAGGTCACCCTCGACGTGTCGGCGCCCCCAGCCTCATCCGCACCACAGGTAACGACGCCGCCCTCCCCGACGCCGCCCCCTGCACGGCCAGCCCGCTCGCCGGCGACCGGGCCAGAGCCCTCCGCCACGCCGCAGCGCAAAGCCACGCCGGCCCCGGTAGCTCCTGTCGCCATTGATAACCATAACGCTGCGTCCACCCAGCGCAACGGAAAGCCCCGGGATCTGCCACCCTCAAATGAGGCCAGCCGAACCGCCACGACGACTGATGAGCGGCCGCCGGCGCAGAGGGCGGATGATGGCCCTGTGCGTGACCACTATCTGGCAGGTGTGCGAGAACAGATAGAACGACACAAGCGGTACCCACGGCGCGCCCGGCTACGGCATCAACAGGGGGTGGTAACCCTGCGCTTCGCTATTAACGCCGATGGGCGCAGTGACCGGGTTGAGGTCATCAGCAGCTCGGGCAGCCACCTTCTCGATCAGGCCGCCAAACGCCTTCTGCAACAGCTGCGATTCCCGGCGCCCCCGGCTGAGCTGGCAGTGCCCTTTTCGGTCACGGTGCCCCTCAGCTACACCCTGGACCAACGCTGAGCCCGCTTTATACTGACCCCGTTCAAATCGTCAGGGACGGCCATGGACGCCCCGGCCCTGTACCCCCCCACGACACCCCCTCGGGAGGAAAGCGATGATGACACCATTACACCTGGCCCTGGTACTGAGCCTGCTGGCCGGCCTGAGCATGGCCGTGGGTGCGGTGCTGGCCGCCCGGGAACATATCGTGCGCGACTGGCTGGAAAAAGAAGTGCGCCACGCCGTGATCGCCTTTGGCGGTGGCGCTCTGCTGGCAGCGGTGGCGCTGGTACTGGTACCGGAAGGCGCCCGCCACCACAACGCGGTTTCCGCCACTGTGCTATTTGTCGGTGGTGGCCTGGTGTTCATGCTGGTGGACCGGGCCCTGGCCGCCCGCGGCGGCGCGCTGTCGCAATTGCTGGCCATGCTGCTGGATTTCGTGCCCGAAGCCATTGCCCTGGGCGCGGCCCTGGCGCTGGGCGGCAAGCAGGCCCTGCTGCTGGCCTTTCTGATCGGTCTGCAGAATCTGCCCGAAGGCTTCAATGCCTTCCGCGAAATGCGCAATAACCCGGACAGCACGCTGTCAGCGGGCAAGATCATCCTGACCTTTGCCGGCCTCGCGCTGCTCGGCCCGCTCAGTGCCGCACTGGGTTTTGTGGTACTGGCTGACATGCCCTATTTGCTTGGCGCCATCATGCTGTTTGCCAGCGGCGGGATTCTCTATCTGGTGTTTCAGGACATCGCCCCGCAGGTACCGCTCAAGGCTCACTGGGCTCCGCCGCTGGGCGCGGTAAGCGGATTTGCCCTGGGCCTGGTGGGGCACCTGCTGGTGCATTGAGACGGCGACAAGGGCGGGTTATTCGCCCCAGCGTTTCACCAGTGACTGTGCCAGGCCCAGGTGATCCAGCAGCCGCGCCACCATGAAATCCACCAGGTCCTCGACACCTTGCGGCCCATGGTAGAAGCCCGGCGCCGCCGGCATGATGGTCACCCCCAAACGGGCCAGCTTGAGCATGTTTTCCAGGTGAATGGCGGAGAACGGTGTTTCCCGGGGCACCACAATCAGCTTGCGCCCTTCCTTGATGGCCACATCCGCCGCCCGTTCGATCAGGTTGTCACTGGCGCCACAGGCGATGGCCGACAGGGTGCCGGTGGAACAGGGACACACCACCATGGCCGACGGCGCGCCGCTGCCGGAGGCCACCGGCGCAGTCCATTGTTCCAGGCCACAGACCACCAGTTGCCCCCTGTCGGTGGCGACCCATTCACGCAGGGCGGTTTGCGCCGCGCCGGTGCCGGCGGGCAGTTTCAGGTCGGTTTCGGTGCCGATCACCACCCGTGCCGCCTTGGAAAGAATCACGAACACTTCGCAGTCGGCCTGCAGCAGACATTGCAGCAGGCGCAGACCATACGGCGCCCCGGAGGCACCGGTAAACGCCAGTGTCACCCGCTTCGCTTGCGTCATGGCGTCATCCCCACACCCCGGGCCATCATCGCCGCCAGAATCGGCATCAGCACCAGCAGATGCAACTCGGTGACAAGCACGCCCCGCAAGCGCGACTGCAGGCCCTCGTCGATCTCCGGCATATGGCCGGCGGCAATGGTCTTGCGCCAGCCCAGAAAGACCTTGGTGGGATAGAGGCTCAACAGGACGATCAGGATGAACAGGGTTATCTTGGCGTGGAACCAGGGGTTGGCCAGATAGAAATCCCAGCCCTTTTCGGTCCAGCCGGCCCG
>JAWVWY010000210.1:0-3595 GCA_033723495.1 Alcanivorax sp. | reverse complement strand
TCCTCGGAATTCTTCCATTCAAACTGATAGAAGCCTTCCACGGTGGCGTTGTCGGTCATGCCATAGGAAAAATAGAAGCTCCCCAGCGGCAGCAGCGCTTCCTTGAGCTCGGCGCCAGGCAGCCGCAGGGCATTGAGGTCATAGTAGTTGGCAGTGTTCACACCACCCTGCATGAATAGCGCCTCGCCCCAGTTAATCACCTGGCGACCCAGTCGCAGGTTCAACGGACGGTCAAACAGATCCACGTTGCCCCACACATAGGCATCCAGCAAGCGCGCCCGCTGACCGGCATAACGCTCGGCATCACGGGTGAAATCCCCCCCGGTACCGTTGTTGGCATAGTCGGAGTAGGTCGCGTAGCGGGTAAACCCGTTCGCCGGCACGAAAGGCGCGGAAGGATTCAGCACACCGCCATCACTGTGACCCCCCATGATCATGGCGTCGTAGAAGGCAGTACCGCGCAAAAACATGCCGTAGCGGTTCTGCCAGCTGACATCCAGCTCAGGAGTAATTTTGTAGACCAGCGAGGCAAGACCGGTGTCGAAATTGTTTTCGGCATCGTTCTTGTTGATCTGGGAGCCATAGCCCTTCTTGGTCATTTCAACCACATCACCGGTGGCCGCCAGCATGGGGTCCTGGCTTTGGGTGCGGAATAACGCCCCAGCGGACAAGGTGGTATCAATGCGCCCGGATAGATCCGGGTTATCAAACTGTAGTTGAGCGGCAGATGCCGACAGAGAAACCCCGCCAAGGGTCGTGATACTGGCGATCGCCACCGCCAGCCTGGTTTTACGCAGGTGGTTATTATTCATTCAGCTACTCCGAGTTGCCTTGCGCATGGCTTTATTGTTTTACCCCGAAGACGGTGATTCCCGAGCCGGTGCCAGGGTCCCATACCTGTCCTAGCACACCCCTTCAAGGCTAGTACCTAATTCTTACATATCCTTAAGAAAAATAAATCCCTAACTGCGACCCACCGGTCGAAACTGTGACGACCGGCGGGTCACCGGATATGCAAATCAGGACGTTTGCAGGATCCGTTGCAGTACTTCGCCAACATTATCCGAGGCGCCTTCCAGCACCCTGTCCAGATTACTGGCCAGCAACTGCTGACGCCCCGCCTCCAGGCGCCGCAGACGGGCCGCGCCATTGGCCAGGCGCGCCGCCACCTGTGGATTGATGCCGTCCAGACGCTTGAGCGCATCGCCAAACAGCCGGTAACCACTGCCGTCGGCGGCATGGAAGGCCACCGGGTTGCCATTGACCAGGGTACCGACCAGCGCCCTGACCCGGTTCGGCAACGTCCACTCGAAGGCGTCATGTGCCATCAGCGCCTGAACCCGGGCCACGGTCTGCTCCGCCGGAACGCCGGCCTGCACCGCGAACCACTGATCCATGACCAGGGCCTCGTCCTTCCAGCGCTCGGCAAAAACAGCCAGCGCCTGCTCGGCACCGCTCAGACCATGGTGAACCAGAATCCGTAATGCCCCCAGCTCTTCGGTCATGCACAGAGGCTGACGAAACAGGGCCATGAGGGTATCAACGACCTCCTCCCCCTGCCCGGCCGCCAGATAATTGAGCGCCAGCAGGCGCAGCTGACGGCCTCCCATGGCGATTCCATCCATCTGGAACGTTTCCGCCGCCCAATGCGCGACAAGCTGCCGCCATTGCGGCGCCAGTGCCTGCCCCAGTGCGGCCTGCAGGGCCTGATGCGCCCGATGAACGGCAGCCGGATCGAGCGGTGAATGACGGTCCCCCAGGGCCACCTGGCCGGGCAACGACAACAACAGGGCGGCCTCGGCCGGATCCTCATCGGCACGGGCGATCACGCTCTGCAGAACCGGTTGCAGCCCCTGCGCCTCGCGCTCCGCCAGATCCGGGTCCGCTACCAGCCGGTCGAGGGCAGCAAAATAGAGCCGCTGGGCGGCACTCCAGCGACAGTAACCATCGCTGTCGTGGGCCAGCAGACTGGCCAGTTGCTCTTCGCGGTAGTCGTAATCCAGTACCACCGGCGCGGAGAAGCCGCGCAGCAGCGACGGCGTCACCTTTTCCGGCACGGCGAAGCTGACCGTTTGCTCGGCCTGATCCAGTACCACCACGGTTTCGGTATTGCCATTTTCATCCAGCACCAGCGAGTCACCGGCCGCATCCAGCAGGGCCAGTTTCACCGGGATCATCAACGGCTGCTTGTCGGGCTGTCCCGGGGTGGCGGGAGTATGCTGCCGGAAATTCAGGGTATAGCGGCCATCACGGTATTCATCGGATACCGATAACACCGGCGTACCCGCCTGGCTGTACCAGCGTTTGAACTGGGCCAGGTCCAGACCGGACTCCGCTTCCATGCAGGCCACAAAGTCATCGCAGGTCACAGCCTGGCCATCAAACTGCTGAAAGTAACGATCAGTGGCACGACGAAACGCCTCAGGCCCAAGCAGGTTGTACTGCATGCGGACAATCTCGGCGCCCTTCTCGTAGATGGTCAGGGTGTAGAAATTATCGATTTTCTGGTACTGCGCCGGCCGCACCGGGTGGGCCATGGGGCCCTGATCTTCCGGGAACTGGTAGTTGACCAGAAAATCCACGTCCTCGACCCGCTTGACGGCAGCGGAGTTCATATCCGCGGAAAAGCTCTGGTCACGGAACACGGTGAAGCCTTCCTTGAGGCTGAGCTGGAACCAGTCTCGACAAGTGACCCGGTTGCCGGACCAGTTGTGGAAGTACTCGTGGGCCACCACCGACTCGACCCGCTGGAAGCCGGCATCGGTGGTAGTATCCGGGTGGGCCAGCACACAGGCGGTGTTGAAGATATTGAGCCCCTTGTTCTCCATGGCCCCCATATTGAAATGGCTGACCGCCACGATCATGTAGATATCCAGATCGTATTCACGGCCATAGGTCTGCTCGTCCCAGCGCATGGCATTTTTCAGCGATTCCATGGCATGGCCAAGCTTGTCGAGATCCCGGTGCTCGGCATACAAACGTAACGCCACACGGCGACCGGAGGCGGTGGTAAAGCTGTCTTCCAGGCAAGCCAGGTCGCCGGCCACCAGCGCGAACAGGTAACAGGGCTTGGGGAACGGGTCTTCCCAGGTCACCCAGTGCCGGCCGCCCTCTTCGCCCTGGGCCACCGGATTGCCGTTGGACAGCAGCAACGGGTAAGACGCCTTGTCAGCCCGTACCGTGGTGGTAAAACGGGCCAGCACATCGGGGCGATCAGGGAAAAACGTAATACGGCGAAACCCTTCCGCCTCACACTGGGTGCAGATCATACCGTTGGAGCGATAAAGCCCTTCCAGCGCGGTATTCTTTTCCGGCTCGATGGTCACCACCGAGGTCAGCACGCACTGTGGCGGCAGATTCCGCAGTGTCAGCGACTGACCATCATATTGATAATCGTCAACCGGCAGGGGCTGGTCATCCACGGCCAGGGATTCGATCGACAACCCCTCACCATTGAGTATCAGTTCTCCGGCGTCCTGGGACGACGCCGGGTTATGCCGCAGCGTCAGCGCACTGGTCACCGTGGTCTGCCCGGGGTGAATATCCACGTCCAGCGTCACCCGGTCGACCAGATAACATGGCGGCTGATAATCGG
>JAWVWY010000209.1:0-3619 GCA_033723495.1 Alcanivorax sp. | reverse complement strand
GGTATTCGCCTTTGGCATTGAGTACGTGGGCGGGAGGAGGGAAGCGCTCGGGGTCTTGAAGAACTTCGATGGCTTCAAAGCACAGCGCTGAAAAGTCTTCCAGCAACCGGGCTGGCGGGTTGTCGGAGAGAAAATCCAGTGCTGCCATGGCGCGTTTGAGTCGCTCGGCATCGTGATGGTAGGAGGCTCGGATCATTTCCCGGCCCGAGCCAAGCACATCATCGTCAAAATCCCGAATGGCGCCGAAATCCAGCAGCACGATTTGGTCATGGTCGGTGGCGTCCCCGATTCTCAGCAGATAGTTGCCGAAATTCGGGTCGGTCTGCATCTTGTTCCATTCAAAGACTTCGCGGCAGCACAGCTCCATGATGGCACGACCAATAAAGTTGCGACGTTGCTGGGAAAGTTCCAGTACCGCCGGGTCGTTGACACTAATGCCATGCTCGAAGGTCATGCACATGATGTTGTGGCTGGAGTACTCATCGATGATTTCCGGCACGACAAAGCGCGGGTCATCGGCGAGAATCTTGCGAAAATGCCGGGTCGTGTGGGCTTCCAGGTCGTAGTCCACTTCCCGGCGCAGCATTTCACGCACTTCATCCAGCCATTGGTTGAACTGGTCGGTGATGGGTACCAGATGGCTCAGCTTGAGTAGGCGAACCAGCGCCCGCATATCCGAATCAATGGCATCGGCCACCCCGGGATACTGGATCTTCAGGCACAGTTCCCGGCCATCGGACTTGCGAATAGCCTTGTGCACCTGGGCCAGGGATGCCGCTCCCAGTGGCACCGGATCAACCTCCAGCTCGTCCAGCTTGCGTTCGCCCAGTTCCCGCTCCAGGTGCTTCTCGATCGCAGACCATTCCAGCGATGAGGTCTGGTTTTCAAGGGTGTGCAGGGCAGCGGTGACTTCTTCAGGCAAGAAATGTTCGCCAAAAAGCGCCATCATCTGGCCGATTTTGACCACCGAACCCTTGAGCTGGCCCAGCTCATCCGCCAGTTCCCGGGCCCGGGCGGAGAGGTTCTCCTTGCGTCGCGCTTCCCGCTGGTCCTTGGGGGTAAAAAAAGTTCCGGCACTGGCGGTGGCGTAGCGTGCACCGGCCAGGAAGCCGGCCTTGGCGAGTGAAAAACGCCGTTCAATTGAGCCGGTTTTTACCCGTTTTACGGTTTTACGTGTCATGCGCGAGGAAACTCCAGTTGCCTTCTTGAAAGCCGGTGGCATTCTAGCCCGGATTCCCTTGAGGGTCATTGTTGACGCTTGTCAGGAAAAAGGAGAACAGAGATGGCAAGAACCTGGTTGCTGCTGCGGGGGTTGGTCCGTGAAAAGCGTCACTGGGAGGATTTTCCGGTGCGTCTGCAGGCCGCCTTGCCGCAGGACAGGGTGATATTGCTTGACCTGCCGGGTAACGGTGAGCTGTACCAGCAAGACAGCCCCGCCCACGTTGAAGCCATGGTTGCCAGCGTGCGGGACCAGCTACGTGAGCGAGGGGTGCAAGGCCCCTTTCATGTAGTGGCATTGTCGCTGGGCGCCATGATGGCGGTGCAATGGCTCAGTCAGGCGCCCGAGGACGTGGCGTTTGCGGCCTTGATCAATACCAGCGCCAGCCGCTTCAGCCCATTTTGGCAGCGGTTGCGAGCCGCCAACTACGGGCGGCTGTTGCGGGATGCGGTATTCAACCGTGACCCGCTGCGCAAGGAGCTGACGATTCTGGAGATTACTTCCAATCTCAATGACGAGGAATTTCTGCAGGTACTGGCTGAAAAATGGGCCGGTTATGCCAGGCAGTACCCGGTCTCACTGATTAATAGCCTGCGCCAGCTATGGGCGGCAGCCCGATATCGGGCGCCGGCTAGCCTGCCGGAGCAGGTCCCGGTGCAGATTATCAGTGCCGGTGGGGACCGTCTGGTGAGTCCGAAGTGCTCACAATCGCTGGCAAAGGCATGGCAGTTGCCCATCAAGGTACACCCGCAGGCCGGACATGACCTCCCTCTGGATGCACCGCAATGGCTGATTAACATGCTTATCGAGGGGGTAACAGATTTCTCTGTTTAGTGCGGTGACCGGTTGGATGTGGCGCTCTAGCGTACCTATAGAACTGATGAGTTCTGTGTTTGCCCAGGTTAGCAGGAGTCACATTCATGGCCACGCCACAGGAATTGAAACGTTACCGGCAAGGACCCCAGACGCCAACAGAATCCGTCTGGTGGGACCGTTATTCCCACCAGCGCCTTGAAAAATGGCGTCAGGTTCAGGATCCACTGGCGGATCGCTGTGTCGAGCAGCTCGGCGCAATGCGGCCGTCGGCCTTGCTGGACGAGGTGGAGCGCCGGGCTGTTGTCGAAGGGGGCGTCTTTGCCGATTTTCTGGCGCATTGCTGCCGGGTGCCTGACTGGGTGAATTTTGAGCAGATGGAGCTGGGGCGCCGTATGTATCGTCGCCATGGCGCCCTGCAGGGGCTGGTGTTGATGTGTTCGAGCCTGGTGGAAGGCTATGCGCACAACAAGCCCGCCCAGGTGCTGGTGGCAACCGGTCGGTTACAGAAGGATGTGTCACGGCGCATCTACGAAACCGGGCAGATGCTGCACAATATCGCCGGCCCGCAGGGAATTCGCCCGGGCAGTATCGGTCATCGAACCTTGATGGAAGTTCGGCTGTTGCATGCTGCTGTGCGCTTGCATTTGCAGAGCCGGGGGCGCTGGCCGGTCAGCTATTATGACCTTCCTATCAACCAGGAAGACATGGCCGGTACCATTCTGGAATTTGATTTCATGGTGGTGCGGGGCCTGCGTCGCCTTGGCCTCAAGATCAGTCAACGCGAACACCAGTCAATGCATTATTTCTGGCGCTATGCCGGCTATGTGCTGGGGGTGGATGAGGCGTTGCTGACGGCCAGCATCGAGGAGCAGGAAATTCTGGCGCTACAGCTTACCTCGCACCTTTATCAGCCCACGGGGGATAGTGAATTGCTGGCCAAGGCACTGTTACGGAGTATGGCGAACAAGCCCCCCTTTCACCTTTCCTATCCGACGCTGTTGGCGGTGAGCCGTTACCTGATCGGCGAGCAGGTGGCCGATGACCTCAAGATCAAGAGTAGCGAGTCGGCAACAGCCGCGCTGCATGTGCTGCGCAGCGCGATTGCCACGGCCAGCCTGGGCATGCGGCTGTTACCGGACCCGGCCAAGCGCTGGATGGAAATGGCTAACCATCGGCTGGGGCGCAGAACGCTCAAAATCGGACTTGGGCAGGACCCGTCCAGCTGGGGTTTCAAGGCAATGGCCTGAAAAAAAGAAGCCGGCGCGAGGCCGGCTTCATGATGCGGAAGGCAGTCTGTTCTAGTCTTCCTTGGCGACAATCGGCTTGTTCATCAAATCCATCAGATCGCCGAGAATTTCTCCAGACTCCTTGATGTAGGGATCCTTTTTCAGGGAATCCGTTTCGCTCTCCGGGTCCAAAGCACGTTCCCTTTCCTGATCACGCAGTGCCTCAATGTCCGCCAGGGGCTTCTCGCCACGGTACTTGCGACGAGCGTTCTCAATAGCCAGGCGTTGCTTGTCAAAGCTCTTCTGCCACTGTTCCCGTTTCTGTTCATTCAGCGACAGTTCTTTGCGGTCTCGACTT
>JAWVWY010000208.1:0-3663 GCA_033723495.1 Alcanivorax sp. | reverse complement strand
TGAGCGGCTTTATGACCTTGGCTGGTTCATGAAGTGTCTGAATGAGCATCTGGCCCGTAAAGCCAACGAAGAAGACTGCTGCAAGGGCCGCTTCTGGGAAAGCCGTTACAAGTGCCAGGCATTGCTTGATGAAAAAGCAGTACTGCAATGCATGGCCTATGTGGATCTTAATCCTGTACGTGCCGATATGGCTGATAACCCGGAAGCATCAGATTACACCTCTATTCAACAGAGATGTGAAGCCGTTCGGCACTGCAGTGACAAGCCAAGGCCGTCTCTTCTTCCCCTGGTGGCTGCGGAAAATGCAGACGCAGACCATGACGACACAGTATGTCGTTTCAGATTCATGGATTATCTGGAATTGGTGGACAGCACCGGGCGTGCGCTTCGTGATGACAGGCGAGGGGCTATCTCAACACAGGCAGCGAGCGTGCTGGATCGTCTGGGAATAGATGAAAATGCGTGGCTGGCACATATGAAGCCAGGCAAGCGGCGGCACCCGATAGCCATAGGAGCGTTTGAGAAAATCAAGAAATACGCGAAAAACACCGGACGACAGTGGGTGGCAGGCCAAAGCCTGGCCGGATGGTGATTTATGCTTTTGGTTGATTAAATTTCTGCGTGTCCCTGATTAAATTTCCACAAAACAGCATAGAGAAACATAAAATATTGGGCCGTAACAGGTATGAATTCGCTTGGTCTGCAAGCCTCAAGCCTGCCGTAACCAGCACCCCAGCGTCTTCTCGCTGGGCTCACTCTCCCCCACATCGGCCCAGGCAAAATGGGCCTTGAGGTCCGCCCTGGGGTGGTAACCCCGGTCGCGCCAGAACGGCTCCAGTGACCGGTAGCCGGCCGGCTTGCGCGGGTCATCGGCGGCACGTTCCACCGCGCAGAAGGCGGTGATGTCGAAACCGAAGTCCGCAGCATACTGTTCACGCAGATCGAAGAAGCGATGGCCAATGCCCTGGCCACGGTAGGGCTGCTGCAATACCGATTCGCCAAAGTAGAACACCTGCTCAACGGGCAGGCCGGCCTGCTGGAAAGGCGCCTGAAAGTCCTGATCGGCATCCTCCAGCGGCAGGGCGGTGGCGGCGCCCACCAGCCGGTTGAACTCCAGCGCCAGCACGAAGACACTGCGGTCGGACTGGGCATAACGGTCGAGATAGTCCCGCTCATAGGCCAGCGAGCCGTCATAGAGATAGGGAAAATCGCGAAACACCTCGATGCGTAGCGCCGCCAGCTCTTCCAGCCAGGGCTCCACTGCGATGCCGGTGACCGGCCTGATTTCCACCGTGGACATACCCTCTCCCCTGTCGTGGACTCCCTTGATACTAGGGCCTGACGCCGCCGGGAAAAAGCACCTGTGTCACGGCCCGGCTCATGGCCAGGCCAGCGCCAGCCCGGCCAGCGTCAGCACCACGAACACCAGCTGGCGAAAGCGACCCTCGTCGACCCGGTGATGCAACCATTCGCCCAGCGCCATGGCCAGCAACACCACCGGCACCAGCACCAGCAGGTGAGGCAGTGCCGGCACCAGGCTGCCATCCAGGGCAAACACCAGAGTTAGCAGGCTGTTGAGGCAAAACCAGACCAGGATCAGGGTAACCCGGAAGCGGCCCTTGTCCAGCGCCAGGCCACTGAGCGCATACACCAGCAACGGCCCACCGGAGGCGAACAGCCCGTGGGTAATACCGGCCAGCAGGGTCCAGCCGCGGGCCTCAAGGCGACCATGGGGGCGCGGATGCAGGCCACGTATGCTGCGCCACAGTTCGCGCAGGCTGAACCACAGCACCAACACGCCGAACAGGGACTTGAGGTGCTTCTCGCCAAGCCAGGGGCGCAGCGCATAGCCAGCCAGGGTGCCGATGACCATCAACGGCAGGATAAGCCGCCACAGGGTCGGCCAGTGCACCCGATGGCGGTAGCGCCAGCTGAAATAGCCGCTCATGATCAGATTGAGCGGCACCAGCACCGGCAACAAGGTGCCGATGGGCAGCAGCAGCGCGCCCAGCGACAGGGCGATGACGATGCTGCCGAAGCCGGTCATGGCTTCGGTGGTAAAGGCAATCAACACGCACAACCCCAGCCACAGCCAGGGCGGACTCATCAGGGCGACCACTCAGTGCTCCAGTTCGCTGGCGAAGCGACGCACCATCAGGCGCTGATAGAGATCCGGTGCCAGCCGCCAGAGCAGGCTGGCCAGCCAGGTGAAGCGGTCGGGGAACAACCGTTTGCGTTTGGCGGCCAGCGCATCGAAGGTGCGCAGGGCCATCCATTCCGGGCTCTGCATGCGCCCGACCATGGAACGCCGGTGGGACGCCGGCTTGCCGTCACCGCCCAGGGCATTCTGCTCGATCGGCGTTTCCAGAAAACTGGGGTAGACCATCAATACGTCGATGCCATCCGGCGCCACTTCCGCACGCAGCACTTCGAAAAACTGCGCCAGCGCGCTCTTGGCACTGCAATAGCCGGCCCGCCCCAGCACCGGCATCCAGCCGGCCATGGAGCCAATATTGACGATGGTGCCGCCGCTGTCTCGTAGCAACGGCAGGCACGCCAGTGACAACTCCACCGGCGCCTGCCAGTCCACCGCCATGACGCGCCGGAACACGCCCATGGTGGTTCGCGCCGCCTGGGAGCGGTGGGTGATGCCGGCATTGTTGATCAACACATCCAGCCGCTCGCCCTGTTCCTGCAGCCACAGCACCAGCTGTTGCAACGCCTGGCTGTCGGTGACATCCAGTTCCCGCCAGGCCACTCGCGCCGGGTCCCGTTCCGCCAGCACCTCGGCACGGGCCTGCAGCATGATCGTATTGATATCGGTCATCAGCACCCGGTAACCGCGCTCAAAGGCTACCCGGCTCATGGCCCAGCCCAGGCCGCTGGCGGCGCCGGTAATCAGTACCGTTTTCATGATGCCTCCCGCTGACTGGCACCGTTGAGGTAAAAACGAAAGGCCTGTTCGGAGGTTTTCGCCGGCATAAAACCAAACTCCTCTTTCAGGCGACGATTACTGAGCACCGGCCGGTAGCGCAGGAAGTTGATCTGCTCTGGCGCATAGCGACTGAGGCCGGTACGCCGACCGAGCCACAGGGCGGCGTGCAGCAATGCCGCCGGCACCACCAGTCGCGGCTTGTTGAGAATGTTCGCCAGTTGCCGCAGGGTGAGCGCGCCATCGCCGGCCAGGTTGTAGATGCCCGCCGCCTCGCGCTCCACGCCCTGAACAATGGCGCCGACCACATCCTGGTCCCAGATAAAGACAAAGGGCGACGGTGCGCCGGCAATGGCCAGCAAACGGGGCCGCTCGAACAGGGCGGTAATCTGGTTGCGAGTGCCGGCCCCCAACACGGTGCCGGGGCGGAAGATCAACTGTTTGAGCTGCGGATAACGCTGGCGGTAATCGGCCAGCATCTCTTCCACCAGACGCTTGTGATCCGAGTAGGGGAATTCCGGGTTGCCCCGCAGCGGCGCCTGCTCGTCTATCCAGGCCGGGTTGTCCTGATGGTAGCCATAGGCGGCCCCGGAGCTGGTGACGATCAGTTGCTGCACGCCGGTGGCGGCGCAGGCATCCAGCACATTACGGGTGCCGTTGACATCGATATCGTAATCACGGGCCCGATCACCGGAATCCTCCAGCACTGCGGCCAGATGGATCACCTGGTT
>JAWVWY010000207.1:0-3756 GCA_033723495.1 Alcanivorax sp. | reverse complement strand
ATGAATGCCCTGCCGGCCAAGGTGGCCGGGGTTGCGGAGATCATCATGGTGTCACCGGCCCCCGGTGGTGAGCTCAACGACATGGTGCTGGCGGCCGCCGCCATTGCCGGTGTGGACCGCTTTATCTCCGTGGGCGGCGCCCAGGCGGTGGCGGCGCTGGCCTACGGCACCGAGACGGTGCCGGCGGTCGACAAGATTGTCGGCCCGGGCAACATCTATGTGGCTGAAGCCAAGCGTCAGGTGTTCGGCAAGGTGGGCATCGACATGATCGCCGGCCCGTCGGAGATTCTGGTGGTGTGCGATGGCAAGACCGACCCGGACTGGATCGCCATGGACCTGTTCTCTCAGGCGGAGCACGACGAGGAAGCCCAGGCCATCCTGCTGTGCCCGGATCAAGGCTTTCTCAAGCAGGTGGCCGAATCCATGGAGACACTGGCGGTGACCCTGGAGCGCGAAGCCATCATCCGCAGCTCCATGAAAAACCGCGGCGCCCTGATTGCCGTGAAGGACCTGGACCAGGCCATCGACATCGCCAACACCATCGCCTCCGAGCACCTGGAGCTGTCGGTGGACGATGCCGAACAATGGGCACAGAAGATTCGCCACGCCGGCGCCATCTTCCTGGGGCGCCATACCCCGGAAGCGCTGGGCGATTACTGCGCCGGCCCCAACCACGTGCTGCCCACCAGCGCCACGGCGCGTTTCTCCTCGCCGCTGGGGGTGTACGATTTCCAGAAGCGCAGCTCGCTGATCGGCTGCTCGCCGGCCGGCGCCAGCGACCTGGCCAGAATCGCCTCGCCGCTGGCCCGTGGTGAAAGCCTCACCGCCCACGCGCGCAGCGCGGAATTCAGGATCAAGAAATAGTTTTCACCACAGAGATCACCGGGAACCCAGAGAGAAAACCATCCCGGTTCTCTGAGTGTTATGGCGGTTCCGGGACGCAGGTTTTTGACTCTGTGTTCTCCGTGACCTCTGTGGTAAATACATCTTTGGCGTTTACGGTTTGAAAGGTCTATGAGCCAATACTGGAGCGACTTTGTTCATCAGCTGGAGCCCTATGTGCCCGGCGAGCAGCCGACCATGAGCAAGCTGGTGAAACTCAACACCAACGAGCACCCGCTGGGCCCGTCGCCGAAGGTGATCGACGCCATCCGTGAGCAGGCCGATGAGCGCCTGCGGCTTTACCCGGACCCGGACAGCCGTCAGCTCAAGCAGGCCATTGCCGACTATTATTCGGGCGAGGGGTACGGCATACAGCGTGAGCAGGTGTTTGTCGGTAATGGTTCCGACGAGGTGCTGGCGCACCTGTTCCTGGGCTTTTTCAAGCAGGACAAGCCGCTGCTGTTCCCGGACATTACCTACAGCTTCTACAAGGTCTACTGCGGCCTCTACCAGATCGACTATCAGCCGGTGCCGCTGGATGACGAGCTGGCCATTGCCGTGGATGACTACCTCAAGCCCAACGGTGGCATCATCTTCCCCAACCCCAACGCGCCCACCGGGCGTTTGTTGCCGCTGGGCGAGATAGAGCGTTTGCTGCAGGCCAATACCGATTCACTGGTCGTCGTCGATGAGGCCTATATCGATTTTTCCAGTGACAGAAAGGGCGGCAGCAGTGCCATTGCCCTGGTCAATCGCTATCCCAATCTGCTGGTCACCCAGACCCTGTCCAAGTCCCGCTCCCTGGCCGGGCTGCGCATTGGTCTGGCGGTGGGGGATGCGGCGCTGATCGACGGCCTGAATCGCATCAAGGACAGTTTCAATTCCTACCCGCTGGACCGCCTGGCCATCGCCGCCGGCGTGGCCGCGTTCGAGGATCGGGCGTGGTTTGAAAAGGGCTGTGCCCTGGTGATCGAGCAGCGTGACTGGCTGGCGGCGCAGCTGGCCGAGCGTGGCTTCCAGAGCCTGCCGTCAGCGGCCAACTTCCTCTTTACCCGCCACCCGCAGCGCCGTGGTGCAGAACTGGCCGCGGGCCTGCGCGATCAGGGTGTGATCGTCCGTCACTTCGGCAAGCCGGCGCGTATTGCTGATTACCTGCGCATTACGGTGGGCACGGCGGAACAGAATCAGGCCCTGATCACGGCGCTGGATTCCCTGCTGTAAGTCGCGGCAAAACCGCGGACGAGGCGTTATTCGCCGCCGTCCGCGCTGTCGCTGTTACTGTCATCGCTGGTCTTGGCCGGCGGCCGGGTGCCGATGGTCACGTGGATATCCAGCGTCTGGCGGTTGCGAATCAGATTGAGGGTGGCCTGGTCGCCGGGCTTCATGCCGGCAATGCGGTTCATGGCCTCGTAACCGTCGGCCATGGGATCGCCGTCAATGCCGACCAGAACATCGCCGGGTTGCAGGCCGGCCCGGTTGGCCGGGCTGTCCACCACCACCTCGGTGATCACGCCGCCGTGGACATTTTCCAGCCCGAAGGTATCCGCCAGCGAGGGCGTCATGTCCTGTACGGTGACTCCCAGATAGCCGCGAATCACCCGGCCATGCTTGATCAGGTCTTCCATCACTTCGGTGGCGATGGAGGCCGGGGTGGCAAAGCCGATGCCTTCCCAGTTGCCATCCGAGGACAGGATGGCGGTGTTGATGCCGATCAGGTGGCCGCGGGTGTCGATCAGCGCACCGCCGGAGTTACCCCGGTTGATGGCGGCATCGGTCTGAATGAAGTTCTCGAAGGTGGCAATGCCCAGGTGGCTGCGCCCGGTGGCGCTGACAATCCCCATGGAGACGGTCTGGCCGACACCCAGCGGGTTGCCGATGGCCAGCACCACATCGCCTACCTGCACCGGGCCATCGGTGTTCAGTTCGATCTTGGGCAGGTGGTCCAGGGAAATCTGCAACAGCGCCAGATCGGTTTCCGGGTCGGTGCCCACCACCCTCGCGGGGGCATCGCGGCCATCGCGCAGCGCCACCAGAATTTCATCGGCATTGCGGATCACATGGTAACTGGTAAGGATATAGCCATTGGCCGCCACGATGACCCCGGAGCCCAGGCTGCCCAGCGCCCGCTCGCGGCGCGGCTGTTCCATGAAGCGGTTGAACAGCGGGTCTTTGGAGATGTCCTTCTTGGTGACAATCTGGGTGGTGTAGATATTCACCACCGCCGGTGCCGCATGCTTGACGGCGTCGGCGTAACTGTCCACCGCCGGCATCTGGCCACTATTGACATGGCCGGGCGCGGCGGGCCCCCACTGGTACCACCAGAGTACGGCCAGGCCCACGGCCAGGCCGGTCAGTACCGGGGCGGCAAAAAATCGGATCAGCCTAATCACGGAATCTGCCCTCGGGCGTGTCATTGAATCTGGTACGCCGGCCCGGTGGCGATTGGCCCTGTAACGGTCTGCTTCGGTCAGGGCGGCAAGACATTCACGGGCCGGCACGGTTAAACTGCGCGCAATGTTAGCAGATCAGGGGCGGTTAACCATTATTGCGGTGCTGTCCCCACTGCGTTTTGTCCAACAGGGGGCCGACATCATGCTAAAACGTGACGCCATGCTGAAGCTGCTCAATGAGGAGCTGGCCACGGACCGTTTTCAGGATTACTGCCCGAATGGCCTGCAGGTGGAAGGGCGCGAGCAAATTCGCCGGGTGGTGACCGGGGTTACCGCCTGTCAGGCGCTGATCGACGCCGCCCTGGTGGAGGATGCGGATGCCATCCTGGTGCATCACGGTTATTTCTGGAAAGGCGAGGATGCCCGGGTTGCCGGTATCAAGAAACAGCGTCTGCAGACCCTGCTGCAGCACGATCTCAATGTT
>JAWVWY010000206.1:0-3922 GCA_033723495.1 Alcanivorax sp. | reverse complement strand
GGCCAGGCAGGCGGCCGCCTGGCCGAGGATCTTGGCGGTGGAGCCGTAGCCCGGGTCGGCGTCGCCGGTGACCTTGACCTTGACCAGGGTGTGGTTGTCGGTGCGGCCGATGAAGCGCAGGTCGTAGAAGCCGGCCTGCTGGGCGGCGGGGCTGGGGCCTTCGCCGGGTTGCGGTACCACGAACTTGTTGAGTAGCCAGCGGCTGGGTTTGAGGGCGGCGCTGAGGAAGAAGGCGCCGGTGCCGCCACCGATGGCGAGGGCCTTGAGGCGGCCGCTGGTGCCGTCGCCGGTGAGCATGCGTTCGCTGTAGACGAACTGGTCGCCGTAGGCATGGCCGTTCAGGGCGTTACTGCGGTGCACGATACGGCTGTTGATGGCTTCCATCACGAAGGGCGCGCTCCAGGAGTGGAAGTCGCGGTCGTAGTGAGTGAGCGTGTTCTTAGGTTGCCGGGCGTGGAATTCATGCCCTGGCGGGCACAGCAGGTAGGGGTTGGCGAGCTGTTTGCGCAGGGCCGGGTCATTGGCCACGTCTTCGGCAATGTTGATCATGCTGGCCACCGTGCCGCCGGACACGCCGCCCTTGGCGACCTTTACGCGCATGGCCACGGTAGTACAGGGCTCGCGGTATTTTTTCATGGCCTGTTGCTGCAGGAAGAACACGCCCATGTCGGAGGGGATGGAATCGAAGCCGCAGCAGTGCACGATACGTGCGCCGGTGTCCCTGGCGCGTTTTTCATGGTGGGCCAGCATGGTGGCAATCCACTGAGTTTCGCCGGTCAGATCACAGTAGTCGGTGCCGCTTTCCACACAGGCGCGCACCATGGGTTCGCCATAGAGCGCATAGGGCCCCACGGTGGAGACCACCACACGGGTTTGCTGGCAGAGGCTGTTGAGGCTGTTGTCGTTGTTGGCGTCGGCGATCAGCAGCGGCAGCGTCTGGGCGGCTTCACCCAGGTCCGCCTTGAGTTGTTCCAGCTTGGTTTCGGAGCGGCCGGCGGCGGCCCATTTCAGTTCGCCATCCAGGCCGAAGGTGTCAAGCAGGTAGCGGCACAGAATCTGGCCGACAAAGCTGGTGGCGCCAAATACCACCACGTCATAGCGTGCGTCCGTCATGGAGTCTCCCGGTGAGCAAAACGGTTTGGCTTCATGCTACGCCTGCGGGCGACGGAGGCAAGAGTGGCAGGGGCAGAAGGGGACGTAACCGGTGACCGCCCCTCGCCGCAGCGAGGGGCGGGCCGGTCAGTCTTTCTTGAGGACGAAATCGATTTTTTCGCGCACGGCGCAGTCCGGGCAGGGCCAGTTGTCCGGGATCTGGGCCCAGTGGGTGCCCGGCGGGTAGCCCTGGCCCGGGTCGCCCTTGCTTTCATCATAGATGTAGCCGCAGTTGGGGCATTCGAAGCGGTGGTCTATGTCGGTTTCCTTTTCCGCCTGGCGGGCTGCCTTGAGGGCGGCTTCAGAGTAGTCAGGCTCCGATTCGGCGCTCTTGTATTGCACTGGCGGTTGTTGCCACTTGGCCAGCAGTTTGTCGCGCTTGCCGGGCTCCAGGTTGGCCCGGGTCAGGTCGCCGTTGTAGTGCTGGTAGACCAGCGGGTCCATCTTGTGGAACCACACGAACGGGATATAGGCCGGCAGCAGCATGGAGGCATAGCCGGACGGTAGCTGCGGGCTGTCATCGAAATGGCGCAGAGCCTGGAAGCGCCGTGTGGGGTTGGCGTGGTGGTCGGAGTGGCGTTGCAGTTGATAGAGGAACAGGTTGGTAACGATGTGATTGCTGTTCCAGCTGTGGCTCGGCTCGCAGCGCTCGTAGCGGCCATCGGCGCGCTTCTGGCGCAGCAGACCGTAGTGTTCGATGTAATTGATCACTTCCAGCAGGGAGGCGCCGTAAAACGCCTGCAGCAGCAGGAAGGGCAACACCATCCAGCCCAGCCAGACGGTCAGGGCGCCGAACAGGATCACCGTCATCAGCCAGGCCTGCAGGTTTTCGTTTTTCAGCGACCACAGGGGCTGTTGGCAGCGTTCCAGGCGCTGCTTTTCAATGTCCCAGGCGGATCTGGCGCTGCCGATCATGGTGCGCGGCAGGAACTTCCAGAAGGTTTCGCCCATGCGTGAGCTGGCCGGGTCGTCCGGGGTGGCCACGTTCTTGTGGTGGCCCTTGTTGTGCTCCACGAAGAAGTGCCCGTAGGCCACCGGTGCCAGGGTCACCTTGGCCAGCCAGCGTTCTGCCTTGGTCTTCTTGTGACCCAGCTCATGGGCGGTGTTGATGGCGATGCCGTTGACCGCGCCGACGCTGAAGACCAGCCCTACCAGTCCCCACCAGGGGGTGTCACCCTGGGCCACCAGCCAGGCGCCCATAAAGGTGGCCAGGTACTGGGTGGGGATAAAGGCAAATACGATCAGCCGATAGTACTTGTCATCTTCCAGCTGCGGGACGGCGGATTCCGGCGGGTTGTTGGTATCGGTACCGACCACCCAGTCAGCAAAGGGACTCAGAACATAGACCAGGAAAGGCCCCCCCCATAACAGCACTGGCCAGTGCCAGGCGAAGATGTAAACACCCAGAAACAGGATGGCAAGGACAGGGATGGCCGGGCTCAGCAGCCACAGGTAACGTTTTCCGTCGTGCCAGTGGGCAGGCGTTCCGGTTTGTTGTAATGCAGGCATTGTTCACCTCTCAGTGTCAGGTCCATACACCCTGTATACCAAGCTATACCGGTTGTTACGCTGCGCCAAGGGGGCCTTTGTATAAAGTTGGCAAGCGGGGCGGCCGGTTTGTTAACCGCACGCGAATACCAAAATGGGGCGCTGCTGCAGAGAGCCGAGGTCGGGCGTCTAAAGCGAGTGTAGCCCCCTGCGGGGCGTCGGTGATTTTCCTGTAGCTCGCAAGCAACCATAAAAAAACCCCGCCAGGACGGGGTTGAAACGAGGGCTTCCGGCCGGCTCACGCGGCCTTGGAAGGTTGCTCTCCCTCATACAGGTGATATTTGCGCATCAAGGCATCGCGCCGGGCCGGGTCCATATTGATGTTGTTGACGTCATGACCTACCTGATCGAGCAGCCGCCGGTTCATCACCGCAAACCAGAGTGGTGGTATGTAGCTGATCAGGAACATGCCGAAGTAGCCATTGGGCAGCGTCGGCAGGTTGTCGAAGTGCCGCAGGCTCTGGTAACGGCGGGTGGGGTGGGCATGGTGGTCGGAATGCCGTTGCAGGTGGAAGGTGGCCCAGTTGGAGAATGTGTGGTTGCTGTTCCAGCTGTGGTAGGGCTGGGTGCGTTCATAGCGACCGCGGGCATCCTTGTGACGTCGCAGGCCATAGTGCTCGATGTAGTTGGCGGAGGTCAGCTGGAAGGCGCCCCAGAAGGCTACCGCCAGAATCACCGGCAGGATCGACAGCCCGAAGGTGGCCACCAGCGCACCCCATACCACCAGGGTGATCAATGCCGGCTGCAGAATCTCGTTGTGCAGCGACCACACCGCCTGGCCATCGCGTTGCAGGCGCGCCTTTTCCAGCCGCCAGGCACGGCGGAAGGCGCCGGGCATCTCGCGCACTACGAACTTCCAGATGGTCTCGCCCATGCGTGAGGAGGCCGGGTCTTCCGGGGTGGCCACGTCGCGGTGGTGCCCCTTGTTGTGTTCGATAAAGAAATGGCCATAGGCACAGGGCGCCAGCACCAGCTTGGCCAGCCAGCGTTCCATTTTGCTCTTCTTGTGGCCCAGCTCATGGCCCAGGTTGATACCGAAACCGCAGATGCCGCCCAACATGATGACCATGGCGATAATGCCGTGCAGGGGCAGATCCTGGGTGGCGATAAAGGCAATACCAAACAGGTAAACGCCCCACAGGATCGGCACCAGAGCGTAGGTAATCCAGCGATAGTAGGGGTCGTCTTCAAGTTGCGGCACCACCTCTTCCGGCGGATTGCT
>JAWVWY010000205.1:0-3956 GCA_033723495.1 Alcanivorax sp. | reverse complement strand
TCCCGACTGAGAATTTCCGTGCGCGCGCGCACCATTACATTGACCGCATACAGCAGCCAGGTTCCCAGCATGCAGATCAGCAATGGATACTTCATGGAGGGGCTGATGGTGGAATGCCCCAGCAGCTTCAGGGTAGCGCCCTGGTGCAGGGTGTTCACCCACTCCACCGAGTATTTCACGATCACCACATTGATCACCCCCACCATGGCCAGCAGACCGGCGGCCCGAGCCGCCTGACGGGGATCACGGATGGCATTGTGCAGGGCAATCACGCCGATATACATGAACAGCAGAATCAGCATGGAAGTCATGCGCGCATCCCACTGCCAGTAGGTGCCCCAGGTGGGTTTGCCCCACAGGGCACCGGTGACCAGGGAAACCGCCGTTAACGCGGCACCGAAGGGAGCAATGGCCTTGATCATGATTTCCGCCATCTTCATACGCCAGACCACCGCCACCAGACCGGCAATGCCCATGGCCACATAGCCCATCAGCGCGCCGCTGGAAGCTGGCACATGAATATAGATAATCCGGTAGCTGTTGCCCTGCTGGTAATCCGGTGGCGCAAACGCCAGGCCCCACACCAGCCCCACCGCCAGCGTCAGCAGCGCCACCGGCACCAGCCACGGCAGCAGCACCGAACTGAACCGGTAGAAGTAGCGCGGGGACCCCAGCTGGTGATACCAGCGTTTGACAAGATTCCACATAGGCTCGCTTATTCCTTCAATCTCCCGAGCTGATTTTCAGCCCCGCAGCCACCGCCAGGGGGCCCAGGCTCACGGTCAACGCCAGCAGCGCACCCAGCACCGCCAGCACGCCATCCACGGGCCCGCCTTGCATGGCCGTGGTGACAGCCCCGGCACCAAAAATCAGCACCGGGATATAGAGCGGCAGCACCAGCACCGCCAGTAAAATACCGCCGCGGTTCAGGCCCACGGTCAGGGCAGCACCAATGGCACCCACCACCGTCAGACTGGGCGTGCCCAGCAACACACTCAACATCAGCGGCATCAGCACCGCCGAAGGCAGCTGCAGCATATGCCCCAGCAGCGGCGAGACCAGCACCAGTGGCAGGCCGGTCAGCAGCCAGTGGGCCAGCAACTTGGCAGTGACCGGAATGACCGGCAACACCGGCGCGGTCAGTATCAGATCGAGCACCCCACTCTCCTGATCACGCCGGAACAGGCCATCCATGGACAACATCACTGCCAGCAACGCCGCCACCCACACCACGCCGGGCGCCACCGCTCTCAACTGCGCCGGTTCCGGAGAGATGGCCAGCGGAAACAGGCTGGCCACCATGATAAAAAAGAACAGCGGGTTGATGATCTCGGCCGGGTTAAGCCACAGCAGCAGCAATTCCCGCAGTAGCGTAGCGCGAAATGCTCTCATGCCATTACCTCGGCCCGGCCACTGCCCAGATGCAGGCGATGTACCCGGTCGTTGACGCGATGGTGGGAGGTATAGATCACCAGGGTGCCGCCAGCCGCCGCCGCCTGCATCTGCGCATCCAGGCTCGCCACGCCCTGCTGGTCAATAGCGGTGTAGGGCTCATCCAGAATCCAGATGCGCTTGCGTGCCAGCCATAGCCTGGCCAGGGCAACCCGCCGTTGCTGGCCGGCGGACAGATGCGCCGCCGGCACATCCTCGAAACCGTACAGCCCCACCGCCTTCAGTGCACCCACCAGATCGCCCTGCTGACCGGTCAGTGCACAACTGAAACGCAAATTCTCCTCCGCAGTCAGTTCTTCACGCACGCCGGGCTGGTGGCCCAGGTAGAGCAGCTCGGACTGCCAGTTGGGCAGGTGCCAGTGACGATGCCCTTCATAGAAACCGTGCAGCCCGGCCAGGATGCGCAGCAGGGTGGTTTTACCGGCGCCGTTGGCGCCGGTGACCTGCCAGATCTGGCCGCCACTGGCCTGCATGGACAGCGAACAGAACAACAGGCGCTCGTCGCGCTCACAGGCCAGCTGCTCCAGTGTCAGCAGGGTTTCATCCGGGTTAACAGTCACAAATACGCTCGACCCCAAAAATAGTTTCAGACTATAGCATGCTGCTACGCTGTTGCAGGTAGCCCGCCCTTCAGGCATGAAATATCCCTGTTTCATGGGATACTGGTCACTGCCACTTTCAACCAACGGCCCACGAACCGCTTATGGAGCACCACGTTTATTTTGCCGTCTTTGCTTTCGACCATGACCCGGCGGAGCTGGATCTGTTGCTGGGTCGCAACGCTGACGATTACTGGCGCGAAGGCGAAGCCTTCAGCGACGCCCAACCGGAGGCGCGCCGGCGCGAAAATCGCTGGATTCTTTCCAGCCAGCTGGACCGCCATGCCAGCCACCGGGACCATTTCGAAAAACTGCTGTTAAAGTTGCAGACCCTGGCCGAACAGCTGCCGCTGTTGCGGGATCAATACCGCTGCGGCATTGGCGTGTCACAATACTTTTTCATGGATGACCCGACCTTCTACCTGCCCGCCGAGATTATCGACGGCTACCGGCAACTGGGTTTTGACATCAGCTTTGACCAACTGGGACTGGACCATGGCACTGGAAATTGAGCGCAAGTTTCTGCTGCGCGAACCGGGCATTGTCGACGGGCTGGACGGCGAACGTCTTACCCAGGGCTACCTCAGCCACGACCGCAATGCCACGGTACGGGTACGCATTGCCGGCGCAAACGCCTGGCTGACCATCAAGGGCAAAACCGTCGGCCACACCCGTAGCGAATTCGAATACGCCATCCCTGCGGATGATGCCCGCCAGATGCTGGAAAAATTGTGTCCCGCCGGTGTGATCGACAAGACCCGCTACCGGCTGCCGCAGGGGCCGTTGTGCTGGGAAATCGACGTCTTCCATGGTGACAACCAGGGGCTGGTACTGGCGGAAATCGAGTTGCCCAATGCGGACACCGACTTTCAGCGACCGGCCTGGCTGGGCGAAGAAGTCAGCGATGACCCCCGCTACTTCAACAGCGCCTTGAGTCAACACCCATTCCGTGACTGGTAGGCAGACTCTATCAGGTCATGGAAGTTTCATTCTGTGGCGCCAGGATGACAATGGCGTGCGCGTGGCGATGCGGCGCTTTGCCAGCCGGGCGCAGGCACAGCGCGCCTGCGAGGCCTACCAGCGCCGAGGACACAAACAGCACTACTGGGTAGAGCATGATGACAGCGCCCCTGATGGAACAACTGGTCCGGCAGGCTCTGATCCTGGATGAGCAGGCGCTGGCCCTGCTACAGTCCGCCTCGCCCGAGGCTGACGCCATCCACGACAGTCGCGTAGCCATCAAGCGCCTGCGCGCACTCTGGCAGCTGCTGCGCCCCTGGCTCAGGCGCGACCATCACAAGGCCTTTGACCACAACCTGCGCGATGGCGCCCGCGCCCTGTCAGGCGCCCGCGACACCCATGTCATGGCCACCACCCTGGGCAAATTGGCCGGCAAGGCCGGCAAACCCCAGCGCAAGGCCATAAGCCGGGTTCAAAAGACCCTGTTCCCGGCGGACAACCATGCCGACAGCAGCGTCTGTCAGTCAGCCACGCGTGAATCGCTGCAGCAGGATTACCGCCGCTGGCAACAACTGAGCCTCGTTCTCAGCGATCACGAACTGCTGGTCAGCGGATTGGCTCGCACCTACAAACAATGTCGCAACCATAGCCTTGCGGCCCAGGGAAGCCAGCAGGCGCAGCCCTGGCACGCGTTGCGCAAGTGGGTGAAGTACCTGCTCTACCAGCAACGGGCACTGGCCGATTGCGGCCTGGCCGCACCGTTCAAGGACGCCGATCTGAACCGGCTCGGCAAGTGGCTGGGCAAACTGCACGACCTGGATGTGCTGCAAACGCACCTGCAACAACACCAGACGAAGATCGAACCTGTGTCAGACCTGCAGCAGGCGCTGGCCGCCATTAGCGAGCAGGCCCGCCACCTGCAAACGAAATGCGATAGCGCCAGCC
>JAWVWY010000204.1:0-3973 GCA_033723495.1 Alcanivorax sp. | reverse complement strand
CGGCAAACGCCGCCAGCAGTTTCGGGAGAGTACACTATGTTTGATCGGCACCATGCGGTGTGGCCGGAGGCTATGCCCCGGCATCTGAGCCTGCCGCAGACCAGCCTTTACACCAACCTGGAGGTATCCGCGCTCCGTTACCCGGACCGTGATGCCATCAATTACTACGACAGCCCCATCACCTTTGCCGCGCTCAAGGCCCAGGTGGATGCCCTGGCCGGTTATCTGCAGGCCCAGGGCGTGGAAAAGGGCGACCGGGTGCTGCTGTTCATGCAGAACGCCCCCCAGTTCATCATTGGCTATTACGCCATCCTGCGGGCCAACGCCATCGTGGTGCCGGTCAACCCCATGAACCGGACCGCGGAGCTTGAGCATTACCTGGATGACACCGATGCGGCGGTGGCCATTTGCGGCCAGGAACTGGCCGGCTTCATCGCGCCGCTGGTGGGCCATGGCAACCTGCGCCGGGTGGTGGTGGCCGCCTACAGCGATTACCTCACCCGTGACACGGATCTGCCGTTGCCCGAGGAAGTGCAGGCGCCGGCGGCGCCGGTGAAAGGCGAGGGCCTGGTCAGCTGGCAGCAGGCGCTGGCCGCCGGTGAACCGCTTGGCCCGTTGCTGGTGGGGCCGGATGATCTGGCGGTGTTTCCCTACAGTTCCGGCACCACCGGGGCGCCCAAGGGCTGCATGCATACTCATCGTTCGGTGATGGCCACCTGTGTGCAGGGGGCGGTGTGGAGCCATGGCACCACCGAGTCGGTAACCCTGGCGACCCTGCCGTATTTCCATGTCACCGGTATGCAGGGCTCCATGAACTCGCCCATCTATGGTGGCTCGCTGATCGTGCTGATGACCCGCTGGGATCGGCGGGTGGCCGCGACCCTGATCGAGCGTTACGGGGTCAGCCGCTGGGTGAACATCGTCACCATGGCCATCGACCTGCTGTCCGACCCGCAGGTGGAGGACTTCGACCTGTCGTCACTGGAAAACATCGGCGGCGGTGGCGCAGCCATGCCGGCGGCGGTCTCGGACAAACTGTTCCAGCTCACCGGCCTGCGTTACATGGAAGGCTACGGCCTGTCGGAAACCATTGCCGGCACGCATATCAATCCCACCGACAAACCCAAGGCCCAGTGCCTGGGGATCCCGGTGTTCGATATCGATTCGCGCATCATCAATGTGGAAACCGGTGAGGAAATGACGGTGGGTGAAGTGGGCGAGATCATCACCCACGGGCCGCAGGTGTTCCAGGGTTACTGGAAACGCCCGCAGGAGACACAAAAGGCTTTCATCGAACTGGACGGCAAGCGCTTCTTCCGTACCGGTGACCTGGGTTATTACGACGAGGAGGGCTATTTCTTCATCGTCGACCGGGTGAAACGCATGATCAACGCCTCCGGTTTCAAGGTCTGGCCGGCGGAGGTGGAAAGCCTGATGTACCGCCACCCGGCCATCCAGGAAAGCTGCGTAATTTCCACGCCCCATGCCCGTCGCGGCGAAACCGTCAAGGCCTGCGTGGTGCTGGCCGCTGATCAGCGTGGCCAGGTCAGCGAGCAACAGATCATCGACTGGTGCCGTGACGAAATGGCGGCCTACAAGGTGCCGCAGGTGGTGGAGTTTCGCGATGAACTGCCCCGTTCACCCACCGGCAAGGTGATGTGGCGGGCCCTGCAGGAGCAGGAGTGGGCCGGTCAGGCCCGGCAGGCATGCTGAACGGCTGACGACAACCCCGGCCCGATCCGACAAAAACAGGCGGGAGCGCTACCCCGCCGGGCCGGTGATAACAACGGAAAAAAGTGAAACGGACGGCAGGGCCGACCGTTTCCCCAACGCAGGAGGCACGGCCTTGGACCTGTTCTTTCAACAAGTACTCAACGGCCTGACACTGGGCAGCATCTACGGGCTGGTGGCCCTGGGGCTGACGCTGGTGTACGGCATTCTTCATGTTCCCAACTTTGCCCATGGGGCCATCTATATGGTGGGCGCCTATGTGTCCTACCTGACCATGGTGGACCTGGGCTACAACTACTGGGTGGCCATGGCCTGTGCCGCCGCTGCGGTGGCGGCGCTGTCGGTGCTGTGCGAACGGCTGGTGTTCAACCCGCTGCGCGATGCGCCGCCGATCCACGACAAGATCGCTGCCATCGGCATCATGATGTTCCTGGAAGCGGCGGTGCAGATGCAGTGGGGCGCGGAGTTCCGCCGCATGCCCACGCCCTATACCGATATCTTCAGCATCGCCGGCCTGACCATTCCGGCCCAGCGGGTGCTGATCATCATGGGTGCCTTCTCGCTGATGGCGGTGCTGCATCTGTTCCTCAAGAAAACCATGACCGGCGCCACCATCGTGGCCATGGCCCAGAACCGGGAAGGGGCCTTCCTGGTCGGCATTGATGCCAATCGGGTGGCGATGATGACCTTTGCCATCTCCGGTGCCCTGGCCGCGGTGGGGGCGACCCTGTTCGCGCCCATCAATCTGGTCTATCCGTCCATGGGGCACCTGCTGATCATGAAGGCCTTCGTGATCATCATCCTCGGCGGCATGGGCTCGATCCCCGGCGCCATTGTCGGCGGCCTGATCATCGGCTTCACCGAAGCCTTTGGCGGCTTTTATATCTCCACCGATTACAAGGACATCATCGCCTTTGCGTTGCTGGTGGTGATCCTGTCGGTGAAACCGACCGGCCTGTTTACCAAGGGGGTGCGCTGATGGGTGCCTTGCAGAAAGTCTCCGATTTCATCATGAGCCCGGCCATGAAACTGTTGCTGATCCTGCTGGCGGTGCTGTTCCCGCTGGCGGCCGGTAACGAATACCAGATCTATGTGATGGCGCTGGCCTTTGTCTGGGCCATTGCCGTTTACGGCATGAATATCGTCACCGGCCTGTGCGGCCAGCTGAACCTGGCCCATGGTGCCTTTTTTGCCATCGGCGCCTATACCCTGGCGATTCTTACCGTGGATAACGGCTGGCCATTCTGGCCGGCGTTTGTGGCCGCCGGTGCCATGGGGGCCTTGCTGGGCTTTCTGGTGGGAGTGGTGTCGCTGCGCCTCAAGGAGCACCACTTCGCCATCTTTACCCTCTGTGTGGGCTTCATCATCTATCTGCTGATGGACAAGTGGGAGTCGCTGACCCACGGCACCCTGGGCATCATCAATATTCCGGCGCCGCACGGTTTTGGCCTGGTGGATTTCACCGAGACCACACCGTTCTATTACCTGGCGCTGGTGTTTCTGGTGCTGTCGGTGTTCTTCGCCAGTCGCATCAGTCATTCGCTGCTGGGGCGCACCTTTCTGGCCATCCGCATCAGTGATGACCTGGCTGCCTCCCTGGGCATCAACCTGATGCGTAACAAGGTGCTGGCCTTCGTACTGTCGACCACCTACGCGGCGGTGGCCGGTGCGCTGTACGCCGGCATGGTGCGCTTTATCGGCCCGGCGGAAGCGGACGTGGCCCATACCTTCGACATGATCACCTACCTGCTGGTGGGCGGGATCGGCACCTTGATGGGGCCGCTGGTGGGCACCCTGGTGATTACCTGGCTGACCCAGTCGCTGCAGTCGCTGGAAGAGTACCGCATGATCGTGTTCGGCCCGTTGCTGGTGCTGCTGGTGATCTTCTCGCCGCGCGGTGTGGTGGGGTCCTTTACCGCCTGGCGGGTCCGTCGCCGTGCCGCAGCCCGGGAGCAGCAGGCCCGCCAGACGGCGGCGGCAAAAGCGCCGCCGCAAGCCGGCGCATCGGGCATCAAGAAGGGGGCCGGTAACCATGCTTAAGATCGAGAACCTGACCAAACGCTTCGGCGGGCTGGCGGCGGTAAGCAACGTCAGTGTCGACTTCGAGGCCGGCAAGATCAACGCCATCATCGGCCCCAACGGGGCCGGCAAGAGTACCTTTTTCAATCTGGTGGCCGGCGCCATGGCGCCCACCGAGGGGCGCATCCAGTTCCAGGGCATGGATATCACCGGCATGGCCTGT
>JAWVWY010000203.1:0-4001 GCA_033723495.1 Alcanivorax sp. | reverse complement strand
ATGCAGTCCGGGCTGGTTGGCAAGAACGGTACCGATACCAGCAAGGGACGCCCGACCTGGCTGGCCGACAAGTCCAGCTACAGTCTTGATGCCAATGCCACTGAGCTGAACGTTGACCTGCATCTGTACCAGGACAACAACGTCACCATTACCAAGCGTTATACCTTTGTTCGTGGCAGCTACCTTATCCGGGTTTCGCATATCGTCGAGAACAAGGGCGACGCACCCTGGCAAGGTGCCCTGTACGGCCAGATCAAGCGTGACGATTCCTCTGACCCCAGTACTGCCAAGGCCGGTTTTGCTCCAATGCCGACGTTCCTCGGTGCTGCCTGGTGGACATCGGAAAAGCCGTACAACAAGACCAAGCTGAAGAAACTCAAGGATGAGCCGACCAAGACCACCCAGCAGGGTGGCTGGATTGCCATGGTGCAGCACTACTTCGTGTCAGCGTGGATTCCGGATAACTCGGTGGAAAATACCTACACCACCACTTACCTGAAACAGAATGAACTGAACATCGTGCGCTTTGTCTCGCCGTCCAATGAAGTGCAGCCCATCCGTGAAGAGATCTTCTACGCCGAGTTTTATGCCGGCCCGAAAAAACAGGCTGATCTCGAAGCGATCAGCCCGGGTCTGAATATGACGGTTGATTATGGTTGGGTCTGGTTTATCGCCCAGCCGATCTTTGCCCTGCTGATTTTCCTGCAGAGTGGTCATATCTCCCTGCTCGGTAACGAGTTTGATATCGGCTTTGGTGTCGGTAACTGGGGCGTGGCGATCATTCTCCTGACCATCACCATCAAGGCCCTGTTCTTCAAGCTGTCGGCAAGCAGTTACAAATCGATGGCGAAGATGCGCAAGGTGGCGCCGGAAATGCAGCGCATCCGCGAACAGTTCAAGTCGGACAAGCAACGGCAACAGCAGGAAACCATGAAGCTGTTCCAGCGTGAAAAGATCAATCCGCTGGGTGGCTGTCTGCCGATGGTGGTGCAGATGCCGGTGTTTATCTCGCTTTATTATGTGATTCTGGAATCTGTCGAGCTGCGTCAGGTGCCGTTCTTCGGCTGGATCCACGATCTGTCGATCATGGACCCCTACTTTATTTTGCCGCTGCTGATGGGCGCTGCCATGTTCATGCAGCAACGTCTGAACCCGGCGCCAGCGGATCCGACCCAGGCCCAGGTAATGAAATGGATGCCGGTGATGTTCACCGTCTTCATGCTCTGGTTCCCGGCTGGTCTGGTGTTGTACTGGCTGACCAACAACGTGCTGTCGTTTACCCAGCAATGGATTATCAACAGGAATATCCAGGCGGAATCCTGAGCACGGAAAAAAGGGGCTTCGGCCCCTTTTTTGATGGTCAGGGCCGGATATCGCCACCACACCAAAACCGCTATCGTATTGGCCATGGATAAATCGCTTCAGGACACCATTGTTGCCGTTGCGACCGCCCCCGGCCGGGGTGGTATTGGTGTGATACGCCTGTCCGGTCGGGAGGCAAAAAAAATCGCCGCCCGGCTGACGCCGGGCGTGAAAAACCTGACCCCCCGTCATGCCCATTTTGCCCGCTTTGTTGACAGCCAGGGCCAGATACTCGATGAAGGGCTGCTGTTGTATTTTCCCGCGCCGCATTCTTTTACCGGCGAAGAGGTGATCGAACTGCAAGGCCATGGTGGTCCGGTGTTGCTGGATGAACTGGTGCGTGAATGCATTCATCTCGGCGCCCGCCAGGCCCGTGCCGGAGAATTTTCCCTGCGCGCGTTTATCCACGACCGCCTGGATCTTACCCAGGCTGAAGCCATCGCCGATCTGATCGACGCCGGCACGGCTGCGTCCGCCCGGGCAGCGATCAACTCCCTGCAAGGCCGCTTTTCCGCCGAGGTCAATGCTCTGGTTGAAGGCTTGATCCAGCTGCGTATCTACGTCGAGGCAGCGATTGACTTCCCGGAGGAGGAAATCGACTTTCTCGCTGATGCCACGGTATCCACCGATCTTGATACCCTCATCAATCAGGTCGAGACGTTGCTGGCCAATGCGCAACAGGGCCGGTTACTGCGTGAAGGTATCAATGTTGTCATTGCCGGCCGACCCAATGCCGGCAAGTCCTCCCTGCTCAATGCGCTGGCGGGCCACGACAGTGCCATCGTCACCGATATCCCGGGAACCACCCGTGATGTGCTGCGTGAAAGTATCCAGATCGATGGACTGCCAATGAATATTATCGATACCGCCGGGCTGCGCGAATCACCGGACCAGGTCGAACAGGAGGGTATTCGCCGCGCCTGGCGTGAGATCGAAAAAGCCGATCTGTTGCTGGTGGTGGCCGATGCCAGCGAGACGCTACCCGACGAGGTTGAATCGCTGCTGCCTGCGGCTGAACGGTCGCTGACGGAAATCACTGCACCCCGGCTGGTGCTGCTCAATAAAAGCGACCTCTTGTCCGGCGCGCCCACGGATCTGCCCGATGAAACGGAAACACTGGTGGTTTCCGCCCTGACCGGTGCCGGCATGGATGTATTGCGCCAACGGATCAAGGCACTGGCCGGCTTCCGGGACCAGCAGGCAGGGACCTTTTCCGCCCGCCGCCGCCATCTGGTGGCGCTGGAGCAGGCCCGTGACGCCCTGGTAACCGGACGCACCCAGCTGCACAGCCATCGTGCCGGAGAATTGCTGGCTGAAGACCTGCGCGCGGCCCAGCGGGCGCTGGAAGAAATTACCGGCGCTTTCTCGTCCGACGATCTGCTCGGTCGCATCTTTTCCAGCTTTTGTATCGGCAAGTAACACCCCGGTTGCAGGGCGCAGGCGGGCGCGTTAGAAAGGGTGTTCCCTTGCGCCAGAGAAAGCAGCCATGGCCGGTTCAGACAAGAAGACGCGCACGGAAGCGGACTCCCTGGGTCCGGTGGAGATTCCGCTGGCGGCCCTCTGGGGTGCGCAAACGCAACGGGCGCTGGATAACTTTTCCATCGACAAGCCCCTGCCCAACCGTTTAATTCGCGCTATTGCCCTGATCAAGCTGTGCGCTGCGCGCGCCAATGCCGAGCTGGGCCTGCTTGATGCCGACAAGGCGAGCGCCATTACCACTGCGGCCGAGGCGATTGTCGCCGGTGAGCATGCCGACCAGTTTCCGGTCGATATCTACCAGACCGGCTCCGGCACCAGCAGCAACATGAACGTCAACGAAGTGATCGCCCACTTGTGCGCGCGAGCCGGCGTTGATGTGCATCCCAACGATGACGTCAATCTTGGTCAGAGCAGCAATGACACTATTCCCAGTGCCATTCACCTCAGTGCCGTGCAGGCGCTTGAACCCCTGCAGGCATCGATCAGGCAATTGCGGTCTGCGATCCAGACCCGCGCTGCTGAACTGGCTGATGTGGTCAAGCCTGGCCGGACGCATCTGATGGACGCCATGCCGGTGACATTTGGCCAGGTACTCGGTGGCTGGGACAGTCAGCTCGAGCATGCCGGGGAAAAACTGCGCGGCGCGGGTCATGCCCTGCAACGTCTGCCGCAGGGCGGCACGGCCGTTGGCACCGGCGTCAATTGTCATGCTGATTTTGCCGCCCGTTTTTGCTTCCACCTGTCCGAATCAACCGGCATGCATTTTCAGCCGCTGGACAGCTTTTTCGCAGGTCAGGGTGCCATCGACCGACCACTGGCCCTGTCCGCCGCGTTACGTGGTTATGCCATCGTGGTGGGCAAGATTGCCAACGATTTGCGCTGGATGAATTCCGGCCCGCTGCACGGGCTTGGCGAAATTAGCTTGCCGGCACTGCAGCCGGGATCATCGATCATGCCCGGAAAGGTCAACCCGGTAGTGTGTGAATCCACGCTGATGGTATGCGCGCAGGTGCAGGGCCTTGATCAGGCCATTTGCCTGGCCGCCCAGCAGGGCAATTTCGAACTGAACGTCATGCTGCCGCTGGTGGCCAATAACCTGCTCGAGATGATCCGCCTGTTGTCCCGCAGCAACTGCTTTTTGGCCGATAAGGCTATTGCCT
>JAWVWY010000202.1:0-4093 GCA_033723495.1 Alcanivorax sp. | reverse complement strand
GACCAGGCGATTGCCTTCGGTAGCGAGCAACTGTCCAGTGAAGCGGTCAATGCCATGCTCGGCACCGTCGATCGCAACCATGTGCTGGCGCTGCTGGTGGCGCTGGCGGAAGGCGAGCCCGGTGGTGTGCTCAAGGCATTGGCCGGTGTCAGTGAGCACTGCCCGGATGAGCTGGCGTTGCTGGATGAACTGATCAGCCAGCTGCACCAGCTGGCGGTTTGCCAGGCGGTGCCCGGCAGTGCCGATGACACCTTGACCCAGCTGGCCGCTGCGCTCACCGCCGAGCAGGTGCAGCTCTATTACGATGTTGCCCTGCGGGGTCGCCGCGATATTCAGGATGCGCCGGACAGCCGTGCGGCCCTGGAAATGATATTGCTGCGTATGGTGCTGTTTTCCCCCCGTGGTGTCCTGCATGGCGGAGAGGCCCCCAGCCCGGCAAAAAAGCCTGAAGCGGGCACGCCGCCGGCAGCGCCCGGCGGCCGTCCTGATTTGCGTGCCTTGCTGAATACGCCGCCGCCAGCCGCCAGCGATACGCCGCCTCAGGCGGCGCCTGCAGCGACCGAGGATGACAGCCCGCCCTGGGCAGAGACGCCGACAGCGCCGGCCAGCAAGCCGGCAGCGGCGGATCCGGTGCCCTCCGCGGCGGCGGCGCTACAAGCGGTGGAGCAGGGCCAGCCAACCGCCAGGGTGCAGCCGGAGGCCAAGCCGGAACCGACGCCTGAACCTGAACCTCAGCCCCGCCAGGCTGCCCCGGAACCTCGGCCGCCACTGCCGGAACCGCGTCATGAGGGTGAGGTCAGTGCCTGGTGGGCGGCCCTGCTGGAGCGCCTGCCGGTGGACGGCACGGTGCGTAATCTGGCCCGCAATGCGGTACTGCTCAGCCGGCAAGACAATACCTGGACGCTGCGTCTGAGCAGTGGCCATGACGTGCTGGTCAATCGCCAGCGGCTGGACGAGCTGGCGGTGGCCCTTAGTGAGTATTTCCAGCGTCGCATTCAGCTGCAGGTGCAGTATCAGGCCGAGGCCGGGGACACTCCGGAAGCACTGGCCGAAGCGCGCCGTCAGCAACAGCTGGCCGAGGCCCGTGAGACGCTGAGAAATGATGCGGTGATCCAGCAACTGATAAACACCTTTGATGCCCGTCTCGACGAAGAAAGCGTCAAGCCACGGGTAGGAGACGACCATGGACTTTGATATGAACAATTTGCTGCAACAGGCCCAGGCCATGCAGGAGAAAATGAAGAAAATGCAGGACGAGGCCGTCAATTCGGAAGTCACCGGCGAAGCCGGGGCCGGGCTGGTGAAGGTCACCATGAATGGCCGCCATGACGTCAAGGCGGTGGCCATCGACGACAGCCTCATGAGCGAAGACAAGGAACTGCTGGAAGACCTGCTGGCCGCCGCTGTCAACGACGCCGTGCGCCGGGTGGAAAAGCAGCAGCAGGACAACATGCAGGGCATGGCCGAAGGCTTTCCCTTCCCGCCGGGCTTCAAGTTGTAAGGGCCCTGGACCGTGAAGCATGCCCCCCTTGTCGAGCAATTGATCCAGGCCTTTACCTGCCTGCCCGGAGTCGGACCGCGGTCCGCCCAGCGCATGGCCTATACCCTGCTGGAGCGCGGCCGCGATCAGGGGCACCGTCTCGCTGACGCCCTGCACGCAGCGATGGACGGGGTGCAGCACTGTCAGCGTTGCCGTAATTATGCCGAGGCCGAGCTGTGCCCGGTGTGCCATGACCCGCGCCGTGATGCCGGGCTGGTCTGTATTGTGTCTTCTCCCACCGATGTGATTGCCTTTGAGCAATCCGGCGAATTCCGTGGCCAGTATTTCGTGCTGATGGGCGAACTGTCGCCGCTGGATGGCATTGGCCCCCGCGAGCTGGGCCTGGACGTGCTGGAACAGCGCCTGCAGGAAGGGCAGATCCAGGAGTTGATCCTTGCCACCGGTACCACCGTGGAAGGGGAGGCCACCGCCCACTATGTTCTCGATCTGGCCCAGGATGCCGGGGTCAGCGTCAGTCGTATTGCCCAGGGCGTGCCCATGGGCGGTGACCTGGAATTTGTCGACGGTGCCACCCTGGCCCAGGCCCTGCGCGGTCGCCGGCCGTTCCAGAACTGATCCCGCCTACCGATCCACAGAACCTTAACTGCCATATGGCCTTTGTGCCTCCTGGTCTGCTAAGGTCGGACCAAGCAAGCGCTAGGTTGATTAGAGGAGAATGCAGTGAGCGCCCAGCAATATTTCAATGAGACCCACCAGATGGTCCGCGAGACCGTCCGTAAATTTGTCGAGCGGGAAATCCTGCCCCATGTGGATGATTGGGAAGAGGCCGGGGAGTTTCCCCGTGAGCTTTATCGCAAGGCGGCGGATACCGGCCTGCTGGGCATCAATGCGCCAGAGGCGCTGGGTGGGACCGGCGAGGATGTGTTCATGAAAATTGCCGCCTGTGAGGAGCTGGTACGTTGCTCTTCCGGCGGCCTTTGCGCCAGCCTGGGGTCGCTGGATATCGGTCTGCCACCGGTGTGGAAATGGGGCAGTGAGGCCATGCAGCAGAAAGTGGTGCCGCAAGTGCTGTGCGGCGAGAAGATCTCCGCGCTGGCCATTACCGAGCCCAATGGCGGCTCCGATGTGGCCAACCTGCAAACCCGGGCGGTACGCGACGGCGACCACTATGTGGTCAACGGCGCCAAGACATTTATTACCAGCGGCGTGCGCGCCGACTATTACACGGTGGCGGTACGCACCGGTGACAAGGGCTATGGCGGCATCAGCCTGCTGCTGATTGAAAAGGGCACCGCCGGTTTCAGCGTCGGTCGCAAGCTCAAGAAGATGGGCTGGTGGGCCTCCGATACCGCCGAGCTGTTCTTCGAAGATTGCCGGGTGCCGGTGGAGAACCTGATTGGCCCCGAGAATGGCGGCTTCTACTGCATCATGAGTAACTTCCAGATGGAGCGCCTGATCCTGGCGGTCACCGCCAACAGCACCGCGCAGCTGGCACTGGATGAAGCCATGAGGTATGTGAAAGAGCGCGAGGCGTTCGGGCGACCGCTGGCCGGTTTCCAGGTCACGCGCCACAAGCTGGCGGAAATGGCCACCGATGTGAAGGCCAGCACCGAGTTTACCTACCGGGTGGCAGCCAAGATCGCCGCCGGTGAAAACTGCGTGCTGGATGTCTCCATGGCCAAGAATGTAGCGACCCGCTGTGCCGACCGGGTCACCTATGACGCCGTGCAGCTGTTCGGCGGCAGCGGCTACATGCGTGGTACCGTGGTGGAGCGGCTCTATCGCGATAACCGCATCCTCTCCATTGGCGGTGGCACCCACGAGATCATGAATGAGGTGATTGCCAAACAGCTGGGCTTGTAGCCCCGGCCGGAGACAAAAAAGGGCAGCCTGGGCTGCCCTTTTTTATGGTGACGCGGTGATCTAACGGGTGCACTCCGCACGGCTCTGATCGAGTTTACAGCGCACCTTGCGCAGCAGGTTCAGCATGTCCTGATCATAGAAGCCCTGCTTTTGCAGCTGGGTGCGGGCCTCCTGCATCATGACCTCATACTCCTGCTTGTCGGCATCCGGAATCTGTACCCACCATTTCTTGTTCACGGTGGCGGCTTCCTTGTCCAACTGATCTTCGATACGGGGCAAGTTAGTATAGAAATATTCACGGGATTTCTGCGCCATGGCAGCGGGGAATTTGTCCTTCTGGGCGACCAGCTGGATGGACAACTCGGCCAGCGGGTAGTCAATGATACCACCGTCCGGGCTCAGGCCCTTGTAGAGTTCCAGGGCATTGTAGGCCACCAGTGGTGCGGCAATCACATCCACCACGCCGTTGTTGAACTTGGTGGAGAAGTTGGTGATGTCGGAGGGCACCGGGGTCGCGCCGACCTGGGATACCAGTTGGGCCTGGGTTTCATCGTACTCCAGTACCGCTACCTTCTTGCCGGCGGCTTTGGACAGGGTGTTGATGGTGCGGTCGTTAACAAAAATGTAGGCCGCACCGGCCGGGGCAATCCCCATGACCTGGTAGGTGCCACGGGTCATCTTGCTGGCCATCTTGGGGTTGGCCATGACCTGCAACACTACGCGCATGTG
>JAWVWY010000201.1:0-4096 GCA_033723495.1 Alcanivorax sp. | reverse complement strand
TGCGCGCCAACGGCGTACCCGAGCACCCCGACGATCTGGATAGGCACGCCTGCCTGTCGCTGCGCTTCCACGTCCACGCGCCGCCCTACGATTGGGAGTTTGAAAAAGACGGCGCGGAGATCGTCAAGAAAATCGACGGCCCGTTCGTCTTCAATGACAGCGAAATCTGCGTGGAAGCGGCCCGCGCCGGCCACGGCATTGCCTTCGTCACGGAACCGGAGGTGATCGACGACATTGAAGACGGCACCCTGCGCCGGGTGCTGGGCGACTGGTGTCCGCCATTCGACGGCTACCACCTGTGCTACTCCGGCCGGCGGCAGGTCAGCTCGGCATTCCGGCTGCTGATCGACCGGCTACGCTACCGGGAGTAGAGGCCTGCCCGGCGCCGTCGGCGCTTGCCGGCAAGCAGATACGACTGTCCGGTTCGCAGGCGGACTTGCGCTAGGGCGCACCGTGCGTCTACGCCGGCCACAACCTGGTCGAATGAGTGCGTGTCCCCAATTTCCCCCGGGCAGCTGCTAACGAGTTAGTTCGAGGTCTCGGTCAGGGCTGCTGCCAGTTCGTCGGCCCAGTTATCGATAATGGTCCGTACGCCGGTTGACAGGCCGCCATGGAGAGCATTATTGAAGTGGCGAGCCGCCGGGCTCTTCAGGTGGGCTTCGTAGCGGGACAGGGTGTCATCGTCAAGATTGCGATAGGCATAGAGAAATGCCAGCGTCACACGCTGTTCGATGGCTGCCCGCGTGTCCGCCGGTTCAGCGATGGCCGGACTGTTGACGTCTTTCGTGTTATCGCTGGTTTGCGCTGACAGGGCTTGTTGCAGGGCCTGCTTTACGGCACTGGAGGAATACCGATGTAACGCCAGCGCGGTATCTGTGGTGCCGGTCAACTGGTCCAGCATCTGGATCCGCTTGACGCGCTTGGGGTCCGCGAGCAGGGACTCTTTTTGCGTCAGCATGGCTTCCATTTGAGATGAGTCGCCAGCCTGCACCTCCTCGCGGGTGATGCGCTGGCCGATGTCGGATTGGTACCACTTGTGCAGCGTGGCAATGTCTTTGCTGCCAAGCGCATGGAAAAGGTGCTTTTCGACCGCCGTTTCTACCTGGGTGGGTAGGGCTTGGCTATCTGTTCTGCCAAGAATCAGGTCAAGATTGTCGTCGGTGATTTCACCACTGTAACGAATCTCGGTGCGGATCAGTGCCGGAAGTGACTGCACCTGTGCGCTAAAACCGGATTGGTCCAGCAACTGCTTGATATCAGCAGCCTTGTCGGCCATGGCGAGAGAGGGAAGCAGGATCAATGACAGTATAACAAGGCGGACAGTGCGGGCAATGGACATGTTTCGACTCCGTGGTCGGCAGTTTGTTGTTGTTTGTCATTATTTTACCAGTAATACCCAGCAGGCACGATTTTGTGTGCATTGCGTATTTTGCAAACCGCGTTTAACGGCGTGCTGATGGATGACTGCTGTCGGTAATAGTTGCGTATCACCGATTGCTCCTGATTTCGGCTTGCTGATTTCCAGGTGACTGAGTAAATCGGGGACGTGCAACAGCAAGTCTGTGCCTTCCGTGGGCGGCCGCCGGCATGTGCTCAAATTAGTGCGTGTCCCCAATTTACCCCCATTTGCCCCGCCTCCAATTTACCTGCTGCTAGCTCTCCTCATGCGCCGCCGCAGGCGCGTCGTTATCGTTGGCCGCTTGCGGTCGTTGCCATTCCGGCGCCGCCCACAGGTGCTTCAGCCGTAGCCACAAGGGCCCGGGCCTGGCCATGTCCCGGAACAGGGCGATGAATTCGTGCAGAGTCAGGGTAATCGGGTTGTAGCTGTAGATCTGCCGGGTGATGCCGTATTCCGGTGGCAGGTCATCGCGTTCTGCCACGAAGGTGCCGAACAGGCGATCCCAGATGATGAAGGTGCCGCCGAAATTACGGTCGATGTACTCCGGGTTGCGGCCGTGGTGCACACGGTGGTGGGAGGGCGTGTTGAAAATCAATTCGATGGGCCGCGGCAGCTTCTTTATCCACTGAGTATGGATAAACCACTGATAGGAGAGGTTCAATGCAAGCGCGAAGAAGACCCAGCCCGGCTCGAAACCGAGCAGGGTGGCCGGCATGAAAAACGCGAACAGGCCGCTGAAGGAATAGAGCGTGCTTTGCCGGCCTGCGGTGGTGAAGTTCATGTGCTGCGAAGCGTGATGCACGACATGCATGGCCCAGAACCAGCGCACCTTGTGGGCGGTCACGTGGTAAACATAAAACAGCAGGTCCACCAGCAGAAACAGCGCGGCAAAGCTGAGCGGGGTAATGGCGATATCCATCAGCCGGTGGCTGTACACCCAATTCATGATGGCGAACACGAACAGGGCATTCACCACCACGTCCAGCAGCACATAACTGGCCCCCAGCGTCATGCTGGCGGCGGAATCCTTGAGGTTGTAGATGCCGGTGCCACGAAAACGCCAGGCCTCGATCAGCGCACTCAGGCCGAACAACGGTAGCATGGCCACCAGCAGCAGTTGCTTGGCATCAGCACTCTGGTAGGTGGCAATGGCAAAATCGATGAGGTTCATAACAGGGCTCCCTGAAGCAAAGGGCAAAGTAGTAACGCCATGCTAGAAAATCGGCCTGATGCCGGATTGACGGATCGTGCCAAGCTATTGTCCAATCATGCCATGATGACCCAGTACCCCGACCCAACGGCGATCCGCGTTAACGGTGCCTATACCAAGGTGCTGCTGGACTGGCTCGACCAGCATCAACTGGCGGCACCCACGTTGCGCGCCGCCGTCTCCCGGCTGGCGCCGGGGGAGCAGGTGCCGCTGATGCAGTGGTTGGACCTATTGCGGCGGGCCCG
The DNA here is from genome assembly GCA_033723495.1 of Alcanivorax sp. GTDB lineage: Bacteria > Pseudomonadota > Gammaproteobacteria > Pseudomonadales > Alcanivoracaceae > Alcanivorax. Next base: position 1,242 of record JAWVWY010000201.1, on the reverse strand, counting down.
GGCACTGCACCCTGGTGACGGCCGGGGCCTGGAGATCGGCGCCTGTGTCAGCGTCGAGCACGTGGGCGTGCTGGGCTATCTGGTCCAGGCCAGCGACAACCTGGGCCAGGCCCTGTATGCCTACCAGCGTTTCGAGTCGCTGTTCTATGGCATTCGCATGGCAGAGGTGTCCATGCGCGGTGACCAGGTGGAGATCGGCTGGCCCGTGTACGGCGGTCTCAGTCTTGGCCTTTTGGTGGATGAAACCGCCATCTCTGCGCTGGTCAGCTTCCTGCGCAAGATCGTACCGGGGGCGCCGAACCCTGCCGAAGTGGCCTTCTCCAGCCCGGCCCCGGATAACCCGGCGGTCTATGAAGCCTTCTTCGGCTGCCCGGTGACCTTCTCGGCCCCTTACGTGGCGGTACGCTTTCCGCTGGACTATCTCAGCATCCCGCTGCCCACCGCCAACCCGGCCTTGCGCAAAATCCTCGACCGCCAGTCCGCCGCCCTGTCCTGCGCGCTGCCGGGCAACGACCCGTTCGCCTTTGATGTGCAGCAGGTTTTCCTGCGCCTGCTGCCAGATGCGCGGGTGTCCCTGAAAGAGGTGGCCAGCGAAATGGCCCTGTCGGTGCGCACCCTGCAACGCCGCCTCACCGCCGGCGGCCAGACCTTCCAGGGCCTGCTGGATCGTACTCGCCAGGAGCTGGCACAAAGCTATCTGTGCGATCGGTCCCTGTCGCTGTTCGAAATCACCATGCTGCTGGGCTTCGCGGAGCAGAGTTCCTTCAACCGGGCATTCCGGCAGTGGGTAGGCGTGTCGCCGGGAGCGTGGCGAGCAGAGAGCCAGGACAGCCCGCGCGCCTACTAGGTCTTGCCTGCAAGCGGCAAGCCTTTTGCCAGAATGCCCTTCAATGAAATCGCTACGACAGGCGCACGAGTGCGTGTCCCCGATTGCTCCGATCGCTCGATTGCTGCCATGACCAGATAAATCGTTACTACCGGACAGTCGCTAGCCTGTTCTGCTGTATTGCCAATGATTGAGAGGCCGCCCGTCGTTATCGCGACGCAGACGGGAAGTCCCGGGTGGGCTAGTATGCAAAAAAATCACTTTAATCAGGGCTCGCATATGATGCGTACTTTTTTTGTTGTCGGTAGCCTGGTCGTGCTGTTGGTGGGTTGCGGCGAACGGGATGCGGCACCGACGTCGGCCGCGTTGGGCGACTGGGGGGTAGACCTGGAAAATATGAATAAGACCATAACGCC
>JAWVWY010000200.1:0-4149 GCA_033723495.1 Alcanivorax sp. | reverse complement strand
TGGGCTATCGAGACCGGACTGGAGGTCGGTGAGATGGTCATCGTGGAGGGCACCCAAAAGGCCCAGCCCGGACATATCGTGAAATCCGTTACCGCAAAGGAACAGGACGGGAGGTAAAGCATGGTTTCACGGATTTTCATCGAACGCCCGCGTCTGGCAGTGGTCATCTCCATCTTTATCACCCTGGCCGGGTTGATCGCTCTGTTCAACATTCCGGTGGCCCGCTATCCGACCATCACACCGCCAACGATCAGGGTGTCTGCGATCTACCCGGGGGCCAACGCCAAGGTGGTCGCCGACAACGTGGCCGCGCCCATTGAAAAAGAAGTCAACGGCGTAGAAAAAATGCTTTATATGTCCTCTTCCAGTTCCAACGATGGAAGATACCAGCTTTCCGTCACCTTTGCGGTGGGCACCAATCCGGATCTGGATCAGGTCAACTTGCAGAACCGGGTCCAGCTGGCCACGCCCAAGCTACCCCAGGATGTGGTTGCACAGGGAATCAGCGTGCGCAGGCGCTCCACCGACCTTCTGGGGGCGGTTGCATTCTTTTCTCCTGAAGGCACCCGGGACAAGCTCTTTTTGAGTAATTATGTCAGTCGAAACATAAAAGATGCCCTGGTGCGACTGAACGGCGTCAGCGACGTTTTTATTTTCGGTGAGATTGAATACAGCATGCGGATATGGATGGACCCGGAGCAGCTTACCGCCCGGGGGCTGACTGCCGATGACGTGATTGCAGCCATCCGGGGACAAAATATCCAGGCCGCCGTTGGGTCCATCGGCACATCGCCGGCCCCCGCCGACCAGCAGCTCCTTTACACCCTGCGAGCCAAGGGGCGGCTCAATAAGGTTGATGACTTCAAAAATATCATCGTGCGCAGCAACGATCAGGGCGGCTTGGTGCGAATCAAGGACATCGCCCGGGTGGAGCTCGGTGGCAGAAACTACGGCGCCAATTCGATCATCAACGGCCAGCCGGCGCTGGGGATGGGCGTTTACCGGGCTTCTGATGCCAACGCGCTGGACACCATGAAGGCAGTCAGGATCGAACTCAAACGCCTTGCCGAACGGATGCCGGAAGGTGTGCAGTATAAGGTGATTTTCGATACCACCAAATACGTCTCGGCCGCCATTCATGAAATTTCGCTGACCCTGTTCATCACCTTCCTTCTGGTTTTATTTGTAAACTTCATCTTCCTTCAGGACTGGCGAGCAACCCTGGTGCCCACCGTAACCATCCCGGTTTCTCTGATCGGCACCTTTGCCGTGCTGCTGGCTCTGGGCTACAGCGCCAATACCCTCTCCCTGTTCGCCCTGATCATGGCCATCGGCCTGGTGGTGGACGACGCCATCATCGTGGTGGAAAACGTATACCGGATCATGGAAAAAAGAAAGCTGGGCCCCAAGGCCGCAACGATGCGGGCAATGGGCCAGGTGACCGGTCCAATTATCGCCACCACCCTGGTATTGCTGGCCGTGTTCGTACCGGTCGGTTTTATGCCCGGCATTACCGGGCAGCTCTATAAGCAGTTTGCCGTGACTATCTGCACCTCGGTGGTGATATCAGCCATCAACGCCTTGACGCTGAGTCCAGCGCTGTGCGCCGTGCTGCTCAGGGAGCCCAAGGTCATCCGGCGTGGGCCTCTGTCCTGGTTTAACTGGGCACTAGAGATTTCACGCAACGTTTATGTGGCCAGCACCGCATGGCTGATCCGGCGACTGTTTGTAGCGCTGCTCATATTCGTCGGCGTGCTGGGTGCCGGCTATCTTTTGTTCACTCGCACGCCGAGCAGTTTTTTGCCTCCGGAGGACCAGGGCGCCTTTTTTATCAACGCCCAGCTGCCGGAGGGGGCATCGATTGCCCGTACCAACAAGGTGATGCAAGAAGTCACCCGAGCACTTAAGGACATTGACGGTGTTGACGACGTTCTGGGAGTCTGCGGGTTCAGCCTGCTCAGCGGCACAGCTGAAAATGTGGCATTCGGAATTGTGGTTCTGAAGCCATGGGATGAACGCACTCTTCCTGAACAGCAGATTGGCGCTATAGTAGGAAAGGCCACAGGCAGGCTGGCCGCCATCTCCTCTGCCAATATTTTTGCCTTTGTTCCGCCGCCCATTATGGGTCTGGGGATCACCGGCGGTTTTGATTTTCAACTACAGGCCCTTTAAGACCAACCCCCGCGGGAGATCGCCGCCGCCGCCACGTCTCTGGTTGTCGCCGCCAACCAGGACCCGACGCTGATGCGGGTATTTTCCACTTACAAGGCAGACACCCCGCAGATCTTTGTGAACCTTGAGCGTACTCGCGCCGAAGCACTTAAAGTGCCGGTCGGTCGGGTATTTACCACTTTGCAGCAGCAACTGGGTTCAGGCTATGTCAACGATTTCAACCTTTACGGACAGGTTTACCAGGTCGTTGTCCAGGCTAAGGCTTCTTATCGCGATGCCATAGATGACATCAACCGTCTTTATGTTCGCAGCAACGAAGGCAAAATGGTCCCCATCAGAAGCCTGGTTACCCTGTCTACAGTCCTGGCCCCGCCGCTTATCTATCGATATAACCAGTTCGCCAGTGTTCAGATCAACGGTAGCGCCGCCCCGGGTTTTTCATCCGGAGATGCCATGGCGGCCATGGAGCGGCTGGCGGCAAAGACCCTGCCCAGTGGTTACACTTTTGAATGGTCTTCCATGTCTTTTCAGGAGCGCCAGGCCCAGGGAAAGGTTGCATACTTGTTCGCTCTGGCCCTGCTGTTTGGCTATCTTTTCCTGGTCGGACAATACGAAAGCTGGAACATCCCGCTGTCCATTATCCTGTCGATTCCGGTGGCCAGTCTGGGGGGGCTGTTCGGTTTGTGGATATTAGGGCTGGACCTCAGTATCTACGCCCAGATCGGGCTGGTTCTGCTCGTGGGGCTGGCCGCCAAGAACGCGATTTTAATCGTGGAGTTTGCCAAAGACCGCCGGCAAGAAGGTTTCCCCCCGGCCAAGGCGGCGGTGGAAGGTGCCAAAATCCGCTTCCGACCCGTGTTAATGACCGCCTTTACCTTTATCATGGGCGTGGCGCCCATGGTGATCGCAACCGGCGCAGGCGCCGGCAGCCGCCGGGCCATCGGCACCACAGTCTTTGCCGGCATGCTGGCGGCGACTCTGGTCGGTATCTTTTTGATTCCGCCACTGTATTATACCTTTCAGTCATTCCGTGAAAAGGGCAGCGCCTGGCGTAATCGTCGTCGGAAAGAGGAGGCATCCTGATACAGAATTATTGTTGAAACCTATATCTCAAACCATTTTGCAGGGTAAGATGAAATATGAGATTCAAAATATTCCAACACCATTACTGTAAGTCTGTCGGCCAGCGGAAGTGCCGCCGGCGGTTCAACCTGTTGGCTGCCGTTTTTGTTCTGGTATTGGCCGGATGCGCAGCGGTGGGTCCGGATTATGTTCCCGTGGCGCCCAAGGCGCCTTCAAAATGGCAGACTGACCTCGAAGATGGTCTGAACGCAGCTTCCCTGAATCCTGAAACCCTGGCCCACTGGTGGACCACCATTAAAGATCCGCAGCTTTCCAGTCTGGAGCAACGAGCCGTTCAAGGAAACCTGGATTTACAGGAGGCCCGGGCTCGGATCCGGGAGGCGCGGGCCCTGCGGGGCATCAGCCAGGCGCAGCTTTTTCCCACTGTCGATGCCACCGGTTCGATAACAAGAAACCACAGCAGTAAAAGCACCGGCCAGGGGACAACCTCGTCGCTGTATGCGGCCGGTTTTGACGCCGGCTGGGAACTGGACATCTTCGGCGGGGCGCGGCGTGCGGTGGAAGCGGCCCAGGCAGACCTCGAAGCAAGCCAGGAGCAACTGCACGACGTGCTGGTCAGCCTGCTGGCCGAAGTAGCCTTAAACTATTTAGAGGTGCGCACCTTCCAGGCGCGGTTGGCAGTGACCGAGAAAAACATCAAAGCCCAGCGGGAAACCTATGAATTGAATCATTCACGCTACCAGGCGGGGATCATCAGTGAACTGCCCGTCAAGCAGGCGCTCTACAATCTGGAGCGCAGTCGCTCCCAGATTCCCATCCTGCAAACCGGCCTGGCAGCAGCCAAAAACCGCTTGGCCGTGCTGCTGGGTGAAGGCCCTGGTGTGCTCGACGATG
>JAWVWY010000199.1:0-4164 GCA_033723495.1 Alcanivorax sp. | reverse complement strand
GATGCGGCAGGTCAGTTCCAGCCCGTCCATTTCCGGCATCAGCCAGTCGGCTACCACCAGATCGGCGGGCCGTTCGCTGAGTTGGCCCAGGGCATCGGCGGCATTGTCCACATGGCGGATACAGGTGTAGCCGCCGGCGGCGAGGGTCCGGTTGACCACGGCGGAGGAAAAGCGCGCATCGTCAACCACCAGAATATCCAGTTCCGTGGAGTTCATGGTTGTCTTCTTGTTGTTATAGTCAGTCGCCTTCCACTATAGCCGCTTTTTCATATCGTTGGAAAATTGTACGAAATCACAAGGAGACGGGTGGTGGTGGTGCCGTTACCGGCGGCAGTGGTCACTCACGAAAGTCGGCATGGCGCTTGAGTAGCCAGATCAGCCCCAGTACCGGCACCCCCATGAGGCTGGCGAGGAGGAAAAAATTGGCGTAACCCATGTTGTCCACCATGCTGCCGGAATAGCCGCCGATGGTTTTCGGGATCAGCGTCATCAGTGAGCTGAAGATGGCGTACTGGACGGCGGTAAAGGAGATATTGGTGAGCTTGGACAGGAACGCCACAAAGGCAGCGCTGGCCAGGCCGGCACTGAGGTTATCGGCGGAAATCACCACATAGAGGATAGGCAGGCTGTGTCCGGCATGGGCCAGCCACATGAACAGCAGATTGGTAACCACGGTCAGGAAAGCGCCCAGAAACAGGGTGCGGATGGCGCCGTAGCGCACTGACAGTATGCCGCCCAGGAAGCCGCCTGCAATGGTCATGAACAGACCGAAGGTTTTCACCACCGTGGCAATTTCGGTTTTGGTAAAACCCATGTCCTCGAAGAAGACATTGGAGATGACGCCCAGCACGATATCGGAAATCCGGTAGAACCCGACAAACACCAGTAGCAGGATGGCCAGCGATTTGCCGTATCGCTGGAAGAACTCCAGCACCGGGTCGATATAGCTTTCCCGAACCAGTTGCCGCTCGTAGAGCGGGGTGCGCGACAATGCCATGACCGTCATTGCCATCAACGTAAAGCCCAGCCCCAGGCGTAGTGTCTCCACCAGCAATCCCGCCAGGGCACGATTGTGGAACAGGCCAAGCAGGGCGGCCTTGCTGCTTGAGGCCGCCTGTGATGTCAGTAGATAGCAGGACACAAAGGCAATAATGCTGACGGCAAACAGGGTCAGGAATTTCAGATATTGCCGGCTGCTGTAACGATAGGGCGAGGGCTGGTGGGTGTCTGGCTCGCGAATAATCAGGGTGGTGATAATCCCTACCAGCATGGTCAGCGCCATGCAGGCATAGGTGATATGCCAGGCGTGGTAGCTGTACGCGCCGCTGCTGGACCCCAGCAAGCTGGCCAGCAACAGTGAGCCGGCACCGGAGGTCAGCATGCCCACCCTATAGCCCGCGATATAGGTAGATGACATCAGCGCCTGCAGATCCAGTTCCGCAGACTCGATTCGATAGGCATCGATAACGATGTCCTGGGTGGCGGCGGTAAAACCCAGCAAAATCACCGGCACTGCCATCAGATGCAGGGCGTCGGGGTGCGCCGGATTGACCAGCGCCACGGAAAAAATCGACAGTCCCACGGCCAGCTGGGCCACCAGCAACCAGGCCCGGCGGCGTCCCATCAGCCGGGTCAACAGCGGCAGAGGCAGCCGGTCAATCAGCGGTGCCCACAGAAACTTGAAGGAGTAGGCCAGCGCCGCCCAGCTGAAATAGGTTACCGTGGAGCGATCTATCCCTGCTTCACGCAGCCACAGCGACAACGATGAAAAGATCAGCAGCAGCGGAATCCCGGCGGAAAACCCAAAGAAGAACATGGTAATCACGCGCGGGTGCAGGAAGGCTTTCAGCGATTGCAGCCAGTTGGCATGTGCAGGCATAGCGTCTCAAGGGGCGTCGGTAACCGGCCCATGGTAGTGCGTTTCGCGGTAGCGGGCGATCCTGCCCGGTTACGGCATTGGAATCAGGTCTGGAAACAGCGCCGGCTGACCCGCTGGTCGAGCACCGGCACGCCCTCCGCCGTGAGTCGTGCTATCTGCGCCTCGGCGGCGGCACCGGGCACGGCGATACGGCCATCGCTGCGTAGTACCCGATGCCAGGGCAGGCGGCTATCCGGCGGTAGCTGGCTGAGCAGGCGCCCGACAAAACGGGCATGGCGAGGATAACCCGCCTGCCGCGCCACCTGCCCGTAACTGCAGACGGTGCCGGCCGGGATGGCTGCCACTATCTGGTAGACCGCATCTCGGAATGCCTGTTGCATGGGAGCATAGCTTCCCGGTTCATGACCGGGCCTGCAAGCCGAAAAAACGGACCCGGTTGGCAGAAGGGGCAACGCAACATGGTGCGTTGCCGGGGTGCGGCGCTTAGCGCAGGCCGCCGTCGGTATCGATACAGCGGCCGGTGAAGTAATCATTCTCGAAAATAAAGGCCACCGAGCGGGCAATATGCTCGGCTTCACCAAGGCGCTTGAGCGGCACCGCCTGTACCAGACGCTCGCGCGCCTCCGGTTTCATGGCGGCCAGCATATCGGTGTTGATGGTGCCCGGCGCTACCGCACCGGTACGAATGTTGTAACGGGCCAGCTCCTTCGCCCATACCTCTGCCATGGCGGCAACGGCGGACTTGGCGGCAGAGTAGTTGCTCTGACCAAAGCTGCCGTGACGGGCCAGGGAAGAGATGTTCACGATGACCCCTTCTTCCACGCCCAGTTCCAGCATCCTGGCCGCGGCTTCCCGCCCACACAGGAATACGCCGGTCAGGTTCACGTCGATCACTGCCTGCCACTGCTGCAGGCTCATCTTGCCCACCACTTCGCCGTCCTTGTACTTCACCAGCAGGCCATCACGGGTGATGCCGGCGTTGTTGACCAGACCGTGCAGGGTGCCGAAATCGTTGACCACGTTGTTGAACAGGGATTCAACATCTTCTTCCCTGGCCACGTTGGCGATGTAGGCACGGGCATCGCCGCCGGCGTCCTTGCAGGCCGCCACGGTGGCGTCCAGATCTTCCTGGTTCAGGTCCACACAGGCGATACGGGCGCCCTTGCTGGCGAAATAGGTGGCAATACCGCGGCCCAGGCCACGACCGGCCCCGGTGACAACAACCACTTTCTGGTTCAGTTCCATGGTAATTCCTTACACTGTCGGTTCACGATGAGGGCAATTATGGTAGTGAGCCCAGGCAAGACCAATGACCTGATTGCTCAAGGCCCCGGCACGGCGACGGAAATCGTCAGGATCCGCCTCGAACAGGATGCCAGACATGGATCAGGAAACACGCGCTCAAGCCTTTCTCCACCAGCACGCTCATGCCGCCCTGGCGTCCGTCGACCGCTCGGGGCTACCCCTGTCCTCTGCGGTAAATGTGGTGCCGGACGGGCAGGGCCGGCTGGTGGTGCTGCTCAGTAATCTGGCCGAGCACACGGCCAATATCCGGCAGCAACCAGCGGTATCCCTGATGTGGGTGGAGGCGACGCACAGTGACTGGCAAGCCGCGCAACGACTGACCGTGACCGGCCGGCTAGCGCCGGTGCCGGAAGCAAGCGGTGAGCGTTTTCTGCAGGTGTTCCCGCACATGCGTGACTATTTGCAGATGGATTTCCATTTCTTTGCCCTGCGCCCGGAAAAGGCCCGCTGGATCCCCGGTTTCGGCAAGGCTGCCTGGCTGCGGGGCGACGCCCTGTTACCGTCCCATGGCTGGGATCCGGCTCGCGAGCTGGAGATGGTGGGGCACATGAATGCCGACCACCGTGATGCCTGCGACCATTATTTAGGTCTGCTGGGCTGCCCTGGTACCGGGGCGCAGATGCTGGCACTGGACCCCTGGGGTTGCTGGCTGCTGCATGATGGCCAGCTGCGTCGCCTGCCGTTCCCCAATCGGGCCGAGGATGCGATGCAGGTGCGCGAGGCGTTGGTGACGCTGGCCCGAACCCAGGCTTAGAGCGGCCGGGAATGGCTTGTTGTGGCAGTATCCCGACACGCGATATTGCCGTCTCCTGTCGCCTGCACGCGCGCTCCCACAGAAAGATAGCTGCCCGGCACTGGTGGAGCGCCACGTCGACCGGCTGCCGCCATGGGTTTTTTTACCCCGTCCCCTTGAAACCCCACCCGCAAACCCCATCCCTGACTCCGCAGAGGGTTGCCGGGCAGGTCCGAGCCGCCTATTG
>JAWVWY010000198.1:0-4318 GCA_033723495.1 Alcanivorax sp. | reverse complement strand
GCCCTGTTGATGATCGTGCTGATGTACGGTTACTGCGTGTGGGCTACCCGCAACACCGAGGTGCCGCGCCAGGCGTTTGATTTCCGCGAGCTGATTGATGCGCTGTGGGAGACCCGCTGGGAACTGCCGCTACCCCTGGTGGTGCTGGGCGGCATCTTTTCCGGCTTCCTGGTGGTCAGCGAAGCCGCCGCGGTGACCGCGCTCTATGTGCTGATAGCTGAAGTTTTCCTGTACCGGGAAATCCCCGTACGCAAACTGCCGGGTATCATGCGTGAATCGATGATCATGGTGGGGGGCATCCTGCTGATTCTGGCGGTGGCGCTGGCGTTCACCGATTATCTGGTGTACGCCGGGGTACCGGAAAAGCTGTTTGCCTTTATCCAGACCCATGTGCACAGCAAGGTGGTGTTCCTGATCCTGCTCAACATCCTGCTGCTGTTGCTGGGGGCGATGCTGGATATCTTCGCCGCTCTGGTAATCATGGTGCCGCTGATCCTGCCGGTGGCGCTGCGCTACGGCATCGACCCGGTGCATCTGGGCATCATCTTCGTGGCCAACATGCAGATCGGTTACATCACGCCGCCGGTGGGCATGAACCTGTTCATTGCCAGCTATCGGTTCAAGCGCAAGGTCACCGAGCTGTTTGTGTCCACCATTCCCTTCATGCTGGTGCTGATTGTGGCGCTGTTGCTGATTACCTATGTGCCGCAGCTCAGTCTGTGGTTGGTGCGCTAGAGATCAGGTATCAGTGAGATATGATGACAGGGGCCGCGTATGCGGCCCTTGTCGCTTCCGGCGTGCGGGCTCAGCCGCTGCGCGCTTTCCCCTTGCCCGGCGGGGTTTTGAGGTTTTTGACCCGCAGGGTCTTGTTGCCGGATTTCTCCAGTTCAAAGCGTTGCGGGTAGGCCTTCAGTAGAGCACTGAGTTTGTTGAAGCCATACAGTCGGGTATCGAACGCCGGGCTGCGCTTGTTGAGGTTCTGCCCCAGCGCACCGAGATTGGCCCAGTCATCATCGTCGGAAATATCCTCGATGACCCGGCTGATGAATTTCAGTGGTGGCGCCTCCGCCTTGCTGGCCGTACTGGCGGCATTGGCGCTGCTTTTTCTGCCGTCGCTGGCGGCGCTGTCGCCGTCCGCATCTGCGCGCAGGATTTCCGTATAGATAAACTTGTCGCAGGCGGCCACAAAGGGGTTGGGGGTCTTGCGTTCGCCGAAGCCGTAGACCGTCAGGCCGTCTTCGCGCAGCCGCGCTGCCAGGCGGGTGAAGTCGCTGTCACTGGAGACCAGGCAGAAGCCACTGAGTTGCCGGGTGTAGAGCAGATCCATGGCATCAATGATCAGGGCGCTGTCGGTGGCGTTCTTGCCCTGGGTGTAGGCGAACTGCTGGACTGGCTGGATGGAGTAATCGAGCAGCACTTTTTTCCAGCTGGCCAGGTTGGGCTTGGTCCAGTCACCGTAAATACGTTTGACGCTGGCGATGCCGTATTTGGCAATTTCTTCGAACAGGCCATCGACGATGGCCGCGGGGGCGTTATCCGCATCAATCAGCACCGCCAGTTGCCGGTGCTGGTCGGGCGCTGCTGCATCCTGCAGGCTGCGTTTGTCATTCATGCCGCTGTCCTTGTGATCCTGTGCGGGCAACATAGCGCATATTGCACAGGCCGGTATAGCGGCATGGCCTGTTCCGGTTACTGGGTGGGCGGCGAGGCCTTTTGCGGCTGAGGGCCGAGTTCGAAGGGGCCGATGATCATGCTGCCGGAGTGTTGCCGGTGCCAGGCTTCACGGGCTCGCCAGGCCTTGCCGTAGCGATAGAAGGGGATGGTCGGGTAGAGATGATGAATCAGATGATAGTTCTGATACATCAACACCGGGGTCAGCCACCATTCCTGGCCCATGCGCATCAAGGCAGTGGTGTTGGGGTCCACGTCCTGGCGGCCGGTATGCGGATAATGCGGTAACACCATGAACACCAGGCACATCAGGAAGAAAGAAATATAGGATGGAATCAGCCACAGCATCAGGGTGACGTAGGGTTGCCAGAGGAACAGTGCGGTCAGCGCCAGGCCGGCCACCGCCAGTTCGCGCCAGATTTCCGACGGTTTCACATTGGGCAGTGTTTCCGGCTTGCGCAGGTAGTTGATCAGGTAGATAAAGGGCCAGAAGCCCCATAGAGGCATGGTCCAGAGGCTGCTGGCCATCCAGTGATCCGGGTCCTTGTGCGGATCGTTGGCAAAGCGGTGGTGGCGCATGTGCATCAGCCGGAACAATTTGCCCCTGCCAAACGGCACCGCCACAAAGGTGGCGATGGAAAGGATCAAGTCGTTGTGTGCGGGCTTGCGTGCGGCGCAACGGTGAATCGCTTCATGGGCGGGGGTAAACATGACATAGCCGGCGATACTGTTAATGATCAGGCCCAGCCAGGCTGGCCAAAGACCGTTGATCACCATCACCCAGTTGAGAATATTGGCCGCGTGGGACACCGCCATGATGGTCAGCGTTGGCCAGGCAAACGTCGGCGAGACTTTCAGCTTCGCCAGCGAGTCATGGGTTGCGGATGTCGTTGTCACAGAACCTTCCCCTGTCTGGTGGATGCTTGTTATTCCCCGGATGCGGCCTGTCAGAACGCATCCGGTGGCGTTGCCGAGCGTTTGCTGCTGTCGGGGCCCAGCCCAAACGGGCCAATCACCACGCTGCCCGAGTGTTCGTGATGCCAGGCCTCGCGGGCTTTCCAGGCCTTGCCGTAGCGGTAGAAGGGGATGGTCGGGTAAAGATGATGAATCAGATGATAGTTCTGATACATCAGCGCCGGCGTCAGCCACCATTCCTGCCCCATGCGCATCAAGGCGGTGGTGTTGGGGTCCACGTCCTGGCGGCCGGTGTGCGGGTAGTGGGGCAACACCATGAACACCAGGCACATCAGGAAGAAGGCGAAATAAGTTGGAATCAGCCACAGCGTCAGCATGTAGTAGGGCGACCACAGGGCCAGTGCGGTAAAGATGACCGCCGCCACAAGCATCTCCCGAACCACTTCATAGACCTGCAGATTGGGCAGCAGCGCCGGGTTGCGCAGAAAGCGGTACAGATAGAGGTAGGGCCACAGGCCCCACAGCGGCATGGTCCAGAGGCTGCTGGCCATCCAGTGGTCCGGGTCCTTTTGCGGGTCATTGGCAAAACGGTGGTGCTGCATGTGCAGCAGCCTGAACAGTTTGCCTTTACCAAACGGCACGGCCACGAAGGTGGCGGCGCGCAGCAGCCAGTCGTTGGTGCTGGATTTCTGTGCGGCGGCCCGGTGAATGGCTTCATGGGCCGGCGTGAAAAGGGCATAACCGGCGAGGCTGTTAACCACCATACCCAGCCACAGCGGCCAGATGCCGGTGGGGGTCAAGGCCCAGGTCAGGGCGATGGCACACAGCGCCACGACAAGAATGGCCACGGTGGGCCAGGCCAGCGGTGGCGAAACCTTGAGCCTGGCCAGTTCGTGGTGGTTGTCGTTCACGGTTGTCATCGTGGGGCCTCCTGTTGCCGTAAACCCAGTGTTTACTTATTTGCCAGGGAAGGTAAGCACGGAAATTGACAACAGCGGGATAAAAAGTGACAGGGCCGCCCTAGGATTGCCGGAAACGGCCGGGGCTGGTGCCGAACCAGCGTTGGAAGGCACGCCGGAAGCTGGCTACATCGGTATAGCCCAGCTCTTCTGCCACGGCGAGCACGGTGTAGTGGGGCAGGCTCAACAATTGCGTGGCGCGGCGGCTGAGTGTCTGATCCAGTAGTTGCTGAAAGCGGGTTTCTTCCCGTTTGAGCTTGCGAATCAGGGTACGGGGGCTCATGTGGAGAGCGTCGGCGACCTGGTCCAGACTCGATTGGCCATGACTCTGGTGTAGCAGGGCCAGCACCTGGTCGGTGACGGTACCCTGTTTGCGCAGGGCCTCCTGCCTGGCTTCGCATTGCTGAATGGCTATCCACAGCAGGTCCCGGTCGTGACTGGCGAGCATTTCATCGCCGTAATGGGCGGGCAGACACAGGCAGACCTCACTGTGATCGAAGTGTACGTCGATACCGCGGAATACCTTGCGGTAGGCATCCGCCCAGGGCGGCGCCGGATAGTTGAAACAGGCGCGGCCCTGCTCGATGGGCTTGCCGCGCAGTACCACATGACAGGCGTAGGCCGAGGCCATGGCTGACTCGGTGAGAAAGCGAATGGCCTGATCCAGGGGGTAGGCGAACTTCAGGTGCAGGGTAATGGTGTCGTCGTCCTCGTCCATGTCGGTCCGGAATACCCGGGTCCGGGTGTTGGTGAAACTGGCGAACACCCGCATG
>JAWVWY010000197.1:0-4379 GCA_033723495.1 Alcanivorax sp. | reverse complement strand
TGCGCTTTGACGCCGGAGAGCAGTTCGTCCACGCGCATGGCGATGGGCTGGGAAAAGTTGAGCAGCAGGCCGGGGTGTTTTTGCAGTTTCTGCTCGATCTTTTCCTGTAGCTCGAGGCGATTGCGGGCGCTTTGCCATTCACTCACCGGCTTGAGGCCGATGTAGATTTCCACGTTGCTGACCGGCTCCGGGTCACCACCGATTTCGGCGCGCCCTACCCGACTGAGGGCGTAGGTCACCTCCGGGAAGGTCATGATTTCCTGCTCCAGTTTCTGGCCGACCTGCTGGGCGGTGTCGAGGCTGGAGGATGGCGCCAGGGTGACACGCAGGGCCAGGGTACCCTCTTCCAGCACCGGCACGAATTCGGTGCCGATAAAGGGGGTGGTGGCCAGCGCCAGAACCAGCAGGCCGAGGGCGCCGCCGATGACGACCTTGCGCGCCTGCATGGCCTTGCCCAGCACGCTGCGGTAGCGCGCTTCCAGCCACTGCATCAGTTTGTTGGGCTTTTCTTCCAAGCCGTTACGGAACAGGAAGCTGGCCAGCGCCGGCACCACAATCAGCGCCACCAGCACGGCGGCGGCCATGGCCAGCATGATGCTGATGGCCATGGGCACGAACATTTTCGCCTCCACCCCTTCGAAGGCAAACAGGGGCATGAACACCACCAGGATGATACCGGCGGCGAAGAACACCGGCCGCGCCACTTCCTGGGCGGCGTCCTTGACGCGCAGCACGATGCCGCCAGTGGTGTCGTGGCCACCTTCTACCCGGCTCAGGTGTTTGAAGATGTTTTCCACCATCACCACCGAGCCATCCACCAGCATGCCGATGGCCACGGCCAGGCCGCCCAAGGACATGAGGTTGGCGGACATGTCGAAGCTGGCCATGACCAGCAGCGCCAACCCAATGGAAAGCGGGATGGACAGCAGCACCAGCACGGTGGCGCGGATGTTCATCAGGAACAGGGCCAGCACGATGACGATGAACAGGAAGGCCAGCAACAGGGCGGTGACCACGGTGTTCACCGCTTTTTCCACCAGGTCGGCCTGGTCGTAGAACACCTGGAATTCCACGCCGTCGGGCAGGGCCTGCTGGATGCGCGCTTCGCGATCCTTGATGCCGTCGATGGTGGCCTTGGTGTTGGCGCCCATGCGCTTGAGCACGATGCCGGCCACCACTTCGCCCAGGGCTTGCGGGTCGCCGTTGGCATCGCGGCGGGTCATGGTCAGGGCGCCCTGGCGGATCTCGCCGCCGAACGCCACCTTGGCCACATCACTGACGCGCACCTGGGTGCCGTCCACCTCCTTGAGGGGGATGGCGGCGATGTCCTGCAGGCCCTGCTCGCCGTGGCCGACCCAGCCCATGCCGCGAATCACCTGTTGCTCGGCACCACGATCCAGATACCAGCCGCCGGCGTTGCGGTTGTTGGCGGCGATGGCATCCATCACCTGTTGCAGGGTCAGGTCGTAGGCCAGCAGGCGGGTGGGATTGACGTTGACCTGGTACTGGCGCACGTCGCCGCCGAAGCTGAGCACATCGGTGACGCCGCCCACCGGCATCAGCAGCAGCTTCACCACCCAGTCGTTGAGGCTGCGCAGTTGCATGGCGTCGATGCCGGAACCGGGCTTGGCGGTGAGCAGGTATTGGTAGACCTGCCCGAGGCCGGAGGTGTTGGGGCCCATTTCCGGGCTGCCGACGCCCTCGGGAATATCTTCCCGCGCCGCCTGCAGCCGTTCGAACACCAGCTGGCGGGCGAAGTAGATATCGGTGCCGTCCTCGAACACCACGGTGACGATGGACAGGCCGGTCTTGGAAATGGAGCGTACCTCGGCCACCTGGGGCAGCGCGTACATCACCGCCTCGATGGGGTAGGTAATCAGCTGCTCCACCTCTTCGGCGGCCAGCCCTTCCGCTTCGGTGTTGACCTGCACCTGGACGTTGGTCACGTCCGGGAAGGCATCCAGTTTCAGGTTGGGCAATTGCCAGCCGATCACGCCGATGGTGATGACCAGCAGGATGAGCACAATCAGACGGTTGCTCACCGCCCAATCGATCAGTTTGTTGAACATGGTGGTCTCCTGGACCCGGCGATGTTTTTTCTGCAAGCCTGTCTGGCAGGTCCCCTCTCCCTTGAGGGGAGAGGGGAGAACACACTCGCAGAAGCCGAAACACCGCGAATTCGATTAGTGGTTGTGGATTTCAAAACCGGACTTGGCCATTTCGCTGGCCAGGAAGAAGGCGCCGCGGGTGACCACCCGGGTGCCGGCGTCCAGGCCGCTGACGATGCGGCGGTTTTCCAGCTGGCCGTTCAGCGCCACTTCCACCGGCCGGTAATGGCCGGGCTCTTTTTCCACGAACACTTGCCAGTCGCCGTCCGGGCCACGGGTGAGCGCCTCTTCCGGCACGGTGAGCGCGCCGTCGGGCGCCGGCAGGGACAGGGCCACGTCGGCAAACATGCCCGGGTGCAGCCGGTGGCGGTCGTTGGGCACCGCCACGCGCACCGCCAGGGTACGGGTGACCGGGTTGAGCCGGTGGCCGGCCTGGATCACTTCGCCATCCACCGTGGTGGTGCCGATGATCACCGTGGCCCGGGTGCCGATGGGCACCTGCAAACCGGGCTGTGGCGGCAGGGCGGCTTCCGCCCACAGTTGCGATTCGTCCACCAGGGTCACCAGCGGGCTGCCGGCCTGGAGCCACTGGCCCTGCTGGAAGGCATCTTCCAGCACCAGGCCGTCGTCCGGGGCGGTGAGGGTGTAGACACCCTTTTCGCTCTTGCCGGCTTCGATGGCGGCCAGCGCCTGGTCATCCAGGCCGTAGCCCCGGGCACGGGCGCGCAGGGACTGGTACTGGCCCTGGGCATCCAGGAAGCGCTGGTTACCGACGGTGCGCCGGCCCAGGTTTTTGACCCGGCGCCACTGGTCGGCGGCCACCTGCAGGTCGCTTTGCAGCTGCGCCATCTGCGCACTGAACAGGGTGGCAATGGGCTCGCCCTGTTTCAGGTGCTGGCCCAGGGTGGCGCTGCGCGCGCGCACCTGGGAGTCGATGCGCACCGGCACCACCCAGGTACGGTACTGGTTGCTGGTGATTTCCGCCGGCACCCGCAGGGTCTGGCGGGCGTCCTGTTCGGCGGCCAGGGTGATGACCTGCAGTTGCAGCATCTGCCGCTGGTCGGCGGTGAGTTTCAGGATGCCTTCGTCGTGATCTTCTTCGTGGTCGCCTTCATGGCCTTCGTGCTCTTCTTCCGAGCCCGCTTCATGGTTGTGTTCATCCTGCTGCTGGATGCTTTTTTCGTTGTGATCATGGTTCTCGGTTTGCTCGGCCCACAGTGGAGTGTTGAGGACCAGAAGCAGTGCCAGGGCCAGTGGGGTTTTTTTGAAAAATGTCTGTGTGTTCATAAATGCATTCCGTTTTTCCAAGGGGAGACCCCCTCTGTCTCCCCCTCGTTGAGGGGGAGGACCATTACTGTCGCGTCGTGCCCCTCTCCCGCCGAGGGGGAGGACCATTACTGTCGCGTCGTGCCCCTCTCTCACCGAGAGGGAGGACCATGACTGTCGCGTCGTGCCCTTCTCTCACCGAGAGGGAGGACCGTGACTGTCGCGCCGTACTCCTTCCCCTTTCCAAGGGGAAGGCCGGGATGGGGTTAGCGAAAGTCATTGAGCCAGTCGTCGAGCTGGGCGCTTTGATAGAGCCACTGCACCCAGGCCTGCTGCATGGCGTCGCGCAGGGCGATGCCGGACAGGCGGGTTTCCAGGCGCTGGTTGAGGGCCTGCAAATAGTCCTGGGTGGTGAGCTCGCCCTGGCGCCAGACCCGCTCCAGCAGGTCGTCGCTGGCGGCCAGGCTGTCGCCGGTGAGGCGCTGCCAGGTCTGCCAGCGATGACGGCGCTGCAGGTAGCTCTGGCGGGCACCGTCGAGGCGGGCATCGGCGCTGTTGCGGGCGTTGTCGAGCAGCGCCTGGTAGCGGTCGCGGTCGGCCAGCGCGGCGCGGTATCCCGGTTTGCCGGTGTTGAAGAATTTCAGTGGCAC
Organism: Alcanivorax sp.; assembly: GCA_033723495.1. Taxonomy (GTDB): domain Bacteria; phylum Pseudomonadota; class Gammaproteobacteria; order Pseudomonadales; family Alcanivoracaceae; genus Alcanivorax. The sequence goes on along the minus strand of JAWVWY010000197.1, from coordinate 355 downwards.
GCTCAATGCCAGCCCCCAGCGGTCGCTGTCACCTTCCTTGCCGATGCTGACGCCCAGGGTCGGGTCGCTGTTGCGCTGCCGGTCGGCCAGGTCAACGCCGCGCCGGGCCTGCTCCAGTTGCAACTCGGCCAGTTGCAGGTCGTAGTTTTGCGACAGGCGGCTGGCGACGCGGGCCGGTTCGGTCTGCCAGTTTTCCACGGCGGGCAGTGGCCGGCCCGGCTGTGCCACCGCCAGCACCTGACGCAGACGGGTAACGGCGGCGGTGGCCGCGGCTTCCGCGTCGGCCAGTTGCTGCTGGGCCCGGGCCAGCGACAGGTAGGCCAGCTGGGCATCCACCTGGCCCAGGTCACCGGCC
>JAWVWY010000196.1:0-4432 GCA_033723495.1 Alcanivorax sp. | reverse complement strand
GGGCTGCACCGTGCCGTGGTAATTGGCGCTGTGTTGCACGATAGTGCGGCAGAAAAGGCCGGTTTCAAGGTGGGTGACCAGGTGTTGGCGCTCAATGGCGAGCCGGTCAAGGAGTGGCCGCAGTGGCAGCAGCACATCATGGATAACCCGGAAGTGCCGCTACAGGCGACGGTGTTACGTGACGGTCAGACACTGACCCTGACGTTTACCCCCTCGCTGGTTTCCCGCAATGGCAAGCAGTTCGGTCAGCTGGGCGTCGCCCTGGGTGGCCTGTATCAGCGGGACTACGGTCCTGTTGAGGCGACCGGTGAAGCATTTCATCGCTTTGCTGAACAGACCTCTGTGGTATGGGCCAGCCTGGTCAAGCTGGTTACCGGCAAGCTTTCTCTCGATAACCTTGGTGGACCAATAACCATTGCCCAGGTGGCCGGCGAAAGTGCGGCGATCGGGATGGCCAGTTTCCTGTCATTACTGGCTTATCTGAGCATCACTCTGGGCGTGATCAACCTGTTACCCGTGCCCATTCTGGACGGCGGCTGGATTTTCTTTGGAATCATTGAAATGATTCGCGGTCGCAGTTTATCCGAGCGGTTTTTGATTGCCGCTCAAGGTATTGGGCTGACGCTGGTAATCAGCTTCATGTTATTGGCCATCTATAACGATTTGGTGAAGCAGTTTTCATGAGATTTGGGGATATCCTGGTCGGCCCCCTGAAGGGCTTGTTGGTGATGCTGTGTCTGATGACCGCATCGATCGCGAATGCTGACGCAAGTTTGCCCTTCCGGGTACACGACATCCGGGTGGAAGGACTGCAGCGTCTGCCGGTTGAGCAGGTCTATGCGGCGCTGCCCATCCAGGCCGGTGACATGGTCACCCATGCCAAGGTTGCCGATGCCGTCAAACGCCTGTTCGCTACGGGTAATTTCGAGGACGTGCAGCTTGGTCGTGATGGTGATGATCTGGTCGTGGTGGTGGCGGAACGCCCCAGCATTGCCAAGATCGACATTTCCGGTAACAAGTCCATTGATGAAGACAACCTGCGCAAGGGGCTAAAGAAAGCCGGTCTTGAAGAGGGTGAGGTCTATCAGCGTTCCACCCTGCAGGCCATTGCCGGTGAACTGGAGCGCCAATATGTATCGCAGGGGCGTTACGGGGCCGATATCAAGACCAAGGCCGTGCCGTTACCGCGTAACCGCGTCGAGTTGAAAATCGAAATTTACGAGGGCAAGGCGGCGCGTATTCGGGACATCAATATCGTCGGCAATACCCTGTTTGATGACGATACCCTGCTCAAGGCATTCCAGCTGCGCTCTTCCCATTTCTGGTCTTTCATCAAGGGCGATGACAAGTACTCCCGGGAAAAGCTTTCCGGTGATCTGGAGCGTCTGCGTTCCTATTACCTGGACCGCGGCTACATCGACTTTTCCATTGAATCGACCCAGGTCTCCGTGACCCCGGATCGCAAAAACGTCTTCATTACCATCAATGTGGCGGAAGGCAAGCAATACAAGGTCAATGATGTGAAGCTGGCCGGCAACCTGGTGGTCGACGAGAGTCAGTTACGTCCTCTACTGGTAATCAAGAAAGGGCAGATTTTCAATCAGCAACTGGTCACCTATACCAACGATTTGCTCAAGCGGCGTCTCGGCAACGAGGGGTATACCTTTGCCGAAGTGCATGGCGTGGAGCAAAAGACCGGTGATGGCAAGACCGTGGATGTCACCTTCTATGTTGATCCGGGCCGCAAGGTCTATGTCCGTCGCATCAATTTTAGTGGTAACAGCAAAACCGATGATGTGGTGATGCGTCGTGAATTGCGCCAGTTCGAGCAGGCACCGGCGAACACCTCGTTGATTGATCTGTCACGCCAGCGCCTGCAGCGTCTGGGCTACTTCAGTAATGTGGATGCGGATACTCCACGGGTACCCGGCACCGACGATCTGGTCGATGTGAACTACAAGGTCGAGGAACAGCCCTCTGGTTCCATCGGCGCCAACGTGGGCTACTCGGATTCGTCCGGTTTCATTTTCGGTGCCAATGTCACCCAGAACAACTGGCGCGGTAGTGGCAACCGAGTGTCGTTTGCCCTGAGTCGTTCGGATGTTCGTGACTCCTACAGCTTCTCCCATTACAACCCCTATTACACGCTGGACGGTGTCAGCCGTGGCTTCAGCCTGTTCTATTCCAAGATTGACTTCAAAAACACCACGGTAGCGTCCTATGCCGCCGACCGCCTGGGTGGCTCGGTGACCTATGGCTACCCGATTTCCGAGTACTCGCGGCTGAGCTTTGGCGGCAGTTTCGAGCGCACCAAGATCACCACTGGCGACTTTGTCGCCGTGGATATCTACAACTTCCTGGAGCAGGAAGGCTACAGTTTCGATGAATACAAGCTGAATGCCTCGTTGAAGACCAGCACACTTAACCGTGGCGTATTGCCTGATCGCGGCTGGTCCAGTGACCTGGGCCTGGAAGTAGCCGTGCCGGGCTCCGACTATGCCTATTACAAGTTGAACTGGACCGGGCAGAAGTATTTCCCGATTACCCGTCACTGGACGCTGCGTGCCCGTTCCCAGCTGGGATATGGTGATGGCTATGGCAGCAACAAGGTGCTGCCGTTCTTTGAAAACTATTACTCCGGCGGTATTGGTTCGGTACGTGGCTACCGCGCACGGACCCTGGGGCCACGCTCTCCGGGGCTGGACTATGTGCAAAATAATACCGTCGACCCGAGCCCGGACCCGATCGGTGGTAACCTGCTGACCGAGGCCAGCATGGAGCTTATCTTCCCCACACCCTTTGCGCCGGAGTCGCGAAGCGTGAGAACCTTCCTGTTCGCTGATGCCGGTAATGTGTTCGAAAGCGAACGCACGGATATCAACGCAACTTTCTCGACGCAGGCATTGCGCACGTCGGTGGGTGTAGGGATGACCTGGCTGACGGCCATCGGGCCGCTTAGTTTTGATCTCGCCAAGCCGATTAATGACAAGCCTGGCGATAACACTGAAGTCTTCCAGTTTTCTCTGGGACAAGTTTTCTAGGAGTTTGAATAATGAAAAAATGGTTGATCGCTCTTGTTGCTATTTTGCCGATGCTGGCTTTCGCGGAGGGGAAAGTGGGCATTATTGATCCGCTCGCTGCCTTGCAGGGTTCTGAACATGTGCAACAGAAACTGTCCGCACTGGACAAGGATATGGCAGCCGACAAGCAGGAGTTGAAAAAGCTCAACAGCGAAGTGGCAAGCCTGCAGAAGAAACTGGACAAAGACGGCATGACCATGTCATCCGACAAGGTCGATGAGCTGCGCACCCAGGGCCAGCAGAAGGTGATCAGGCTGAAGAGCCTGCAGCACAAACTGCAGAAGAAATCCTCCGAAGGTCAGCGTGCCATTCTGGAAGAAATGCAGCCCAAGCTGCAGCAGGCGGTGGAAAAAATCGCCAAGCAGAAAAACCTTGATCTGGTGGTTAATGCCCAGGCTGTGATCTATGCACAGGATGGCATGGACATCACCGCAGAAGTGAGCAAGCAACTGAACAAGATGAAGTGATGCTGACTCTTGGTGAACTGGCCAGCAAGCTGGATGCCCGGCTGATTGGCGACGAAAACGCGACCGTGGAGGGGCTGGGCACGATCCAGTCCGCCACGGGGCGTCAGCTGGCATTCCTGGCCAACCCCCGCTATCGGGGCTTTCTCGAGCGCACCACGGCGGCGGCGGTGCTGGTACCGGAATCCCAGAGTGAGTTTTGCCCGGTGGCGGCGCTGGTGGTCAAGGATCCCTATCTGGCTTTCGCCAGGGCCTCTGCCTTTTTTGACCGTGCGCCGGTACCGGCGGCGGGCATTCATGCCTCGGCAACGGTGGACCCCTCCGCCGATATTGATGAATCTGCCAGCATCGGCCCCAATGCGGTAATCGAAAGCGGTGCCAGGGTGGAAGCGGGGGCCATCATCATGGCCAATGCCGTGGTGGGGGCGGGCTCCGTGATTGGCCAACAGTGCAGAATCTGGCCAAATGTTACAATTTACCATGGAGTCTCACTGGGTCGACGCACTATCATACATGCCAATTGCGTGATCGGTGCCGACGGCTTCGGCTTCGCCTTCAATGGCGCGGGCTGGACCAAGGTGCATCAGGTCGGTGGCGTACGTATCGGTGACGATGTGGAAATCGGGGCAGGTACGACCGTGGATCGGGGTGCCATCGAAGATACCGTGATTGGCAATGGCGTGATTCTGGATAACCAGATCCAGGTCGCCCACAACGTGGTCATAGGGGACCACACCGCGATTGCCGGCAAGGCCGGAATCGCCGGTTCCGCCAAAATCGGTTCCTACTGCCTGATCGGCGGTGCAGCGGGGGTGGCCGGGCATATCGAGATCTGTGACAAGGTCCAGGTGCTGGCCATGTCTATGGTATCCAGCTCCATCAGCGAGC
>JAWVWY010000195.1:0-4473 GCA_033723495.1 Alcanivorax sp. | reverse complement strand
TTCATCGGGGATGACAAGGAAAGTGGCAGACGGGCGGGCGTCCGGCCTCAGACATTGAACCAGGCTGAATTTCCACCATTGCGCGATGAATCTTTTTCGCCCGTCGGGCAGGGGGCTGATAAACGGGATGCGGGAACATCGAAGTCGGCCGGCGGCTTGGCTATAATGCCGCCGTCCCTTCACTAACAGGCCTGCCCATGCTCTATTCCCTTGCCCGCCCCCTGCTGTTCGCCATGGATGAGGAACATGCCCATGAACTGACCCTGGCCATGCTGCGCAAGCGCCTGGGCAAGCTGTGGCCCGGCAATGTGCCGAGCCGGCCGCAACAGGTCATGGGGATCGAGTTTCCCAATCCGGTGGGGTTGGCTGCCGGCCTGGACAAGAATGGCGACTGTATTGATGGCTTGGCAGATCTGGGGTTCGGCTTTATCGAGGTGGGCACGGTGACGCCGCGCCCCCAGCCGGGCAACCCCAAGCCGCGCCTGTTTCGCTTGCCCCGGGCAAAAGCGCTGATCAACCGCATGGGCTTTAACAACCAGGGGGTGGATTACCTGGTGGAATCGGTCAAACGCAGTCGTTATGACGGCGTTCTGGGCATCAATATCGGCAAGAACAAGGACACGCCGGTGGAGGATGCGGTGCAGGATTACCTGGCCTGCCAGCAGAAGGTGCATGCCTACGCCGATTACCTGGTGGTCAATGTGTCCTCACCGAATACCCCGGGACTGCGCACCCTGCAACATGGCGATGCCCTTAATGAATTGCTGGGTACCCTGCGTGACGCGCAGACCCGGCTTGATCAGCAGCATCGTCGCCGGGTTCCGTTGGTGATCAAGATCGCCCCGGACAACAGTGCCGAGGAGCTGGCCGGCATGGCCGAGGCCTTCATCGAGCATGGTATCGATGGTGTCTGTGTGGGTAATACCACCTTGTCCCGCGATGGGGTGAAGGGGTTACCGCATGGGGAAGAGCAGGGCGGCCTTAGCGGTGCCCCGCTCAAGCCAATTGCCGACCAGGCTCTCAAGACCATGAGTGAGGCGCTCAACGGGCATATTCCGATCATCGGCGTCGGCGGTGTAAGTCGCGCTGCGGATGCGCTGGACAAGCAGCGGCTGGGGGCCAGCCTGGTGCAGGTTTACAGCGGTTTGATTTTTGAAGGGCCGGGGCTGGTCGGCGACCTGGTACGTGCCTGGCCACACAGTCTGCCGGGCGGTCATTAAAAAGGGCCCTGGTGGGGCCCTGTGGGTCGGCGCTCAGTGCGTCGGCGCTTGGTGAAAAGGGTGGTGACTGTCAGCCGATATCTTTCAGGTTCTGGATGCTGGCAACGCCCAGATAACCCTGGGCCTGGTGGGTGCGACCTTCCCGCCAACCACTCATCCAATAGGAACGACCCTGCAAGGTACCAAATGGGCAGTCCTCGCGGGATTTGCCGTGTAAACCGGCGTTGTAACCTCTGTTATATGCGCGGTCGTCCCGGTTTCGTTTTTGTCGCTTCATAGACGCTTTCCCCTTCGCAATTGACAGTAAATAGCGTTGACCCCCGGCGCTGATCCCGGTGAAAAATAGGTCAACAAATTCAGTATGGGAAAGCGCTGGTGTGGTGTCGAATACCATGTAGCAATATGGTGAGTGCCTGTTAGGCGTATGACGTATAAAGGACAGCGAGATGACGGTTTCCGTAACATTTTGAAAATCTAGGAAAAAACTTTTCTGCATCACGGAAAACAGTCACTTACGAGGAAGAAGTCATGGAATTTGTAGCCACCTGCATGCCGGGCCTGGCGCCGCTGCTTGCGTCCGAACTGCAGGTCTTGGGCATATCGGTAACAGAGCAGGGGCGCGCCCATGTGCAAATCGACGGTGGTGTCGCCGATGCTCTCAGAGTGTGTCTTTGGTCGCGGCTCTCGGAACGGTTGTTGATGCCATTGGCGAGCCTGGATGTGGGGCCCGGAGAGGCCCCGGAGCGACTGGCGCGCAGTCAGGACTGGCCGGCGCTGCTGGCGGATGGCGCGCCGCTGCATGTGCAGGTGGAGCATGGCGCCGGTGTCCGCGGTGATAACCGCATCAGTGCCAAACGCTTCTGCCAGGCATTGCCGCCGCAACTGGCAGTGTCCCGGGATGCCCGCGGCAGCTTCTGTGTACGGGCGCGCCTTGACGAACAGCAGGCTCATCTGTGGCTGGATCTGGCCGGCGAGCCCCTGCATCGGCGCGGCTACCGGCTGGCCGGTGGGCGGGCGCCGCTGCGCGAAACCCTGGCCGCAGCCATGTTGTGGGCGGGGGGCTGGGGCAGTCAGGCCCGGCCGGCGGCATTGCTCGACCCCTTTTGCGGCAGCGGCACCCTGGTGATCGAGGCGGCGCTGATGGCCGCCGGTCATGCCGCCGGCAGTCATCGTCAGCATTATGGTTTCCAGCAGTGGCGCGGCTGTCGTCGCAAGCTCTGGGAAGACGCCATGGCGGAGGCGGCAGCCAGTGCAGAGCGGCCGCTGCCGGCCCTGTCGATCAAGGGCTTTGATGCCCACGGCAAGGCCCTGCAACTGGCCCGGCAGAATGCCGAGCGCGCCGGCGTCGGCCCGGCCATTCACTTTGAGCGCCGGGAACTGGGCGCCTTGCGACCGCGGGACTTCGCCGAGCAGGGGGTGCTGGTCACCAACCCGCCCTGGGGGGAGCGTCTGGATGAACAGCAGCAGGCTGGTTGGCTACATTACGCCCTGGGGCGCGTCATGGCACTGCGTGCCCCCGGCTGGCAGGTCATGTTGCTGGGGGCGGATGCCCAGGTAATGGACCGGTCGGGGATGCAACTGGAGCAGCAGTGGCGCCTCAAGAATGGTCCCTTCAACAACTTTATCCGTCTTTATCTGCCGCGCGCGCTCAATTCCGGCAGTGTGGTACAGGTAGCCGATGACAGTGCTTTTGAGGTCCCGGAAGGGGCGCAGCCGCTGGTCAACCGATTGCGCAAGAATGGCAAGCATCTGCGCCGCTGGATTGAGCGTGAGGATATCCAGAGTTACCGGCTCTATGATCGCGACCTGCCGGAATTCAATGTGGCGGTGGACGTTTACGGCGACCAGGTACTGGTACAAGAATTCAAGGCGCCCAAGACCATTGATCCGGAAAAAGCCCGCCTGCGGCGCGACTGGGCGGTGACGGCGGTGCGGGCGGCGCTGGGCGTGCATCGGGAGCAGGTGCACCTGCGTACCCGTGAGCGCCAGAAGGGCAAGCAGCAATACCAGAAGCTGGACGGGCAGGGGCATTATCGGGTGGTGCGTGAAGGGCAGGCCCAGTTGCTGGTGAATCTGCAGGATTATCTGGACAGTGGTCTGTTCCTGGATCACCGGCCCATGCGCCTGCGGATCGCCGAACAGGCGGCGGGCAAGCGTTTTCTGAATTTGTTCGCCTATACCGGCACGGCCACCGTGCATGCGGCGGTGGGCGGTGCCAAGCATACGGTGACGGTGGATGCCTCCAAGCGTTATCTGGAGTGGGCCGCCTGTAATCTGGCCGCCAACGGTTTTTCCACCGACCAGCATGTGCTTGAGCGTGGCGATGTGATGCGCTGGCTGGATGACTGCCGTGAACAGTTCGACCTGGTGTTCTGCGATCCGCCGACGTTTTCCAACAACAAGGCGCGCAGCGATTTCGTGGTGGAAGAACACCATGGCGAGTTGATCCGCAAGATCATGCGCCGGCTGGAGCCGGGCGGTGTGCTGTATTTTTCCTGTAATTACCGGCGCTTCCAGCTCGATGAGAGCATTCGCAAGTGGTATGCAGTGGAAGATATCAGCCGCTGGAGTATCCCGGAGGATTTCCGTCGCAACGACCGCATTCATTACTGTTTTGCCATTCGTCACGTGGAGGACTGATGCAGGTTGTGCTTTATACCACCCTGGGCTGCCATCTTTGTGAGCAGGCCAGGGAGTGGGTGCGAACGGTAGATCCATCCGTCACAATCAATGAAGTGGATGTGGCTGATGATGATGTTCTGCTGAACCGCTATGGCGACATGATTCCGGTGCTGTCAGTCGGCGGGGAAGCGCTGAGCTGGCCATTTGGCCTGCTGGATATTCAGCGCTTGCTGCAAAACGCTTGATGTCGGCTTCACGGCGGTCAAGGAAAATGAAGCCATGGAAAAAATAACCGTCAAGGCACTTAAAAATCGGCACGCCGAACACATTTTGCTGCGTTCGGTAACTCTCTCCATCTGTACTGTCCAGGTGCGACTGGACAGCACCCTCTATTGGCTGGTGGACGATCAGGGAAGCGTGATGCGCTTTAATGGCCCCGAACACGCCAACAATCAGCTCGCCTTTCTGACCACCGATGCTGCCAGCCTGGTCCATCAGTCGGCTCACGCAGAAATGGTGGGCCAGCCTGACGGTGAGGTGGCACCGCTGGAGGTGCCCTATAACTGGCGCAGTGATTAGCCAAACAACGTCAGCGTATTGCTAAACGTCTGTTTCGCCACCGCCTCGGCCT
>JAWVWY010000194.1:0-4494 GCA_033723495.1 Alcanivorax sp. | reverse complement strand
GGCTGGCCGTCTTCATCGGTCTGAAACGTCACCAGGCGCTTGCCGAGCCACTGCTTGGCAAATTCTGCTGCCTGTTCCGGGCTGTCCACCAGCTTTACGCCACCGGCCTTGCCCCGGCCCCCGGCGTGTACCTGGGCCTTGACTACCCATTTGTCACCGCCAATCTCCCTGGTTTTGGCTGCCACCTCTTCCGGGGTGTCGCAGGCAAACCCTGTGGAAACTGGCAGGCCATAATCAGCAAAAAGCTGTTTTGACTGATACTCATGGAGATTCATGCCAACACTTCCGTCATCAATGAATAGAGTGTGCGTCCGGCCGGGAGGCCGGACCGGCCTCCCAGGGAGCGCTCCGTTACTTCTTGCGTCGCCGTTGGGCCACGTGAATGGCCTTGAAATCCGCTGCCAACGCAGCTTCATGAACCGTTTCTGACAGGCTCGGGTGGCCGAACACCATCAGCTGCAGGTCTTCAATGGTGGCGCCGAACTCCATTGCCACCACACCCTGCTGGATCAACTCTGAAGCTTGCGGACCCACCACATGCATGCCCAGCACGCGGTCGGTCTTCTCATCGGCCACAAATTTCACCATACCCCCGGTTTCCCCGGCGGCCATGGCCCGGCCATTGGCGGCAAACGGCACCGCCCCGGTTTTGTAGGGCTCCCCGGAGGCTTTTACCTCCTCCTCGGTCTTGCCCACCCAGGCCACTTCCGGATGGGTATAGATCACATTGGGCACGGTATCGTAATTCAATTGGGTACTTTCCCCCATGATCACTTCCGCCACCATCACCCCTTCCTCAATGGCCTTGTGCGCCAGCGCCGGGCCGCGCACCAGATCACCGATGGCGTAAACACCCGGGACATCCGTGCGGCACTGGCTGTCCACATAGATGTAATGGCGCTCATCCATTGTGATTCCGGCATCCTGGCTCAACAGTCCCTCGGTGAAGGGGCGCCGGCCCACCGCCACGATCAGGCGATCAAAGGTTTCCTGGTGGTCTCCGTCACTATCCGCATAGCTCACCACCACCTGGTTGTTTTTCACTTCGGAGCCGGTAACCCGGGCGCCGAGCCGGATGTCCAGTCCCTGCTTGGTGAACTGTTTCTGGGCATCCCTGGCGATTTGCTTGTCCACCGCCGGCAGGAAAGTATCTACGGCTTCCAGCACTACCACTTCACTACCAAGGCGAGCCCAGACACTACCCAGCTCCAGGCCAATGACGCCGGCACCGATAACCCCCAGCCGCTTGGGCACGGCCGGCAGATCCAGCGCCCCGGTCGAGTCGACAATAACGTTCTGGTCCACCGCGGCCACCGGGATATCCACCGGCACGGAGCCGGCAGCCAGAATCACATGTTCGGCCTGCAGGGTCTGCGCCTCACCATCATGGGCGGTGAATTCCACCTGCTTGTTGGCCTTCAGTTGGCCGCTACCTTGCAGCCAGGTGACCTTGTTGGCCTTGAACAACTGGGCAATACCACCAGTCAGGTTCTTGACGATGGTATCCTTGCGCTGGTGCATGGTATCGAGATCCAGCGAGACGTTGCCCAGCTTGATGCCATGCTCGGCCATGGCGCCCTGGGCTTCATGGTATTTCCAGGAAGAATCCAGCAGCGCCTTGGAAGGTATACAACCCACATTCAGGCAGGTTCCGCCCAGCGCCGGTTGCTCCTGCTTGTTGATACGTTTTTCAATACAGGCGGTGTTCAGCCCCAGCTGGGCACAGCGGATGGCCGCCACATAACCACCCGGGCCGCCGCCAATGACAATCACGTCGTAGTTGTCAGCCATGATCTATCCCTTCAGTCGGCTGGCACACAACACGCGACACGCGCTAGAGCGTGCCACGTGCCGGCGCATTGATTCAGATATCCAGCAACAGACGCGCCGGATCCTCGATAAAGTTCTTCACCGTGACCAGGAACTGAACTGCTTCCTTGCCATCGATCAGACGGTGGTCATAGGACAGTGCCAGGTACATCATCGGCAGAATTTTGACTTCGCCATCCACCGCCATGGGACGTTCCTGAATCTTGTGCATGCCCAGGATCGCGGTCTGTGGTGGATTGAGAATCGGTGTGGAAATGAGCGAGCCGAACACCCCGCCATTGGAGATGGTAAAGGTACCGCCACTCATTTCCTCGATGGACAGTTTCCCTTTCTGGGCTTTCTGACCAAATTCAATGATCTGCGATTCCACTTCCGCCAACCCTTTCTGGTCCGCGTCACGGATCACCGGCACCACCAGGCCACGTTCGGTGGACACCGCCACGCCCACATCGTAATAGCCGTGGTAGACGATATCGTCACCATCAATAGACGCATTCACCGCCGGGAAACGCTTCAGCGCTTCCACGCAGGCGCGGGAGAAGAACCCCATGAAACCGAGACGTACATTGTGGGTTTTTTCGAATTCCGGCTGGTAATTCTTGCGCATGTCCATGATCGGCTTCATGTTGACCTCGTTGAAGGTCGTCAACATGGCCGAGTTGTGCTGCGCACCCAGCAGGCGCTCAGCGATGCGCTTGCGCAGACGGGTCATGGGAACACGGCGCTCTTCCCGTTCTCCCGGCGCCGCCGGGACCTCGGCGGTGGCAGGCTGTTGCGGTGCCGGCTGACTGGCACGCTGATCGGCCTTGTCGCCGATCACCTTCTCAACGTCTTCCTTGGTAATACGGCCGCCCTTGCCGCTGCCAACCACCTGATCCGGTGCGATGCCGTGCTCGCTCATCAACTTGCGAGCCGCCGGGCCGGCCTGATCGCTGCCGCCCTGCTCTTGCGTTTGTGCCGGTGCAGCGGCTTGCTGCGGCTCATTGCCGGCATCTGCACTATCAGACTTGGCAGGGGCCGAACCGGCCGCGCCTTCCTCAAATTGCCCCAGCACCTGCTGGCTCTCCACGGTATCGCCTTCCGCAGCGAGAATCTTGCTGACCACGCCGTCGGCCGGGGCTACCACTTCCAGCACCACCTTGTCGGTCTCAATATCCACCAGCAGTTCATCACGCTTGACCGCTTCGCCTTCCTGCTTGTGCCAGGTGGCCACGGTGCCATCCGCTACGGACTCGGGAAACTGCGGAGCTTTAATATCAGTCGCCATGCCTAATCCTTAACCAAATATGTTGGCGTTATTTAATGTCGAAGGCGTCCTGTACCAGACGCTGCTGCTGTTCCACGTGCAGGGACATGGAGCCGGCGGCCGGCGCCGCTGCCATGACCCGACCGGCATAGTGAACCTGGGCCGCGCCCACCTTGTAGGCGACACGGTACATATGGTGCTGGGAGCAATACCAGGCACCCTGGTTCATGGGTTCTTCCTGACACCACACCAGATGCTTGAGATTCGGGTAGCCCTGCAGCACCTCCTCCAGCTTCTGCTCCGGGAACGGATACAGCTGCTCCACCCGCACCAGCGCCGTGTCTTCAATCCCGTCTGTGTCACGTTTTTCCAGAAGATCGTAGTAGACCTTGCCAGAACACATGATCACCCGATTGACCTTGTTTTTGTCCAGCTCTGACAAATCATCCAGGACCGTATGGAATCGTCCGTGGGCCAGATCTTCCAGGCTTGAAACCGCCTTTTTGTGTCGCAGCAGGCTTTTCGGGCTCATTACCACCAGAGGCTTGCGCAGAGGTCGCACCGCCTGACGCCGCAGCAGGTGAAAAATCTGTGCCGGGGTACTGGGCACGCAGACCTGCATGTTGTGCTCGGCACAAAGTTGCAGGAAACGCTCCAGTCGGGCGGAGGAATGCTCCGGCCCCTGCCCTTCATAACCGTGCGGCAACAGCATGGTAAGGCCGCAAAGACGCCCCCACTTGGCCTCACCGGAGGAAATGAACTGATCGATCACCACCTGGGCACCGTTGGCGAAATCACCGAACTGGGCTTCCCAGATAATCAGGGTCTTGGGCTGGGTGGTGGCATAGCCGTATTCGAACCCCAGCACCGCCTCCTCCGACAGCAACGAATCATAGATATCGATACGTGGCTGGGCATCATAGAGGTGCTGCAATGGCACATACTGGCTACCGTCTTTCTGGTTATGCAGCACCGCGTGACGATGGGAAAAAGTCCCCCGGCCACAGTCCTGCCCGGTCAGACGTACCGGAAAGCCCTGATCAATCAGCGTGGCATAGGCCAGGGTCTCGCCATAGCCCCAGTTGAGCGGCAAGGCACCGGCGGTCATCTTGCGGCGGTCTTCCAGGATCTTCTTCACCTGGCGCTGCAGCACCACCCCTTCCGGTGGCGTTTCCAGGCGGGTGGCCAGATCCTGCAGTTTCTTCAGCGGGTAGCCGGTATCCCAGTCATCCTCTACCTGATGCCCGATGTAGGGAGACCAGTCCACAAACAGCGCTTTGTTGGGCTCACGCACCAGGGATTTCACCACATGGTTGCCTTCGTCCAGCATGTTGCGGTAATCGTCCGCCACTTTTTGCGCTTCCGTCTCACCCATCACACCTTCGTGGATCAGGCGCTCCGCATAAAGCGTGCGGGTG
>JAWVWY010000193.1:0-4524 GCA_033723495.1 Alcanivorax sp. | reverse complement strand
GGGTGACCCAGCTGTTCCCGGCACAAACGCGGGTCAGCCGCCCGGCCGGCGGGTTTGTGCTGTGGGTGGAGCTGCCCGGCCAGCTGGATACCACCGAGCTGATGGAAACGGCCATGGAAGCCGGTGTCAGTTTCGCCCCCGGTGCCATGTTTTCCGCCTCCGGCAAGTTCGGTAACTGCCTGCGACTCAATTGCGCGGTGAAATGGGATAACCGGGTGGAGCAGGCGCTGGTGACGCTGTCGCGGCTGCTATAGGGCTGACAAGCATTCGGCTTGCCATACAAACGCAAAGAGGCCGCGCCCAAACCCTGGACGCGGCCTCTTTGATTTCAGATCCGTGCTGCGCTCTTGCGCGCCGCCGTCAACGGATCCTTACTCGCCTTCCATCTCGGCCAGTTCCTCTTCAAAGAAGAACTGCGAATCGCCCAGGGCCGGTTCCAGGTGGTTGAGCCAGGTGGCGTCCTCGTTGTACTTGGCGAAGAACGGACGCTGTACCCAGTCATGGTTGCGGCCCTGGATAAAGCGCAGCACAAAGACCTTCTCGCCCTTGATCTCAGTGACGCCCTGGATTTCCACCTTGCCCGGGTGGCTGGACATGCTCGGGCCCCGGGCGGTGCGGGCGATGCCGGAGACCTGCTTCATGGCATCCCGGTAGATCTGCCAGGCTTTCGCCAGCGGCACCTCGAAGTAATGACGGGCGCCGGTGTCGCGCTCCACGAACATGTAGTAGGGGATGATGCCCAGCTCCACCTGGCTCTGCCACAGCTTGGCCCAGTCATCGGCGTTGTCGTTGATGTGGGCCAGCAGCGGCCCCTGGGCACGGATTTCGGCGCCGGTGTCGCGCACCCGGCGAATCGCTTCCTTGGCGATGTCGGTGCGCAGTTCCTGCCAGTGGTTGTAGTGGGCCATCAGCGCCAGGTGTTTGCCGCTGGCGATCACTTCGCGGAACAGGTCCAGCAGGTCTTCGGCATCGGCGTCGGACACCACGCGGTGGGGCCAGAAAGTCAGCGCCTTGGAGCCAATGCGGATGGTGCGGATCTGTTCCAGTTCCAGCAGCGGCTCGATGTGGGCACGCAGGTTTTTGGTCTTCATCACCAGCGGGTCGCCGCCGGTGATCAGCACATCGGTGATTTCCGGGTGGGCCTGGATGTATTTTTTCAGCTGGCCGGCTTCCTTGGCGGCGATCTTCAGATCGTTGTCGCCGATGAACTGGGCCCAGCGGAAGCAGAAGGTGCAGTAGCTGTGGCACACCTGCCCCTGGCTGGGGAAGAACAGCACGGTCTCGTTGTACTTGTGCTGAATGCCGTTGATCTTCTCGCCATCCACTTCCGGGATGTTGTGCTCCATCT
Source organism: Alcanivorax sp. (assembly GCA_033723495.1). Lineage (GTDB taxonomy): Bacteria > Pseudomonadota > Gammaproteobacteria > Pseudomonadales > Alcanivoracaceae > Alcanivorax. Next base: position 3,176 of record JAWVWY010000193.1, on the reverse strand, counting down.
GGCCGGCCGGGTGCGGGTTGAGTGCTTCGCGCACTTCGGCGATGGCCTGCTTGATCTCGGCCTTGTCGCCGCCGCGCATGGCATTGGCAACATGGTCGAAGTGCTCCGGCGCCAGCATGCCTTTCTGCGGGAAGGTCAGCTGGTAGATGGGGTCATTGGGGACCTTGTCCCAGTCGATCAGCTCGTCGATCACGTATTCGTTGACACGGAAGGGCAGCACGCTGGCAACCACGTCCATGGCAAAGCGGGTGTCTTCGTCCAGGCGCTGGAGCGGCTCGATCTTGTCCAGCTGTTTGGCGGTGAATACCTTGAAACGACGCGGCTCTTCCGTGCTCTGGTGCAACGGAATGACGGTGTTGGTCTCGGGCATGGATTTGCTCCTCATCATGCGCCGGCACGACGGAAAGCCACCGTCGACACCGGTACACTGGCTGCCTAAACCAGCAGAAATAAATTGTGCAAACAGACGACCAGCGGCGGCTGGCATGACAATGGGCAACGGGGCCCGTTCAAGTGCGCCGATCCAGGCGGCGCCGAGGGGAAATGGAGGTACCATTGATGCTTGCCGGCCCGGCGTTTTATGCGCGGCGGACGGGCTGGGACCCCCAAAAGAGCGCGTATTCTAGTGAAGCGGCCGGCAAAGCGCAAAAGCGCTGGCGACCTGGTCGGACAGTTTCCTATTGCTAGCGCAGCGGGGGCTGCAGGCCCAGCTGTTGGCGGTAGGCACTGGGCGTGGTGTTGTACCAGCGCCGGAACGCGCGGCTGAAGTTGGCCGCCTCGGTGAAGCCCAGCTGGCTGGCCAGATCTTCAATGGGAATGCGCGAGTCGCGCAGCAGGCTGACGGACAGGGACTGGCGCACCTGCGTCAGTAGCCGGGAGTAGGAGGTGCCGCATTGGCGCAGGCGCCGTTGCAGGGTACGTATGCTCATGCCCATTTCCTCTGCCAGCCGTTCTTCGTTGAGTGCCTGTTCTGACAGCAATTTTTCCATACTGAGGCGGACTTTCATCACTAGCGCGTGAGCATGGCGGCGGCCGCGAAACTGTTCCAGCAGCTGCAGGGTGTGGTGACAGATGCCGGCATCTGCCTGTGGCATGGCAAGTTGCAGGGGCGCGAGCGGGTAGCGTAGCTCCCTGGCCGAGCGGGGGGTGCCTTGCGCATTGCTACTGGCGGGTTCTATCGCGACCAGCGGGGCCGGGCATAGCTGGCACAGCAGTTGATCCAGTGCGGCCATGAGAAAGTCCAGCAGCGGGCTGCGTGACAGGTGCAGGCTGTGAGTGTTGAGCCGCAGGGTCAATGTCTGTTCCTGGCGTTGCACGCCCAGGATCAGCCCCTCGATCAACCAGTCAAAGTGGTCGGCCAGGGTCTGGCAGGCCTGCTCCAGCGTGGCGCTGAACTGCATGACCACGCCCAGTGCATGCAGGTCGTTGGGCTGGATCGCCCGGCCGGCCTGACGGCCCAGGCTGGGGTCGCGGGTCTGGGCTACGGCGGCGGCAAACAGATCCGCCAGTTGTGGTAGTGGCAGGCGCAGGTCAGGTTCATGCAGTTGTTGTTCTTCGAGACCGCATTCCTGTAACAGGCCTTGCCAGTTCTCGCCCCGTTTGTGCACGATTCGGCACAGTACGTTGGCAATGGCGATGGTGGCGGTCGGCACTGCAAATTCCCTTTGCATGTGGATCGTTCCTGAATCAGACAGTGTTATTCCCCAGTGTGCTATCTTGGCTTGATGCCCTGTTTGGTGACGGAGTTCAAGAGTGTTCGACCCCAGCGGTTGGAATCACATCATTAATGGCCTGATGGAGCATGTTTCGGCGTTCTGGCCGCAGATCGCGGCGCTGCTCAGTATCAGCCTGGCGGTAGCCGTGACCCTGCACGTGTCCGAGCACAAGCGTGATGCCCGGGCGGCCGCAGCCTGGACCGGGCTGGTGTGGCTGGTGCCGGTAGTCGGGGCAGTGCTGTATCTGTTGTTGGGCGTTAACCGGATACGTCGCCGGGCCCGTCAACTCACCGGTGGCCAGATTGAGGCGGAAAGTGGCTGGCGTATTGCCGCGGATGTACTGCCCCGTCGCAAGCATCTGCAAGTGCTGAGCCGTCTGGTTGGGCGGCTGACCCGATTGCCACTCACCGGCGGCAACCGTGTCACTCTGCTGGAGGCGCCGGATGCCCTGCAGGCCATGATTGAGCGCATCAATGCCGCCCAGGAAAGCGTCTATCTGGCCACATATATCTTCGGTAACGATGCCGCAGGCAGGCCGCTGTGCGATGCGCTGGCGGCTGCGGTCAAGCGCGGTGTGCGGGTAAGGGTGCTGATTGACGGTGTCGGTGCCTACTACACGGTGCCGTCGGTGGTCTGGCGTCTGCGCCGGCAGGGGGTGCGCGTGGAGCGCTTCCTGCACTCGCTGGCGCCCTGGCGCATGCCCTATATGAACCTGCGTAATCACCGCAAATTCATGGTGGTGGATCGTCAGTGGGGCTTCACCGGCGGCATGAATATTCGCGCCGGCTACATGCGTCAGCCGGCCCGTATTACCGATTTGCATGTGCGGGTGGAGGGGCCGGTGGTGGGCCAGTTACTGCACAGCTTTGCCGCCGATTGGTATTTCACCTGCAGGGAGGTGCTGGAGACCAGCTATGCGGGCCTGGCCCAGGTGGGCGAGGTGCAGGCACGGGGTATCAGCGCCGGCCCGGATGCGGACTTCGACAAGCGCCGCCTGACCTTGCTGGCTGCCATTGGTAGCGCTGAATCACGAATTCGCATTGTCACCCCCTATTTCGTGCCCGATGTCACCCTGCAGTCCAGCCTGCATCTGGCCATGCTCAAGGGCGTGCGGGTGCAGATTGTGATACCCGGGAAGAACAACCTTCGCATGGTGCACTGGGCCAGCCTGCATGCCCTGCGTTGGCTGGTGGCGGAGGGGGCCGAACTGTTTCTGTCGGCACCACCGTTTGATCACAGCAAGGTCATGACCGTGGATGATCACTGGGGCATGCTCGGCTCCGGCAACTGGGACGCACGCAGCCTGCGGCTTAACTTCGAGTTTGATCTGGAATGCTATAACGCCGAGCTGACCGCGCAGCTGGATCAATGGGTGGATCAGCGTATTGCCGCTGGCCGCAAAATGGACAGTGCCGGCTTTGCCGCCATGGCGCCATGGCGGCAAAGCCGGCACTGTCCATT
>JAWVWY010000192.1:0-4550 GCA_033723495.1 Alcanivorax sp. | reverse complement strand
TGGGCCCTGGCAGCCATGCTGCACAGCCGGCATCAGACGCCCTCTGCTACCCTGCGCGGCTGGCATTCCAGCACCCTCGGCGCCCAACCACTGGTGCTGCGTTGCGGCCAGCACAGCCAGACCGTCTATATCCGCTTTGCAGGAACCCGGCTCCACGCCAGCGTGGACGGCACGGCCATCGAGCTGGAACCCCTCGCCGACGGCCTGGTTCGCATCAATGGTGTGCAGACCGCCTATCGCACCCTTCAGCAGGGCAACCACTGCTGGCTGCACAGCCTCGGCCACGGCGGCTGCTTCGAGGACGATACCCACAGCGCCGCCGGCGGCCATGATCAGGCCGGTTCCGGTCAGATCCGTGCGCCCATGGACGGCGCCGTCATCGAGGTCTGCGTAAAACCCGGCGACGCGGTCAGCAAGGGCCAGGTAATGGTGATCATGGAAGCCATGAAGATGGAGCATTCGCTCAAGGCGGACTGTGACGGCATTGTCGAACAGTCCAGTCTCAACGTCGGTGACCAGGTCAAGCGCCAGCAACTGCTGGTGGCGGTGCAAGCCAACGCGGAATGATCGTCACGATCGCTCACGCTTTGATAACACAGCGGGCGCGGCGCCCATGATTCAATAACGATGGACGCCGCCAGGTGGGCCAAAACTGCGGCTCAGCGCCGCCGCGCAGCCACCGGCCAGGCATGGCATACCACCAGGCCTTGCCCTGCCCTGGTGCTGCGGTTAAGGTAAGCGCCCGCTTGCCAACACTGGGTTCCCGGCGAGGGGCCTCCGGATAACACCTAGACGCCAGGCATCTTCAGGCCAGGCTGTTATCCCGAGTCGCACATCTTCCCCGGGCCTTTCAAGAACACAGACAATGGAGATCCTATGAGCAACGCCGACATCATCACGTTGCCCAAGATTCTGTCCAAGGTTCCCGAGCTGGTCTCCCACCTTCCCGGCCTGATAAAAGGCTCGCGGATGGCCAAGATCACCGATACCGCCAAACCCCTGGGCCTGGGGGTTGCCATTGAGCATGCCACCAGCATGAATCCCAATGGCGCTGCCGTCATCTACCAGGATACCGAACTGACCTACAAGCAGTTCAATGCCTGGGCCAACCGGATTGCCGACTACCTGGCCTCCATCGGCCTGAAAAAGGGCGACACCGTTGCTGTCGACATCGAAAACCGCCCGGAGTTGCTGGCCACCGTCGTCGGTTGCGCCAAGCTTGGCGTGTGTGCGGCACTGATCAACACCTCCCAGCGTGGCAAGGTACTGACCCATTCTTTCAATCTGGTGAAACCCAAGGCCGCCATCGTTGGTGACGAGCTGGTGGAAGCCGTGGAAGAGGTTCGCCACGAGCTGGATCTGAAAGACAACTTCTTCTACTTCGCTGACCAGGACACCCTGGAAACCCCCGGCCAGGCGCCCAAGGGCTACAAGAACCTGGCCAGCGAAATCAAGGACTGCTCCAGCGAGAACCCGGCGTCCAGCAAGCAGACCTTCCTGCGCGACCCGCTGTTCTATATCTACACCTCCGGCACCACCGGGCTGCCCAAGGCCGTGGTATTCAACCATGGTCGCTGGGAAAAGGCCTACGGCGGTTTCGGTTTCTCTGCTGTGCGTCTCAACAAGAACGACCGACTCTACACCACCCTGCCGTTCTATCACGCCACCGGCATGGTGATCTGCTGGGCCTCGGTGATTGCCGCCGGCGGCGGCCTGGTCATTGCCCGCAAGTTCTCTGCCAGCCGCTTCTGGGACGACATCCGTCGCCACAACTGCACCGCCTTCGGTTATGTCGGCGAACTGTGCCGCTACCTGCACGAGCAGCCGGAAAAACCCAATGACCAGGACAACAAGGTACATACCATTGTCGGTAACGGCCTGCGTCCCAGCATCTGGAAAGACTTCAAGAATCGCTTCGGCATTGATCGCGTGGTGGAGCTGTATGCCTCCTCGGAAGGCAACGTGGCGTTCACCAATGTCTTCAACTTCGACAACACCGTGGGTTTCTCACCGGTCAGCTACGCCATCGTCAAGTATGACAAGGAACGCGATGAGCCGGTGCGTGACAGCAAGGGTCACATGATCAAGGTCTCCAAGGGCGAATCCGGCCTGATGCTGGGCGAAATTACCGACAAGACGCCCTTTGACGGCTACACCGACCCGGAGAAGACCGAGAAATCGATCTTTCGTGATGTGTTCAAGGCCGGCGATGCCTGGTTCAATACCGGCGACATGATGCGTGATATCGGTTTCCGGCACGCCCAGTTCGTCGATCGGCTCGGTGACACCTTCCGCTGGAAAGGCGAGAACGTGTCCACCACCGAAGTGGAGCAGATTCTGGACGGTTATGAAGGCGTGCAGGAGTCCGTGGTATACGGTGTCGAAATTCCCGACACCAATGGTCGCGCCGGCATGGCACAGGTGCGTCTGGACCGTGATCACAGCGAGTTCGATTTCCAGGGGCTGTGCAAGTACCTGAAACATGAACTGCCCCATTACGCTATTCCCGTGTTTCTGCGCATCAACGAGCAGGCCATGGAGACCACAGGCACGTTCAAGCACCAGAAGAACAAGCTGAAAGAACAGAAGTACGACCTGGCCCAGCAGGACAACCCGGTCTATGTACTGTTGCCCAAGAGCAACTGCTATCAGCAACTGGACAGCGAGACTCAGGCCGGCATCGACAACGGCGACTATCGCTTCTGATCTACCGGGGCGGGCTCCCGCCCGCCCCGTCTTTCCCCTCCGCGCCTTCCAGCCCTGACCCGGTGATTTATCCCAAGGCCAATCTTGTCCACGCATTCTGTGGATAAAGCTGTTGGCTAGCGTCTAAAAAAGCAATTATCTCCTTAAATATCATTAAGTTATGAAAACGCACAGTTTTTCACCAGTGCCCGATATCAGGACACTTTCAACGTCCAAAAAGAAGCACTGTGATTATTCACAAAAGCTGTGGATAAAACTGTGAACAGGGGGAGGACAATGCCCTGGAAGGCCCGCAGCATGGGGATTTCAGCTTTTTGATGGATTTTCACCCTGAATGAAATTTATCCATTAATTCATAAGGTTACATTAGCAGCACAGATCGACAAGACGACGCCAGGCTCAGCCCGCCCCTTGCAGATACCAAAACGGCGCCCTGTGTAAAAGCATTTATCCAGATACATGGGAAAAGCCCAAGGACACTTTTTTTCTGGTACTGGCGTCAGCCACTTTTCTTTTTTTCCACAGCTTCTGTGGATAACGCTGTTAATAGTCTGGTAAAAAACGTGTCAAAGGGGCGGGTTTCGGGGCTCTCTGGCGACAAGGCTATTTTTTAACCAATAGATTTTATCTTTAAATTTCAACAAGTTGCGCTGTTTTTTATGTGTTTTTCATGATTCTGCAATGATCTCAAGCAAAAAAGATGCATTGACAGGCGGCTGTGCACAATTTCAGATTTGGGACACCCGGCCCAAAGCGTTACCCGAGGTGACAATCTTGTTGGCCATGCCTGAAAACGGGCATAACACGGTTCACCGTGTATTAGACAGAAAGCGATACAGGGCGGCCTCCAACGGGCTGACGTCTGACGCCGATCTCAACCCCGAACAGCGGCGCACCGCGGATATTTCGGCGCGCCTGGAGGCAGTGCTCTGCACCCGATAAGCGGACATGCAATGGCAGCATCAAGACGGGCAGATGCAGGCTTGGGGAGTCAGACCTGGGTTGTTAGCCCTGAGCGTTCGGCCCAGGGCACCCGACCGGCCTGAATCCTCTCGCCATTGCGCACAGAACGAAAAAAAAGCGGGCACCAGGGATGGTACCCGCCGAAAGACACCACTAAGGGGTTAGCGATGTGCGCTACAACACTGTGCACCTATTTCTTGCGCGAGCGGCCTTTCTTTGACTCCGCCGGTTCGGCGTCCTCATGCTCTGCGCTATCAAGCGCATGGGTCAGTTCCTGCACGCGCTGCTGCAGGGCTTCCACCTCACGCTTGTTAGGAATTCCGAGACGGGAAAGGGCCTTGCCAAGACGGTCGTCGAACGCCTTTTCCATCTTTTCCATGGTTTCGCCGGTATGGTGGCGAACCCGTTCTTTCAACTCTTCCACGCGGGACTCGGTCTTGTCCTTGGTGTGACGCTCAACCTCACGGCCAGCCTCTACCAGGGCATCGAAGAAACCGCTTCCCTCTTCTTCCGCGCGAGCAAACGCTCCCAGACCGGCGAGCCAGATCTGGTGGGTATACTTGCGCAGGTCCCGGGAAGCTCCGGTCAGGGCCTTGATTGGCCCGCCTGAGCGCCCGTCTTTCTGTTCTTGATCGGACATGGTCCTAATACTCCCGAAGGCAATTCCACGAGCGAATGCAGCGGGAAAACAACACAATAAATAACAACATCAACGCAATGAGAGTAAGTATAGAGAGGGACAGGCGGAACAGCTCTGGGGTTGTCTAACAATTAGACTAAAAGCTAAAATTCATCATCATCGATATCGTCCCTGTCACGTCGCGGGGCCAGCAGCCCCATGCCCCGTGCCAAATCCCTGGCACGGTCACGAATCACTTCCC
>JAWVWY010000191.1:0-4682 GCA_033723495.1 Alcanivorax sp. | reverse complement strand
CCTCCAGGTAGCAAACCGCGGGGCGCGGTTCTGCGACTACAACATGGGCACTGTAGGGAATCAGAAACAGGGCCGGTTGATATAGGTCAACCTTTACCCGGGAATTCAAAAAGGCATCATCGTTGAATGTGGCTGGTGGCTATCTGAGCGCGGTTGTCCGCAGCAATAGGCATGGTGCCAGGGTGATATGCCCTCAGGGGGGGAGGGTGCAATGCCCCGTACCGGCGGTGGGTGGGTTCTGGTAACGCACACTGGAGATAAAAAAAGGCGGCCAGGAGGGCCGCCCAGAGGCTAAATTGTCAAGACCGGGTGGCGGTTAAAACAGACCGGCACCGGCAACGCTTTTGGCGATGGTAGTGGCGAAGCTGTCAGCCCCCTTTTTCAGACCTGCCATACCGCCGGTATTGACGCTCACGGTGTGAGCCCGCCAGACGATGGCCTGCTGGGCCACATCCCAGAAATCCGCGCGCACCATGTAAATATCCTGGGACACATAGAAATCCGGGCTGAACACCTCAGGCTGCATGGTCAGGCCGGCGGACACCGGTGCCGAGGCCGAAGCCCCGCCGCCGGCCTCAAGGGTCTCGGTCTGTTTGTTTTCCAGGTGAATGGCGAGAGCACTGTCAAAGCCGTGCTCTTTCATTTTTTTCGCCAGGTAGTCGCGGCTTTTGCCCTTGATACCTTTGTCGCCGTAGATGGTATAGGCGGCGGTAGCCTTGATGCCCATGGCGTTGAGCTTACTGACAATACGGTCTTCCAGCAGCGGGCGGATCTCGTGGTGAACCAGTACGCCGACCACCAGGGAGTGGTAGGGTGGCTTGGCCGCTTTTTCCACCGGGGCCTGAGTGTCAAGCAGTTTGGTGTTGTGATAGCCAGTGGCACAGGCTGTGAGTAGCAGTACCAGGGCTGCGGTAATGGCATGTTGAAATCGTTTCATGACTCGTTTCTCCGCCGGATTCAGAATGCGTAGCTGGTGCTCAGGGAGACGTAATCCCGGTCACTGACCACGCTGTATTTGGCATCGTTGTAAGTGGTGTAGGACAGGTTGGCGCTGAGCTTTTTCCAGGCCATGCCCACACCGAGCCCCAGGCTGCGCTGGTCTTCCTGCAGGGCATCGTCACTGGAATAGCCTTCCACGCCTTGTCGCAGGGTCAGTGACGGGCTCAAGCTCACCGGGCCAATGGCGTTGGCATAGGTGGATTTCAGCGTCAGCTGATAACCCCAGCTGAAGTCGGTGACGTAGCCACTTTCACCCGGGGCTCCTACGCCATAGTTGGTGTGGCGGCGGAACCGCATCTGCGACTGGTCCGGCAGGTCGGGAATGAACTCCGAGGCCATCTGCAGCGAGACAATGGTTTTCTTGGCGCCCAGCAGCTGCGGCACGATGGTCGTGAAAGTGAATTCGGCGCGCTGGATATCGAATTTCTGGTAGCCGGTCACTTCATCGCCGGGGCCAAAGCTGTTGGTGTAATCCACCGTGCCCTGGGGAATGGCGCCGCCGCTGGTACCGGTGATCGCGGCGGTGGTGAGATCCGAGGTGTTGATCTGGATCGGCATGTCCGGCAGGTAGCTCAGGTTCATGGCCAGGTTGCCGATGCCGGCGAAGGTCTTGTCGGCGGTCAGGCCGAATACCTGAATGTCTTCCGGGTACTCGTAGAAATCAGTCAGCCCGTTGAACGGCGGGGCAATCCCCGGTACCGGGGTAGTTTCCTTGCGCACCGAATACATCGGCAGCCGCATATGGTAGTTGAGGAAGTAGGTGCCCACCTTGACCTTGGCTTTGGGGAAACTGTAGTCCAGCTTCAGACCATACTGACCGCCATTCTTCGGCTCTTTATCGTCACTGCGAGCAATGTAGATGCCGTTCTGCAGGGCCACCTGGTTGGGGATGGTCACGGCGCTGGAGAAGGTGGCATCACAGCCCTTGGCGGTGTTGTCCAGCGTAGAGAAGAAGGTCCCGCAGCCGTCCAGGGTGGCTGCGCGCCACTCATACTGATAGAACGATTTCAGGCCCAGCCGGTCGCTGATGCTGTAATCAGCGGTGATCATGCCGGCCGGGATCAGGTATTCGGTGTATTCCGCTCCGGGCCGATGCAGGGCCGCCAGGTCGATGGCGTTCAGGGAGCTGAATGAGCCGCGCGAGTAGAGACTGCGTCCCCAAAGCAGGGTTTGGCGCCCGGCGCGCAGGGTCAGCGGCTGATCATTAACCTGGAACTTGCCGTACACATAGGCGTCCTGAAGGGTGACACCCTGAAAGCGGGAATTACGGGCAAAGCCGTCGTCGCTGAGGGGAGTATTGGGCTCAAAACCATTGGCGTAGTTACCGTGGGGGACATCCTTGTGGTCCTTGATGTAGTTGTACCAGCCCTTGCCGCGAACAAAGAGGCCATAGTTGCGGTACTGTAAATTGATATCTCCTACGGCCTTGGCCACGGCAGAGACCACTTCGCCAGCCTCATAGTTCAGGTTGCCGTCGTCGGAGACGGCGGACCTGGCGGTACCGCCCGGAGTATCCCCGGCAAACAGGTGATCCTTGTTGGCAGACTCCGTGCGGGAAATGGCGCCGACGGATGCCTTGAGATTCCATTTGACGCTGAGATCGTCATTGAACTGGTGTGTGCCACCGGCCATGGCCGGTGACGACAGGACGCCAAGCAGCAGTGCGCTGCCGTAGCCGGCAGCGGTCAGTTTGCTTCTCATTGTTGTGCTCTCCCTCTGCACCGGTGACAAGCCGGGTGCAGCTAATACATTTTTGTTGTGTAAAACGGTTGTAGCGCATCACCGCCAGGTCCCATTTTCAGGCGGTGTCTTTCGGCGGCTTTTTCTGGCTCTATTATTTTGAACGGCCATTTTGAAAAAGTGCTGCCTTGCGGAATTATTCATACATACCCGTCGGTATGTGGTCAAGACAACTTTGTGCGAATTGACGGGGATTTTGCCGATAATTATCGGTTTGGAGCGGTAATATTTGTTTCTCTTTATGTTTTCCAGGAAACACGTGGAGGCCCGTTGTTTCTTGTTTTGCGGCGGTGTTACGACGGGTAACGAATAAAAAGGTGTTTCAGTTTTGACTGGCGGGTCATGACGGGCGCGGCGGAATCGCGGTGAAAGCAGCCCCGGCCCGCACTGGCGTGTGTTCAGTCGCCAATGCGATATGGGCTTACTGTCCTGGCCACGCAACGACAAACCGCATGGCCGCGCAGAACAGCCGCAGGCTGGCCCGCAGGGTGAGCGCAGCGAATCAAGTGAGTTGCCCTCAAGGGCAAAAGGCTTATCGGGCGCTATTGGCAGATTCCCTCTCACCCGCGATGAAGGCAAAAAAAAGCGGGCCGTGGGGCCCGCAGGGAAGAAGTGCTGAAACAGCGAGGAGATCAGAACACTTCAAACAGGCCGGCGGCGCCCATGCCGCCACCGATACACATGGTCACCACCACATACTTGACGCCGCGGCGCTTGCCCTCGATCAGGGCGTGGCCGGTCATGCGGGCACCAGACATGCCATAGGGGTGTCCGATGGAGATGGCGCCGCCGTTAACGTTGTATTTTTCCGGGTCAATGCCGAGCTTGTCGCGGCTGTACAGACACTGGCTGGCAAACGCTTCGTTGAGCTCCCACAGGCCGATATCGTCGATGCTCAGGCCAAAGCGTTGCAGCAGCTTGGGCACCGCGAATACCGGGCCGATACCCATTTCATCCGGGTCACAGCCGGCCACCGCCATGCCGCGGTAGGCGCCCAGCGGTTGCAGGCCCAGGCGCTCGGCTTCCTTCGCCTCCATCAGCACGCTGGCGCTGGCGCCGTCGGACAGTTGCGAGGCGTTACCGGCGGTGATGAAGCCGCCTTGCTGCACCTGCTGGCCACCCTGGAAGACCGGCTGCAGGCTTTGCAACCCTTCCAGGGTGGTCTGCGGGCGGTTGCCCTCGTCCTTGTCCAGCGTCACTTCCACATCGGAGATTTCCCTGGTCTCCTTGTTCATCACTTTCATGATGCTGGTCATCGGCACGATTTCGTCATCGAACTTGCCGGCGGCCTGGGCGGCGGCGGTGCGCATCTGAGACTGGTAGGCATACTCGTCCTGGGCTTCGCGGGTGACGTGGTAGCGGTCGGCAACGATTTCCGCGGTTTCCAGCATGCTCATGTAGATGTCCGGGCGGTGCTGCTTGAGCCAGGGATCGCCGGCACGGAAGGTGTTCATCTTGTCGTTCTGTACCAGCGAAATGGATTCCAGCCCGCCGGCCACGGCCACGTCCATGTTGTCGACGATGATTTCCTTGGCGGCGGTGGCGATGGCCATCAGGCCGGAGGCGCACTGGCGGTCCATGGTCATGCCGGACACGCTGGTGGGCAGGCCGGCGCGCAGGGCGCACTGGCGCGCCACATTGCCGCCGGTGCTGCCCTGTTGCAGGGCGACGCCCATGATCACGTCCTGAATGCTTTGCGGGTCTACTCCGGCACGCTCCACGGCATGCTTGATGGCGTGGCCACCCAGGGCCTGGGCCTGGGTGTCGTTGAATGCGCCCCGGTAGGCCTTGCCAATCGGGGTACGGGCGGTGGAAACGATAACGGCTTCTCTCATGATGCCTCTCCAGATAGGTAATTCGGTGGTTGTCTCTTTGTCGGCGCTTGCCAGCAGGCGATGGCATGGGTCGGGTGCCATCGCCAGCAGTCTGGCGCCTACGGCCTG
>JAWVWY010000190.1:0-4697 GCA_033723495.1 Alcanivorax sp. | reverse complement strand
TCATTACCGAAATTGTTGATGTAATTGGCGACAATATCGGAGTGCAGGGAAAAGCCCACCGCCGAATCACCGACACGGGCCTGCTCTTCCATCAGGATCATGGAATACAGGCGGTCCACCCCGCAGCCGCCGTACTCTTCCGGCATGGTCGGGCACAGCAGCCCCAGCTCGCCGGCCTTGTTCCACAGCGTGCGATCGATGTGCTGTTGTTCTTCCCACTTCTCGTGGAAGGGGGCAATCTCGGTTTCAAAAAAACGCCGCACGGTGGCTCGGAAGGCCTCGTGGTCCGCATTGAAAAGGGTACGGGGCAGCATCGGTGCCACCGATTTGGGAATATGGATATCGCTCATTGCCAGAATCTCGCTAATCATCGTTATTAACACTGGCCCTGAACTTACCCCAACCCACCACCGGCGCTATTGACCAAAACGCTCAACCCATTCCCAAGCACGTCACCAGCCAACGCCGGCGGTTACTTGCTGCTACCGGTTTCATGCTGCTGCACCCGCCACAGATGGGCATAGAGCCCGCCCCGATCAAGCAGTTGCTGATGGCTGCCCTGCTCGGCGATACGACCGTTATCGAGTACGACAATGCGGTCCGCATCGAGGATGGTGGACAGGCGGTGGGCAATCACCAGGGTGGTCTGCTGCCGGGAAATATCGCCGATGGCCTTGAGAATGACTTTCTCTGAATGGCTGTCCAGCGATGAGGTGGCCTCGTCAAATACCATGATGGGCGGATGCTTGAGCAGCGCCCGGGCGATGGACACACGCTGCTTCTCGCCACCGGACAGTTTCAGGCAGCGTTCGCCCACCCGGGTCTTTTCGTGCTCCGGCAGGGCGGCGATGAAGTCTTCCAGGTAGGCCAGCCGAATGGCCTGCCAGACCTGCTCGTCGCTGGCGTCGATGCGGCCATAACGGACATTCTCGAAAATCGAGGTGTTGAACAACACGGTATCCTGCGGTACCACGCCGATCTGGCGCCGCAGGGAATGCTGACTGACCGCGCCAATCGGCTGACCATCAATGAGGATCTCGCCGCCGGTCACGTCATAAAAGCGGAACAGCAACTTGAACAGGGTCGACTTGCCGGCACCGCTGCTGCCAACAATGGCCACCTTCTGCCGGGCCGGCACGGTAAAGCTGATGCCGCGGATGATCTCCCGCTGCGGGCTGTAACCGAAGCGCACATCGCGAAACTCGATCTGCCCGCCGTGCACCACCAGCTCGCCGGCATCCGCACGGTCCGCCACCGCCGGCCGCACCTCCATCAAGGCAAACATGTTCTCGATATTGGTCATCGCGCCTTTCATTTCCCGATAAACGAAACCGAGAAAATTGAGCGGCATGAACACCTGCATCATGAAGGCATTGATCAGCACAAAATCCCCCACCGTCATGGCACCGTCGGTGACCCGCCGCGCCGCCAGCACCAGCGCGGCGGTCATCGCCACGGCAATAATCAGCGACTGGCCGCCATTGAGGGCAAACAGCGATAGTCGGTTCTTGCGCCGGGCCAGTTCCCAGCGTGCCAGGTTGGTGTCGTAGTTGTCCGCCTCGAATTTTTCGTTGGTGAAGTACTTCACCGTTTCATAGTTGAGCAGGCTGTCGATGGCACGGGTGCTGCTGGACGATTCCGCCTGGTTGGCCTCGCGAATAAAGTCCAGCCGCCACTCGGTGGCGTACACGGAAAAGCCCACATAAACCGCCACCGACGCGGCCACGATCAAGGCAAACCAGAGGTCGTAATTCCACAGCAGCAGGCCGATCACCATACCCACTTCCAGCAGGGTGGGAAGAATATTGAAGACCATGAAACGCAGCAGAAAACTGATGCCGTTGGTGCCACGCTCGATATCCCGCGACAGCCCGCCGGTGCGGCGATTGAGATGGAAATCCAGGTCCAGCTCATGCAGATGGCGGAAGATGGTCAGGCCGATGCGGCGCATGGCCCGTTCAGTGACGCGGCCGAACAGGGTATCGCGCAACTCCCCGAACAACACATTGGCAAACCGTACCGAACCGTAGGCCAGCAGCAACCCCAGCGGCAGGGTAATCATGTCACTGGTACCCTTGGCATCCAGCCCGTCGACGATGTGCTTGAGCACGAAAGGCAGGCCGACACTGGCCAGCTTGGCCAGCACCAGGCACAGCAGCGCCAGACCGATTCGCACCCGAAATTCCAGCAGATAGGGGAACAGGGTTTTCAGCACCGACCAGTTGATCGGCCTGGTTGCAATATCGCCACTCATGCTCCGCATAGTTCCCCCACAGTGATTGATGTTGCCCAGTCTAGCCGATGCCGCCATGGCACCCGGTTTTTACCATCGACTATTCAGGCGCAGCCTGTACTATCCTGTCAGTAATAGCGCCAACGTTAACCTCCCGCGAGCCGGCACCCATGGAACAACTGGCCAGCCAGTTTCTGAACAGCAACCAGACCGCCCTGCACCTGCTGGTAGCCCTGCTGCTGGGTGCGCTGGTGGGCCTGGAGCGCGGCTGGAACGCCCGTGACCGGCAGGCCGGCACCCGCATCGCCGGTATTCGTACCTTTTCACTCACCGGGCTGCTGGGCGGCGTGGCCATGCTGCTGGCCCTGCAGCTAACGCCGTGGATTTTCCCCATGGTCTTCATCGGTGTGGCCGGGCTGGCACTGGTGGCTTACCGCCTGCGGGTACCCGCCCAGGGCGACTACAGTATCACCGGCCTGGTGGGGCTGCTGCTGACCTTCTGCTTTGGTGGCCTGGCGGTGGCCGGCGAGGTGGCCATGGCCAGCGCCGGCGCCGTGCTCACCGCCTTGATCCTGGACAACAAGCAGGAAATCCACGGCCTGCTGCTCAAGCTGCAGGCCCGGGAGCTGGACGCAGCGCTGAAACTGCTGCTGATCAGCGTGGTGGTGCTGCCGTTACTGCCCAACCGACCGCTGGGCCCCGGTGGCGTGCTCAACCCCTATGCCATCTGGTGGATGGTGGTACTGATCGCCTCGATTTCGTTTGTCGGTTATTTCGCGGTGCGGGTGGCCGGCGCCGGCAAGGGCATCCTGTTCACCAGCCTGTTTGCCGGGCTCAGTTCGTCCACCGCCCTGACCCTGCATTATGCCCGCCAGTCCCGCACCAACCCGGAGCTGTCGCCACAATTTGCCTCCGGTATCCTGATCGCCTGCGGCACCATGTTCCCACGTATGCTGCTTTATTGCCTGGTGATCAGCCCGCCGCTGCTGGCCAGCCTGACGGTGCCGGTGCTGACCATGGCGCTGGCTCTCTATCTGCCGGCACTGCTGATCTGGATGCGTAACCGGGCACGGCTGGAAGTGGACCAGCCGGAGCTGCGCATGAACCCGCTGGATCTGAAGTCAGCGCTGCTGTTTGGCGCCCTGCTGATGGTGATTCTGCTGGTGGCCCATTGGCTACAGGGCTGGTTCGGCAATACCGGCATCTACCTGCTGGCCGCCAGCTCCGGGGTGGCCGACGTGGATGCCATCACCCTGTCGCTGACGCGCATGTTCCCCGCCACCCTGGGTGCCCATACTGCGGTGATCGGTATCGTCATCGCCGCCGCCGTCAACAACCTGATCAAATCGGGCATCGCTGCGGTCATCGGCACCCGTATGCTGGGCCTCCGGGTGGCGCTGCCGATTGCCCTGTCACTGTTGGCCGGGCTGATGGCCGCACTGCTGACGTAGCGCGAGGCGCACCCAATCTTGACAGCGTCTAGTTTGCACAACAGAATGCCCTGACGTTAATTTTTTCTGGCGCCCCTATCGCCCTGGAGCCTTTTATGAGTCATCCGGTTGCAGCCTGGCATGCCGTGCTCAATGCCCGTAACCCGGCAGGACTGAATACCCTGCTGGCCGATCAGGTGGTGTTTCACTCCCCGGTGGTGCATACCCCGCAGCAGGGCAAGCCGCTAACCACCCTCTACCTGAGCGCGGCGCTCCTGGTGCTCGGCAACGACAGCTTCCGCTATGTTCGCGAGGTCAACGACGAGCACAATTCCATTCTCGAGTTTGAAGTCCAGGTGGATGGCATCACTGTCAACGGCGTGGACATGATCCGCTGGAATGAACAGGGCCAGATCGTCGATTTCAAGGTGATGCTGCGGCCCTACAAGGCCATTGAGCTGGTGCGTCAGAAAATGAAGGCCATGCTGGAACAGCAGCAACAGCCCCGGCACCAGTGAGATAAGGCCCTGCCCTGCTAGCCAGAGACAGGGACGGCTCTGGCAGCTGAGTGTTTTCTCGCCAATGTGGCATCCGGCCACTGGTCCCCCAATCAGGGCAAATGGTCGCCATACCCCAAAGGGGTACTTGGCCATCCGCCCAATTAGGCGCAAATTAAAGACTACAGACAAACGAAGGAACCGCTGTGCCGCAGCGGCTCGGTCGCGTCATTGCGGCATGGTCAGGGCCGGGGGGATGGATCCCGTGACACTGACAATGAAACCCGCAGGGCAACCCCTGCAGGTCAGCTACCAGCGCATGGTAGAACTGGCCGACGAAGGCATATGGGTGCTGGACGCCCAGGGCATCACTCAATTTGTTAATCCGCGCCTGTGTGCTCTGCTCGGCTACCGTGAGGAAGAGCTCTGTGGCCGGCCCGCGCTGGACTTTCTGGACGACGATGAGTCCCGCGCCATCGCCCACCATAAACTGACTCATCACCGGCGCGACCTGGTGGAGCGTTATGAACTGCTACT
>JAWVWY010000189.1:0-4698 GCA_033723495.1 Alcanivorax sp. | reverse complement strand
CCCAGGCGCAAATCGGCCATCTGCAGAATCACCGCCGCCAGATTGGTGCGCTGGATTTCCGGGTCGGTGAAAGCCGGCCGGTTGAGAAAATCCTCTTCCTCGTACAGGCGGTAGCAGATGCCTTCCATGATACGCCCACTGCGCCCGGCCCGCTGGTTGGCGCTGGCCTGGCTGACCGGCTCCACCGGCAGCCGCTGCACCTTGGAGTGCACGCTGTAACGGCTGATACGGGCGGTACCGGCGTCAATCACATAGCGGATGCCGGGTACCGTCAGGGAGGTTTCCGCCACATTGGTGCTGAGCACCACACGCCGGCCCCGGTGCGGGGCGAAGATGCGATGCTGCTCCGCCTGGCTGAGGCGGGCATACAGGGGCAGAAACTCGGTATCGCCGAACTGACAGCGGCGCAGGTGATGGTGGGCATCGCGGATTTCCCGCTCTCCGGGCAAAAACACCAGCACATCCCGGGCCGGCGGCAGATTGCCGCGCTCCTCGCGCTGGATCTCCAGCAGCACCTCTTCGATCTGCCGTGACAGCTCCTGCCCTTCCGAAGGGGGCCGGTAGCGAATATCCACCGGGTAGGTGCGGCCGGACACTTCCAGCACCGGCGCATCGCCGAAATGGCGGGCAAAGCGCTCGTGGTCGATGGTCGCCGAGGTAATGATCAGCTTCAGGTCCGGGCGCCGGGGCAAGAGCTGTTTCAGGTAGCCGAGCAGGAAATCGATATTGAGGCTGCGTTCGTGGGCCTCGTCGATGATCAGGGTATCGTAGTCGTTGAGAAACCGGTCCTGCTGAATCTCGTTGAGCAGCATGCCGTCGGTGAGCACCTTTATCAGGCTGTGCTCGCCCACCTGCTCGGAAAAGCGCACCTTGAAGCCCACCCGGTCACCCACCGGGCTGCCCAGTTCTTCGGCCACCCGGCTGGCCACCGCCCGGGCGGCCAGGCGCCGGGGCTGGGTATGGCCAATGGTGCCATCAATGCCGCGGCCCAGCTCCAGGCAGATTTTGGGGAGCTGAGTGGTCTTGCCGGAGCCGGTTTCGCCGGCGATCACCACCACCTGGTGGTCGCGGATGGCGGCCTTGATGTCCTCGCGGCTGGCCACCACCGGCAGGTCCGGCCAGTTCAGGGTCGGTACCGAGGCACGCCGGGCTTCCCGGTTGGCGGTGGAGGCGGCAATCGCCCGCGCCACCTTGTCGGCGGCCGGCGAGCTGTACTTGCGCCCGACACCGTCCAGGCGCCGGCGCAGGCGGTGGCGATCCGCCGCCCGTACCTGATCCAGTTGCTGATATAGCGGTTTAAGCTCGTCTCTCACGCCGACTGCTCGATCCTTGCGTGTTGAATGGATAGCGCCAGTGACGGGTAACCCCGCCACTGTTCACCCTGGCACTGTTACCCCACCACTATTCGCCCAGCAACCAGGCCCGGCCCTTGTCGGTCAGGCCGTTGGGGTCGATGGTCAGGAAGGCGGTGCTGGGCTCGCTGGCTTCTACCTGGACCTTGAAGCGCATCAGCTCGTCGCGGCGGAAGGCATGCACCTCCACCGTCTCACCGGGCAGATAGCTGGCCAGCAGCGTATCGAGATTGACACTGGTGGCCTGCAGGCCACCGACGGCGATGATCACGTCGCCGGCGGACAGGCCCGCCGCCATGGCCGCCCCCTGCTGATAGGCCAGCAGAATTTTGGCGCCCAGCGGGTCGGCCGCCACCCGGATGCCCAGGTTGGGCATGCCGTCCTGCCCCGGCTTGCCGCCGTTGTCACCGTGGCCGGCGGCGCTGCGCCAGTTCAGCTGCACACCGCGATCGGCCAGCAAGTCGGCCAGCGGCAGGTCCTCGGTGCTGTAGAGCGCCTGCTCGAAGAACTCGCCCATGTCCTGGCCGGTGAGTTCTTCCGCCAGCGGCCGGATGCCCTGCTCCGGCACGCCTTCGCCGGTCTGGCCGTAGCGCTGCCAGAGCAGGCGCATCAGGTCATCCAGGCTTTTCGCCTCACCGGTCAGGTCACGCAGGGTCAGATCCAGCGCCAGCGCCACCAGTGAGCCCTTGGTGTAGTAACTGACGATGGCGTTGGGGGCGTTTTCATCCTGCTTGTAGAAACGGGTCCAGGCATCAAAGCTGGACTCGGTCACCGTCTGGCGATGGCGGCCCTGACCGCGATAGACCCGGGTCAGGGTCTGGCCGAGCAGCTCCAGGTAGCTGTGCGGTTCGATCAGGCCGGTGCGCGACAGGGACAGGTCATCGTAATAGCTGGTGATGCCCTCGAAGGCCCACAACAGTTCGGTATGAACCTCCGCACTCAGATCAAAGGGCGTAAACGCCGCCGGCTTGATGCGTTTGATGTTCCAGGTGTGGAAATACTCGTGGCTGCACAGCCCCAGGTAATTGCGATAGCCATCGCGGACCTGCCCGGGGGCATCGCTGCGCCGGGGCAGATCATCGCGGGCACACATGAGGCTGGTGGAATTGCGATGCTCCAGGCCGCCATAACCGTTGCCGGTGACCAGGGTCATGAACAGGTAACGGTCCATGGGCGCCGGTTCGCCGAACAGTTTGATATGGTGCTCGCAGATCGGCTTCAGGTCCCGGCACAGACGCGCCATGTCGGCCTTCTGGCGGCCGGCCAGCACTACCCAGTGGGGCACACCGCAGGCCTCGAAACTGGCGTACTCGAACGGCCCCATTTCCACCGGATGGTCCACCAGGGCATCGTAGTTGTCGGCCCGGAAGCGGCCAAAACCCAGCTCCGAGCCTTCCAGGCGCGGCAGGCCGGTGGCCAGCTGCCAGCCGTTGTAGGCGGCCCCTTGCGGCGGCTCGATCACAACCTCGCAGGGTTGATCCTCATGGCCCATGGCGGCCAGGAACACGCAGGTACCGTTGAAATAACCGTGGGTGGTATCCAGGTGCGCGCCGCGCACGGACAGGTCCCAGGCATACACCTGGTAGCTGACCTGCACCGGCCCCTCGCAGGGCGACAGTTGCCAGGTCTGCTTGTCGATCTTCGCCACCGCTAAGGTCTCGCCGTGACTGCTGGCGTCCAGGTGCACAAGATGGCGGGCGAAATCGCGGATCATGTAGCTGCCGGGAATCCAGGCCGGCAGGCTGAAGGCCTGGCCTTCAGGAGTGGGACTCGCCACTGTCAGGGTCACTTCAAACAGATGCGCCTCGGGGCGCAGCGGGCGAATCCGGTACTCAATCATGCAAACTCCTGTTTCACTGCAACACGGAAAGAGAGGAAAACACAGTGGCGCCCGATGGTGTCAGATCATGTCGTCACGGGCCAGACGCTCGACCAGGGCCCCCGCCGTGTCCTGACTACCCTGCTTCAGGTCCGCCGGGTTTACCGTGGCCGTCTGGGCCGACCATAGTAGCGTTTCGGGTTCCAACCGGTACAGGTTGGTTTCCAGAAAATAGCGGTTATCGGGGACGAAGTAGCCCGGTTGATAGACATCATTCTGGCGAATGGTAAAGCCTTGGCCCATGGCATCATGCACCGGAATCGCAGGGTTGTAGGCCTGTCCCGTCTGACTGAAGTGCATGTCTTCGTGGATATCCAGCACCGAGATGACCAGGGCCGACTGAAACCCCCGCTTTGCCAGATCGGCGGCCATCAGTGCATGGCTTTTGCCCTGGCGGTAATGCTCCCCCAGCAACGGCAGCGCCGCAGTGGCGGTGAGTCCGCGGGCTTGCAACGCGCCAACCACCTCGCTCTCCAGTGCACGACGGAC
Source organism: Alcanivorax sp. (assembly GCA_033723495.1). Taxonomy (GTDB): domain Bacteria; phylum Pseudomonadota; class Gammaproteobacteria; order Pseudomonadales; family Alcanivoracaceae; genus Alcanivorax. Next base: position 978 of record JAWVWY010000189.1, on the reverse strand, counting down.
CTGCAGATCATTGACCAGGGCTATCACAATCACCTGGTCGACATGGTCACCGGGCTGATGCCCCCGGGCGCGCCAGACACCGGTAATGTCCGTGCTCGGCACGCTGGCACAGCCAGCCAGTAAAAACAGAAAAGCTATCAGTAACTTGCCGGTAAGTCGTATCATGCCATTCCTCGCCAATACCTTGACGCAGCCCCGGCAATCACGCACTTTTGCTCCGCTGCCGGAGAGCCCTATGACCACTGAACACTTTTATCATACCACCGCCGACCAACATCGGATCGGTATCCACCATTGGCCCGCCGACCTCCCCCATGTCAACGGCGTGATCGTCTGGCTACATGGCATGGCCGAGCATGGCGCCCGCTATCAGCCGTTGGCCGAGGTCTTGAACGCCGCAGGCTGGCATCTTTACTGCCCGGATCATCGCGGCCATGGCAGCAGCATCAGCGATGCAATACCCCAGGGCCATTTTGGCGATGACGGGGGTTGGGACAATGTAATCGATGATGCGGGTGAGGTACTGGCTCTGGTCAAAGAGCGCCACCCCGGCCTGCCGCTGGTGCTGGGTGGCCATAGCATGGGGTCTTTTGTTGCTTTGGGCACCGCCGAACAAGCTAACCAGCCGCTGTCGGGCCTGGTGCTGTGCGGCAGTGATTACCATGCCGGTTTGTACTATTCGCTGATGAGTCTGCCATTGCGCATGGAACGCTACCGCCATGGCAAACGAGGCACCAGCACACTGATTCGGCAACTAACGTTCGGCAGCTGGGCCAAACAGGTGGAGAATGCCTCCACTGAGTTTGACTGGTTAAGCTGCGATCCCCGTGCCGTTAAGGCGTATATCGACGACCCCCTGTGCGGGTTCGACTGCACCACTGAAACCTGGCTGCAATTGATCAAGGGCTTGAAGGAGATCCATGGTACCAACGGGCTGGCCTCACTCCCGGAAACCTTGCCGGTACTGTTACTGGGTGG
>JAWVWY010000188.1:0-4720 GCA_033723495.1 Alcanivorax sp. | reverse complement strand
TTGGCTTTCTTGACCAACTGTTCGTCTGACACCGATCCCCCGGATCCTTACGCACTGGGCGCCTGTCGTGCATTGAGTAGAGCAAAAACGCCCTGTTAAAACGCGACATTGTAGCAGCTGTTGCCGACGCGGCTATACTAATGCCCCTCTGCGCTGCCATTTTCACATTGCTTCAACATTTGCACGGGAATTTGCATGGCCACCTTCCGACAAGACGTTCTCATCATTGGTTCCGGCGCCGCCGGCCTGACCGTGGCACTGCGTTTGCCGGGCAGCACCCGCGTGGCGCTGCTGTCCAAGGGCGAGCTGACCAGTGCCAGCACCTACTACGCCCAGGGCGGCGTGGCAGCGGTGCTGGACCAGGAAGACTCCCTGGAGAGCCATGTCCAGGACACCCACGTCGCTGGCGGCGGGCTATGCCACGACGATGCGGTACGCCACACGGTGGAAAACGGCCCTGACGCCATCCGCTGGTTGATCGATCTGGGCGTGGATTTCACCCGTTTTGAAGGCGGCGATGACGGCGCCCTGCCCTATCACCTGACCCGCGAGGGCGGCCACAGCCACCGCCGCATCATTCATGCCGCCGATGCCACCGGCAAGGCCATCTCCACCACCATGATCGATGCGGTCAAACAACGTGACAACGTCACCCGCTTCGAACACCGGGTGGCGGTGGATCTGATCGTGCAGGAGCACAACGGCCAACAGCGCTGCTGCGGCGCCTATGTGCACAATATCCAGACCGGCGAAACCGACGTCATTCTGGCCCGTGCCGTAGTGCTGGCCACCGGCGGCGCCTCCAAGGTCTATCTTTATACCTCCAACCCGGATGTGGCCACCGGCGACGGCATTGCCATGGCCTGGCGGGCCGGCTGCCGGGTGGCCAACATGGAATTCATGCAGTTCCACCCCACCTGCCTCTACCACCCCAAGGCCAAAAGCTTCCTGGTCACCGAGGCCATCCGCGGTGAGGGCGGGCGCCTGCTGCTGCCCAACGGCGAACGCTTCATGCATCGCTTCGATGAACGCGGCGAGCTGGCGCCGCGGGATGTGGTAGCCCGTGCCATCGACCATGAGATGAAGCGGCTGGGGGCCGACTGCCTGTACCTGGACATCAGCCACAAGCCGGCGGACTTCATCATCGAGCACTTCCCCACCGTCTACGCCAAGTGTCTGCAACTGGGCCTGGATATCACCCGCGATCCAATCCCGGTGGTGCCCGCCGCTCACTACACTTGCGGCGGCGTGATGATCGACCAGCACGGCCAGACCGACCTGCCCGGCCTGTTCGCCATTGGCGAGACCAGCTTCACCGGCCTGCACGGTGCCAACCGCCTGGCCAGCAACTCGCTGCTGGAATGTTTCGTCTACGGCAAAGCCGCCGCCGACACCATCAGCGCGGGCCTCGACGACCTGCCAGACCCCCGCGAAACCTCGGAATGGGATGATTCCCAGGTCACCGACTCCGACGAGGACGTAGTTATCAGCCACAACTGGGACGAACTGCGTCGTTTCATGTGGGACTATGTGGGTATCGTGCGCACCGAAAAGCGCCTGCAACGGGCCCAGCACCGGGCCGACCTGCTGAAGAACGAGATTGCCGAGTACTACAGCAACTATCACATCAGCAACGACCTGCTGGAGCTGCGCAACCTGGTGGTGATCGCCGAGCTGATCATCCGCTCGGCCCTGAGCCGCAAGGAAAGCCGAGGCCTGCATTTCATGCGGGATTATCCCGGCACCGAGGACAGCGCCCGCGACTCGATCCTGATCCCGGACAACGCTATCGCCGGCAACGGTTGACCCACAACCACTGGTAGAACGGCTGCAACTGTGCCGCCGGCGCCTGGTCGGCGAACAGATGCAGCCAGCCGCGCGGCGTATGCAGCGCCAGCCAGGGGCCGCAGCGCACCACCCGGTAAGGCGGCAACAATAGCTGCGCGTGGCGGCCAGTCACCGACAGCTGTTGCTCATACCAGTACAGCTGTCGAACCAGCGGCGGCTGCCAGCGTCGCACCACCCCCGCCGCCAGCACCCAAAGCAACACCATCCACCACCACGGCAGTGACGTGAGCGCCAGCGCCAGCGCCGTCAACAGTAGTGACAACCCGGCCAGTCGGCGCGGGTAACAGGAGTCGCCAAGCTCAACCCTTGCGGGCAGAGACCGCTGCCAGAACATGGCGCACGTAATCGCGTAATTCAGGGTCCTGCGGCTCACTGCGATGGGTAAACCACTCGAACATGTCGGCATCCTGACAGGCCAGCAGGGCCTCGAAGCGGTCCTGATTTTCCGGGCTTTCCTGGTCGAAATGATTGTCCAGATAGGCATACAGCACCACTTCCACCTCGGAGGCCCCGCGGCGACACTGCCAGCGGTACTGACGCTTACGATCTTCAATACTCATGCACGGCTCACGACTTTCAGACTGAACCCGCATTATCTATGATGGCAGCTCATTTCTCGACACCCTTGTGCAGGAGCCCCATGAGCGCTTGGTCTGATTTTATTGCCAGCCAATCCCTATCGGAAACCGCCGACACGCCACTACTGGCCCACTGCGATCATCTGGCGGTGATCCGCGCCCACGGCGAAGAGGCCGGTCACTACCTGCAGGGCCAGCTGTCCTGCGATCTGCGCGACGTGGACCAGGGCGCCCACCGCCAGGGCATGCATCTGAGCCTGAAGGGTCGTGGCCTGGTCTGCGTGCGGGTGGTGAAAAGCGGCGATGACTACCTGCTGCTGTGCCCGGCCAGCCAGAGAGAGGCGGTCATCAAGGCACTGATGAAGTATCGTCTGCGTGCCAAGGTGGATTTTCAGGTGGACGATGAGGCAGTAGTGCTGGGGCTGGCCGGCAACCTGCAGGACACCGGCCTGGCGGTACTGCCCGCCGCTGGCGAAAGTCATCAGGGCGAACATGCCCTGCTGCTACGCTATCTGCACAACGAACAACTGCTGCTGATCACCGACAGCCGGCAGGCCGAGGCCCTATGGCGCCGGCTGGCCGCCCATCGCACCGTGACCGGCGCCAACGGCTGGCTGTGCCAGGATATCGCCGCCGGTGAAGGCCAGCTGTTTCCGGGCGCCGAAGACCTGTTCCTGCCCCAGGTCCTCAACCTGGATGTGACCGGCGGTGTCAGCTTCAAGAAAGGCTGCTACACCGGCCAGGAAGTGGTGGCACGCATGCACTTCAAGGGCAAACTCAAGCAGCGCATGCAGCGCATCGACTACCGGGCGGATATCCCGCTGGCCGCCGGCCAGGTACTGCGCGACAAGGACGGCAAGGCCGCCGGCGAAGTGGTATTCAGCGCCGCCGCCCGGGAAGGCCACCGCGCCCTGGTAGCCCTGCGTCGCGACGCCGAAGGCGACTGGTACGTGGATCAGCAGCCGCTACAGGCAAGCCTGGTGTCTTTGCCCTATGGCCTGCCCTGGAAAGAGTGAGGTTAATTGGGAATGGATAATTGATACCGACGCGAGAGCGAGGCGAGTAGTGACTGAAACGCAAGAGGCCGCGCCCAGGCATTGGGCGCGGCCTCTTGGCTTTCTGATAATGACCACGCTTGAACGCGCAGTTATCAGTTATCCATTATCAACGATCAATTGCCTCTAACGGATGTTTCGGCGCCGGGCACTGGAAGAAGCCGTCGATATAGGTGGCCGGCACCTCTGCCACGCTGCGGTGGCGAAATTGTGGCCGGCCGTCCTTGTCGATCAGCAGGGCCCGTACCCCCTCGCGAAAATCACCGTGCAGCGAGCACTGTACCGCCACGCACCATTCCATGCGGAACACCTCGGCCAGGGACAGGTAGGTGGAACGACGCAGCTGCTCCCACACCAGGTGAGCGGTCTGCGGGCAACCGCGCTCAAGGTTGCCGAGGGCCTTGTCCAGCCAGCGGTCACGCTCTTTCACACCCAGCAGCTGTTCGGTGACCACCTGGATGCTTTCGCCATCACACAGGCGGTTGATCTGCGCCAGATGGTCCACCAGCGGATGGGGCAACTCGCCCATATCGGCGCCCAACTGTTTGAACAGGCGGTAGATCACCGCCCGCTTGTCACGGTCGCTGTCAGTGAAATCCTGCTCGGCCAGCGCCTGCAGCAGGCTGTCCGCGTCCGCGTCCACCATGCGATCGGCCATGCCCACTTCCACCGCTTCGCGGCCATTGATGTGCACACCGGTGAGGCCCAGGAACAGCCCCACCTTGCCGGGCAGTCGATTAAGGAACCAGCTGCCGCCCACATCCGGGAACAGGCCGATGGTGATTTCCGGCATGGCCAGGCGCGAGCGCGGCGTCACCAGGCGGAAGTCTGCGCCCTGCATCAGGCCCATGCCACCGCCCATGACAATGCCATCGCCATAGACAATCACCGGAATGGCGCTGCGATGCAGGCGGTAATCGAGCGCGTATTCTTCGGCGAAATACTGCTCGGTAAAGGGGTTACGGCCCTCACCGGCATGTTTCACCATGGACTTGTGCATCTGCACGATATCGCCACCGGCACAGAACGCCTTGCCACCGGCGCCATCCAGCCACAGGGCGACAATATCATCCCGGCTTTCCCACTCATCCATCCTGCTCATCAACGTCTGGATCATTTCCAGACTCAGCGCGTTCAGGGATTTGGGCGCATTCAGCGTGGCCCGCACGATCACGCCACCATTGCGGGTGGGCAGTTCGGAAAACAGCACGCAATCAGACACAGCAACTCCATAAAGCA
>JAWVWY010000187.1:0-4756 GCA_033723495.1 Alcanivorax sp. | reverse complement strand
GTGGTGGCGGCGGCGGCGGCACCCTGTGGCTGGACCTGCCCCCTGCCAGCACAATTCCCATGACGCTGCTGACCGCCGGTGGCGTCGGTGGCAAACCGGGCGGCGGCGCCGGCGCGCCTGCCCGGCTGCTCTCGGCGATTACCCTGGATGATGGGCGCTTCTCGGTGCTGGCGGTGGCGGGCCCCGGTTCCGGCTTCCGTTGCCAGCCGGCGGGCCACTGGGTTACCGGCAGGCTGTTCGAAGACAATGGGCAGGGCCAGACGGTTAACGCCTTCAACGGCCGGCGCGACCATGGAGAAGCCGCCCTGGCGGGCTGGACTGTTTCTCTGCTGGATGCTCAGGGGCAGCCGTTGCAGCACACCCGAAGCGACGGGCAAGGCGGGTTTCTACTGCGCTTGGACGAAGCGCGCAGCCACGGCCAACCGCTGTCGCTGCAGGTCGATGTGCCTGCCGGCTGGCGGCAGTCCGTGGCCACCTCCCTGGATGGTCGGCCAGGTCAGCAGCAGGGCGCTAGCTGGCGCTGGCCAATGCAGGCCAACCCGGACCAGCACTCCGGCCCGCTGATGCAGGGCTGGGTGAAGCGGCCCGGTTGGCAGGCTCCCGCCGACCAGTCTCTGTCGCCGGGCAGTACCGCCGTGCTGACCTTCCATTACCAGGCCACCGTGAGCGGCGAGGTGCAGCTCAGTCGACAGGCGGGGCCGGTGCACTCGGTGCTGCTGGATCGCCAATGCACCGGTGATAGCGAACAGTGGCAGGCCGACAGCAGCCCCTGGTGGCCGGTCACTGCCGGTGAGGCGTTGTGTGTGCGGGTGCCGATTACCGTTGGCAACCGGCCCGAGACGGTATCGTTGCAGATGCAGACCCGGGTCCCGGGGCAGGGGTTGCCCTGGTCGCCGCAGCGGGCCAGCGTTCATTTGCGGCCCGGCCCTTGAAAGTGGCAGGACTATCCCCATCTTCATTAGCGTGACCGCTGGCCAGCGAGGAAACCGGCAGCCGATGCCGGTTCCTCAGTCACATCCACTTTAAAACCGTGTTCCGGTGAATGCCTGCGGGGTTCACCGGTATGGATGGAGAGTTTGTGATGAATACTGGTTTTTCTCTGGCCCCCCTGTTTCGACATTCCGTGGGTTTTGACCGCTTTGACGAACTGCTGGATGCCGCCCTGCGAGCGGATCAGTCCAATGGTTTTCCCCCTTACGACATTATCCGCGAAAGCGATGGCCGCTATCGCATCGTGATGGCCGTGGCCGGCTTCAGCCGTGATGCCGTGGAAATCACCGTGCAGGAAAACGAGTTGCGGGTGCGCGGCAAGATCGGCGCCGACAATGATGGCGAACGTACCTGGCTGCATCGCGGCATTGCCCGGCGGGCCTTTGAGCGTACCTTCAAGCTGGCTGACCATGTGGAAGTGGAAAGTGCCGACCTCAATAACGGTCTGCTGACCATTTCCCTGAACCGGATTATTCCCGAAGAGAAAAAGCCGCGGGTGATTCCGGTGGACGGCAGCGGCCCGCAAACCCTGAATAATTGATCCCGGTATCAAAAAGAGGCCTTCGGGCCTCTTTTTTTGGCTCATCGCGGATTAGAGGGCAATCAGCCTGGTCCAACGTCTGAGGTCGGACGCGATAGGCTGAAACCCCAAACCCCCAAAAGTCGTCACCGGCTCGTCCCCTGTGGCAGTACTGTTCACTTTGGATTTTGAGCCCCTCTCCCCTTGCGGGAGAGGGGTTGGGGAGAGGGGTTTAGGGAGAGGATTACCTGCCTGAAAGGTTTGAGCCAGATTTGCAACGCTTAAGTGAACAGCAGCACGCCCCCTGTGGGGGGTTGCAAATGGATAGGGCGTGTTCGCGTGCAAGCTCCCACAGGCACCCAGGGGTGAAGTCAAAGGGCATAGGCGCGCGCACCTGGAAATCTCGGTGCCGCGCCAACTGTCGGGGTTGAGATTGGCGTCCGACCTCTGACGTGCGACCTTGTACGTTTCCCGCAATTGCGCGAAGAACCTTTTTTTATGCGTCCCCCGTTGATGGTTTTCCTGCCGGGAAGTTTATGTCGGCCTGCTATCACTGCGCTGCCAATATAGCCATTTGGTCTAGCCCAAAGCTGAACGCGGGCCGCTTGCCGGCGCACAATAGAAACAGGCACTGATTGCATGGGAAGCAAACGGAGGCGCCCATGAAACGTTTTTATTATCTCACCCGATCGCTGGCCAGCGTTAGAGGTATCACTGCGGAGCTGCGCCGGGCCGGGGTCGGTGAGAACCATCTGCATGTGGTTGGGCAGAACCCGTCCACAGTCCTGGAGGCCCATGTCCATGCGGCTACTCCCCTGGAAGAAACCGATATCATGCATTCCGGCTTCATGGGGGCCCTGATCGGCATGGGCGTGGGGCTGGTGATCGGTTTTCTGCTGGCCGGGGCGGACCCCTGGGGCCTGCAACTTGATGGCAGCACCATTATTGCCACCGCCATCTTCGGTGCCTGTTTCGGCGCCTGGCTGGGAGGCATTCGCGGGATTTCATCGCGTAACCACCATTTGCAGCCGTATATGTCACGGGTAGAGCAGGGCGATTACCTGATGATGGTGGATGTGGATGACCACCGTCAGGAAAGCCAGGTCGCCGACGTCATGCGCGGGCACCGTAACGAGGCCGAGGAAGTCGGCCACGAGGATCACTACAGCCCGTTTGATTGACGGTCGTTTTAGAGGCCGTGCCAGTGCAGCGCCACATCCAGCATGCGGTTGCTGAAGCCCCATTCGTTGTCGTACCAGGCCAGCATTTTCAGTTGCTGGCCGAGCAGCTTGGTGTGATTGCAGTCGACCACACAGGAATAGGGTTGGTGGTTGAAGTCCGATGACACCAGCGGCAGGTGATTAACCGCCAGAATCCCCTGCAAGGGACCATGGGCGGCGTTTTCCAGCGCTTCATGCACGGCTTCCACAGACACCGGTTCGGTGACCACCGCATGCAGGTCCACCAGTGACACATTGAGCGTCGGCACCCGTATGGACATGCCATCCAGGCGGCCATTGAGGTGCGGCAGCACTTGGCCGACGGCCTGGGCGGCACCGGTATGGGTAGGGATCATGTTGACCGCGGCGGCACGGGCCCGGTAGATGTCCGAGTGAGCCTTGTCGACCAGATTCTGGTCATTGGTATAGCTATGGATGGTGGTCATCTGCCCTTGCTGTAGGGTGAAGTGCTGATCAATCACATTTACCAGCGGGGCCAGGCAGTTGGTGGTGCAGGAGGCATTGGAAACGATTAGTTGATCCTGCTTGAGAGACTGATGGTTAACACCGTAGACCACCATGTTGTCGGCATCGGCCACCGGGTAACTGGCCAGCACCCGTGGGGCACCGGCTTGCAGGTGGCCGCTTAATGCCGCCCGGGACTTGAGCTTGCCGGCGCACTCCAGCACCAGGTCCGGTTTCAGACTGGCCCAGGGCAGTTTTGCCGGATCCTTTTCCGACAGGCAGGGAATGCGCCGTCCGTCGATTTCCAGGCAGCTGCCATCGTAATGCACCGAATGGGGCCAGCGGCCATGGGTACTGTCGAAGGCCAGCAGCCGGGCCAGCACCTCGAAATCGGCCAGATCATTGACGGCAACCAGCTCGAATTCCTCGCCGCGCGGGTGTTCGCTGATGGCCCGTATCAGGCAACGGCCGATACGGCCAAACCCACTGATGGCAACACGAACCATGGCACTCTCCTTGTCCATTGCGTCTCATGCCAGTGTAGGCCCGCCCCGCGCTGGCGAGCCAGTTGTTCAAGGATTGCTCAGACAGGTGGTACAGGCTTGCAAACCAGAGGGGCTTTGGCCACAATGCGCCCTCGCTTTACGGCGCGTAATGGTCGACCTGCCGGTCCCCCCGCAACGATAAGCTGTGAACTCCGCCAGGCCCGGAAGGGAGCAACGGTAGCAGTGGACTTGTGTGCCGGGGTGTGGCTGGCAGGGAGACCTCCAATTTCCCCTCTCCCGCGCTGTCTTCCTGCCGATAACTTCGTTAGCATTAAGCGCCTGACATGGCACCGGTTTTGATTTTCTGTTGCCGTGATTGATGTTGGCTGGAGTGCTATGAGTTACCAGGTCCTTGCCCGAAAATACCGTCCGCGCACCTTTGATGAGCTGGTGGGTCAGGAGCATGTATCCCGTGCCCTGATGCATGCCCTGGATCAGGACCGGCTGCACCACGCCTACCTGTTTACCGGTACCCGCGGGGTGGGCAAGACCACCATCGCCCGTATCCTGTCGCGTTGTCTTAACTGCGAGCAGGGCGTCAGTGCCCGGCCCTGTGGGGTTTGCCCCACCTGTGTGGAAATCGGCGAAGGCCGCTTTGTCGACCTGATCGAAGTGGATGCCGCCAGCCGTACCAAGGTGGAAGATACCCGCGAGCTGCTCGACAACGTGCAATATGCGCCGACCCGGGGGCGCTACAAGGTGTACCTGATCGATGAGGTGCACATGCTGTCGGCGCATTCGTTCAATGCGCTGCTGAAAACCCTGGAAGAGCCGCCACCGCACGTCAAATTCCTGCTTGCCACCACTGATCCACAGAAACTGCCGGTGACCATTCTGTCGCGGTGCCTGCAGTTCAGCCTCAAGGCGTTGCCGGCGGAACAGATTGCCAGCCACCTGAAGGCACTGCTGGATCGCGAAATGATCCGCTATGAAGAGCCGGCATTGCTGGCACTGGGCCGGGCTGCCGATGGCTCCATGCGCGATGCCCTGAGTCTCACCGACCAGGCGATTGCCTT
>JAWVWY010000186.1:0-4915 GCA_033723495.1 Alcanivorax sp. | reverse complement strand
TAGCGCCAGCCGTACCCTGTTTCAGCCGCCCACGCGCAAATGGGCCAGGACCCTGCTGTGAACATCGGCCTCAACGCACCGCCCGAATACCACTCAGGTTCTTGAAGCATAGCGCCCTGGCGGTCTCCATGAATTCCTGCACATAGGGGCGCTGCTCGTCCTCCACCCGCACCGCCGCATACAGCGTGCGCCACACCCCCGGCTCACCCAGCCTTACCGTTTTCAGCAGATCATGTTCGGTGTACTCGGTAAGCGCCCAGTTGGGCAGGGCCGCCACACCACGACCGGCCGCCACCAGCTGGGCGGTCATGGGGGTCAGTTCGGCGGTCCGGATCGCAGCCGGCTCCACCCCGGCCGGGCCCAGAAACGCAGTAAACACATCCAGTCGCTGACGCTCCACCGGGTAGGTAATCAGGGTCTGATCGGCCAGATCAGCGGCATCAATCCACTTGCGCGCTGCCAGCGGCGACTGCCGGGCCACCGCCAGCACCAGCTCGTAACGGAACAGCGGCAGGTATTTGACCGCCTCGTTCTGCTGCGGGTCCGAGCTGATCACCATATCCAGGTCACCACGCACCAGCGCCGGCAGCGGCGCAAAACTGAACGCCGCCGACAGGTCCAGCTGCACTTCCGGCCAGTGCTCCCGAAAGGCATCCAGCGCCGGCATCAGCCACTGGAAACAGGAATGGCATTCTATGGCGATGTGCAACCGGCCGGTCTGCCCGGCGGCCAGCCGTTTCAGCTCACGTTCGGTGTGCTGCACCCGCGGCAACACTTCACGGGCCAACGCCAGCACCCGCAGACCGGCAGTGGTAAAGCGCACCGGCCGGGTCCGACGCACCACCAGTTCCACCCCCAGACGGTGCTCCAAATCCTTGAGCTGATGAGACAGGGCCGACTGGGTGACATGCAGGCGTTCGGCGGCCTCCACCAGGGAACCGGCCTCCTCAATGGCGCTCAGGGTGATCAGGTGACGCAACTCCAACATGAGGAAATCTCATTTAATCTATTAGTTATTTGATTTTGCCTCAACTCATATGGGTCACACAATAGCCACCATGGAAGCCCGCCCTGCAGGCGGGCCGTGCGATCAGCCCCAACCAAGGACCAACCATGACCACCCTGCACAACCTGGGTTTTCCCCGCATCGGCGCCCGCCGCGAACTGAAACAGGCACTGGAAGCCTACTGGGTCGGCGACTTGCAGCAGAGCGAACTGGAACATGTGGGCCAAAGCCTGCGCCAGCGTCACTGGGCCCAGCAGGCAGCCGCCGGCCTTTCCCTGATGCCGGTGGGCGATTTCGCCTGGTACGACCAGATGCTGGAATTTTCCTGTCTGTTGGGGGCGGTCCCGGCGCGCTTTGGCCAGACCGCGGACCAACCGGTAAGCCTGGATACCCTGTTTCGCATGGCCCGTGGCCGCGCGCCCAGTGGCGAGCCCGCCGCCGCCTGCGAAATGACCAAGTGGTTTGATACCAACTATCACTACATCGTGCCGGAGCTGCGGGCCGGCCAGACCTTCCGCCTTGCCCGCGAAAGCCTGTTCGAGCAGGTGGATGAAGCGCATGCCCTGGGCTATCAGACCAAGCCGGTGATTCCCGGCCCGCTGACCTACCTGTACCTGAGCAAGGGCAAGGATTTCCAGGCCGCCGACGACAGCGCCAAGCTGGCCCTGCTCGACAATCTGATTCCGGTCTACCGGCAGATCCTGCAACGACTGGCCGACCAGCAGGTGCAGTGGGTTCAGATTGATGAACCGATTCTGGTGCTGGATTTGCCGGATGCCTGGCAACGGGCCTTCCTGCGCGTCTACGATCAACTGGCCGCCGCCAGCCACTGCAAACTGCTGCTGGCCACCTACTTCGGCGGCCTGCACAGCAACCTGTTCACCGCCCTGGCACTGCCGGTAAATGGCCTGCACCTGGACCGGGTACGTGGTGACGATGATCTCTCGTTGCTGCTGCCACGACTGGGCGACAAGGTGCTGTCCCTGGGGCATATCAATGGCCGCAATATCTGGCGCACTGACCTGGACCGGGCATTGCAGGAACTGCAACCGCTGCATGCCGAGCTGGGCGAGCGTCTATGGCTGGCGCCATCCTGCTCGCTGCTACACAGCCCGGTGGACCTGGCGCAGGAAGATCGCCTGGATGACGAACTGAAAAACTGGCTCAGTTTTGCCACACAGAAACTGGATGAACTGGCCCTGCTGGGCCAGACGCTGGTCGGTGACAGCAATGCCGAAGCGGGCCTCAAGGCCCAGCGCGATGCCCTGCGCACGCGCGCCCACTCCCCTCGTATTCATCGTCAGGTGGTCAGCCAGCGCCTGACCGGTGCCAACAAGTTGCCCCGCGACCGGCACAGCCCCTTTGCCGAGCGTATCTCCCGCCAGCAGCAGGCGCTCAAGCTGCCGGCCTTCCCGACTACCACCATCGGCTCCTTTCCGCAGACCCGGGAAATCCGTACGGCGCGGCGGGACTGGAAAGCCGGCCGCTTGAGCGACACGGATTACACCGCCCGCATGCAGGCGGAAATCGCCCGCTGCATCCGCTACCAGGAAGAGGTGGAGCTGGACGTGCTAGTCCACGGCGAAGCGGAACGTAATGACATGGTGGAATACTTCGGCGAACTGCTGGACGGCTTTGCCTTCACCCGTTTCGGCTGGGTACAGAGCTACGGTTCACGCTGCGTGAAGCCACCGATCATTTTCGGCGATGTACAACGCCCGGCCGCCATGACCGTGGACTGGGCCCGTTATGCCCAGTCGCTCACCGACAAACCGGTCAAGGGCATGCTCACCGGCCCGGTGACCATTCTGCAATGGTCCTTCGTGCGCGATGACCAGCCACGGCAAGACACCTGCCGACAGATTGCCCTGGCCCTGCGCGATGAAGTGCAGGATCTGGAAGCCGCTGGCATTCAGGTCATCCAGATCGACGAGCCGGCCCTGCGCGAGGGGCTGCCGCTGCGGCGCAGCGACTGGCAGCACTACCTGGACTGGGCGGTGGACTGTTTCCGGCTGGCCACCGTGGCCGTGGACGATACCACCCAGATTCATACCCACATGTGCTACGCGGAGTTCAACGACATCATTGAAGCCATCGCCGCACTGGATGCGGACGTGATCACCATCGAGACCTCGCGCTCCAATATGGAGCTGCTGGAAGCGTTCCGCGATTTTCAGTATCCCAACGATATCGGACCCGGCGTCTACGACATCCATTCCCCCAACGAACCGCGGGTGGACTGGATGGTACAACTGATGGAAAAGGCCGCTCACCAGTTGCCCCGCGAACGGCTCTGGGTCAACCCGGACTGCGGCCTGAAGACCCGTCGCTGGGAAGAAACCCGTGACGCCCTGGCCAACATGGTGGCCGCGGCCAAGCAGCTTCGTCGCGCGGGCTGACCGGCAACGGCGGCACCGGGAGCGGTCTCCCGGTGTCGCTGCTACAGGGCCACCAGAGTGGCAATATCCTCGGCCATCTGTTGGGGCGGCTCGTCATTACGCATCAGCAGATGCACCCTACCCTGTTTGTCAAAACCATAAATCGCCAGGCCATGGGAGACACTGTAATGGCCGTGGGCATCCGGTTTACCGTAACCGTAGGCGGTGCGATAGCGCTTGGTGATGGCATCCAGTTGCGCCTTGTTGCCAGTCAGGCCATGGATCTGTTTGCCAAAGTAATGGGTGTACTGTTTGAGCAGGGCCGGGGTATCACGCCTGGGGTCGACACTGACAAACAGCACACGGACCTGATCGCGCTGATTTTCCGGTAACGACTTGAGTGCCTGGGCAATGGCGGTCAGGGTAGTGGGACAGTAATCCGGGCAATGGGTATAACCGAAAAACAGCAACACGGCCTTGCCCTGCATATCTTGCGCCGTCACCGTCTGGTTGTTTTCGCCGGTGAGGGTAAAGGCAAGATCCGGCATCACGCCGGTAATGTTCTTGCCATGAAAATGCGCCGGGTTCTGCTGGCAACCGACCAGCACGGCCAGGCCCAGTATCAGCAGCATGGTTGCCCAACGAATCATCTCAGCCTCCCTGTTTGTTTTCATAATGCAGGTACAGCCTCAGCACCATGAGGGCGCCGAGCACGGTCATCATGGCTGGCGGAATCCAGGTAAACACGCCGCCGAGAATCTGGTCAGTGGCAGGGTCGATGGGCCAGGCGCGCCCACAGACGGAATAGACATCATAGAGGCCCGGGTCTGCAAAGGTGATATAGGCGCCCAGCAGTATCTGCGGGAACAGCGCGCCCAGCAGCATAAGAAAGCGCACGCCAAAACCGGAGGTGTTGGCCGCCTGCGGGTCACGCGGGTCGAGAATCACCAGCCAGAAAATCACACCATCCACTAGCATCGACCAGTTCATCAGCTCGTAGAGACGCAGGCTCAGCATGGCATCGAAGTGCACCGGCGGCCACAGCCAGAAAAAAATGATGCCGACAAACAGCACGGTGGCAATCAACGGATCAAACAGCACGCGCCGCAGCGGGCGCCACAAGGCCGCCAGCCATGCCGAGCGACGCCCGCCAAAGGCCGCCATGAACACCGGTATGGGATTCGACAGGGCGATCAGGAAGGCGCCCAGGTGGTGCAGCACCAGATGCTGCAGGCGGTGCATGAAAAACATAAAGCGCGCGTAATAATCAAACTGTGTGTGGATTACCGCATAACACAGCAAGACACCGACAAAGAAGGCCATCACGCGCCAGCCTGACGGCGCCTTGCCAGACAGCGCCAGCTGTCGCCAGCCCAGCAGGTACAGACCGGTAAAGAACACACACAGCAGCAGCGTTAGCGGGGAAAAAATATACGGCGTCAATGCGCCTTGCAGTGTCTGCCACATCAATCAGCCCTGCACCGGAACCGGCGGCCTGCCGGAGGAGGAAAGGCTTTAAGTTGGCTTACCC
>JAWVWY010000185.1:0-4933 GCA_033723495.1 Alcanivorax sp. | reverse complement strand
TTCCCGGTAACGGCGGGTGAGCAGGTCCAGCAAGCGCTTGCGCAAGCGCTCCTCAAGCTGCTCTGCCCCTTCTGCCAACCGTTTGTCGATCTTGCGCTCAATACGCGGCCCCAGGTAGAAATGGCCCACCAGCGCCAGAATCAACAGGGTGAGCAACGATGACGCCCCGGCAGCGGCAAACAGCAGCCAGCCCAGGGTCGCCATATCCACGCTCATGGCGCTCATGCGCCACCAAACATAAAGATCAGCTGGCAAAGCCCAGCCATGGCGCCGAGGAAGCCACCAACCACGATCAGGATCCACTCATCTTCCTGGAACGCCGGGCGCAACAGGTCTTGGAACTCCTCTGAGCTCAATGCCTGCATCCGCTCCGCCATCAATCGCTCGACGATAGCCCCGCGTTCGCGGTTGAAACCCTGATCCTCGAACGGCTCCACCGCCAGATCCACGGCCTTTTCCTCAACCGCTTTCTTGAGATCGGCATAGCCCCCCGGCCCCACTGTCAGCTGGGCGGCGGTACGCACCACGCCGCCGTTAAGCAACGGTTTGAGGTGGCGCTTGATGAGAGCCTTGGTGCGATCTCCGCGCGGCCCGTTGACCACCTGGTACATGATATTGCGCAAGGTGATTACCTGCTCGGTGGAAAGACGAGCAAAGGATTCGGCCACATCTTTCTGACGCTTGAGAAACAGGCCCTGAATGCGGAATGGCCCCACCTTGACCGGATGCAGAGGCCGGAAAATAAGGTTGAGCGCCAGCCAGTTGGTGGCGATACCAACAACAAAACCGAAGAAGGGCAGCACCCAGTTCTCCGGCACATAGATAAACACCGGCACCTGGATCAGACCGAACAGAAAACCGAAATAGAAGCCTGAGTTGGTGATAAAACGAAATTCCGGGTCGCCCACCTCACGGAACATCTGCACCATCAGCTGCTTGTCTTCACTCATCTGGGTGACGACCATGTGCTTCATGTCCACCAGGCTTTCCAGGTTGCGGCTGATATCATCAACCACATTGTCCATCACCGCCGGGATGGCACGACGGGCCCGGCTGTAGACGCGCTTGCGTACCACCAGCGGCAGATTTTCCCAGAGCACCGCGTTGCGCTCGGTCATCACTTCGTCGGTGTACTCTTCAATGCGGGCCTGGATGGTCCGGGTCAGGTGGGCGGAAATCTTTTCCGGCTCCATTTCGCGGAAGAACTCATCAAGGCTGCCCAGCTTGGACAGGGCCTTGTCGACCACGATACCGGCCATTTTCTCTACTTTGGACGGGATGATACCCTGCCAACCAAAGAAGGGACGAATACCCAGGAATTCCAGTGGGTAGAACGTCATTTGCACGGCCATCCAGTTAGTGATCCAGCCGACGGCACCAGCGATAAAAGGTATACTGACGTACTTCCAGAAGTCAGGGTACGACAACAACGAATCCAACATTTACAACCCACTCCCCTCCGAGGGAAAACGCACTGAAAACAGACAGTGCCCAGGAGAACAATTCCCGCAAGCGCTCATCCCGGTCACAAAAGTCAATGTTGTTTAATTATGAAAATGCATAGTATAGGGACCCGTTAGCACGAATATAACCAACAGAACGTAATTTTTAGCAACTAAATCGGCTCCTGACTCATACGGGAGTACCACATACCAACAGGAATCGCGCTACAACCATGTCAGACACCGGGAGCCTCCCCCAGCTGATTGTCCTTGGCGGTCTTGAAAGCCTGCTCAACCAGGCTCTGACCAGCTCCGCCGCCGGACGTGAACGCCTGACCGAGCTGCACGGCACGGTCGTGCGTATCCGTGCGGACAAGCCGAACTGGGTTCTCTACGTGTTGATTTACGAGGATGGTCTGGAACTGCTGCGCGACTATGAAGGCAATGTGGATATTCGCGTGCGCGGCCCGCTGGGGGCCATGCTGCAATGGCTGTTTTCCGGCGGAGAACAGGACGAGGAATCGCTGCTGCGGGTAACCGGCGAGGAAGCCCTGATTCATCAGCTGGCCGCTCTGATCAGCCACTTCAGCCTGTGGCCACTGATACGCAACTGGCTTGACGACCATGTTCGCCTGCGTGAACTGCTTTCGGTGTTACGTCAGGAAGACCCGGTGTGGTTGCAGAAACTGGCCACCCTGCCTCAACAAATGGGCTCTCTGGCGGAACAGGTCGCCAATCAGCAACTGTTGCAGGAAGACATCCTCGAAGAACTCCGTAATCTGCGCGCCGATATGCGCCGCGCTCGCAGGCTGGACCTGTTCTTTATGGTGGTGGGTACCCTGTTGATCCTGTTTTCCCTGCTCAAGGCCATGGGCCAATGGCAGTTAACCTGGCAGGGGCTGCACCACGACGGCCTGTCACTGGCCATGCTCAGCCTGGGGCTGGCATGCCTGGCAGCCCGGCTTCTGCCTGGCCGATAGTTGTCGGCCTGATTCAGTCGTTTCCTCCACGGTCACGCCGGCCAAAAATCTGCCCCAACCGCTCACCGACCATTTCCGCGCTGGTACGTGCCAGGTTACGGCTGGCTCCTTCCAGCAACTCCCTGGACGGCAAATTACGCACCCCATCGACAATGCCACGGCGTACCGCCTCCTCGACGCGTTCCGCCAGCACGGTGGCAGCCTGCTCAACCTGCTCGTCCATCTCCCGCTGCAGGTTGCCTCGCAGGCGGGGCTGGAAATAAAAGTGCGCCCACAATGCCACCGCTGCCAGGGTAAACCCGGAACTAAGCAAGGCACTCACAATCACCCACATCACCGACATTTCATTTCTCCTTTACGCTCTTACACTCTAGCGTTTTCGCCACAGAGGCCGAGACGCCGGTTACGTAACAGAAACCGACTTTGTTGTTACCAATGGTGAGACCCGATCCTGTATCACAGCAATAATCGCTATAGTCTGACCTACAAGGGGAGATAACCCCAAGGGCACGGAAGCCCCCGTCACTCAACAGGGAAGGAGCACATAATATAGAGTCATTAGGGGGCGCCAATGACTGCCGTGACGGCCAGCTTGGGTACCGAGAGTCATAGCCTTGCGCTATTGAATCAGCACCTCTCATTTTGCCAGCGACACCAGTTACCACTCAGCCTTCTTGCCATTCACTTCCGTAACCTTGCCAGCCTGGCCGAGGAAATCGGCATTGAGCGAATTCGGCAACTGAAAACCACCTTGAGTCAGCACCTCTCCCGGATCAAGCGTCTTGAAGACAGCCAGATAACCTGGCACAGGGGCTATCTTATCCTGTCGCTACCCGGCACCGACGCCCGGGGGGCGCACACCCTGGCAACCCGCATAAACCAGTCAGTCAATCAGCTGGAGCTGGATATCAACGAATACCAGGTTTGCCTGCAAACCAATATCGCCCTGCACTGTCACCTGCCGGGGAACAACGACAGCGCTCGAGAGCTGGTCACCAATACGCTCTGCCTGCTGGCAAGCAAACAGGAGCCGGCTCCCCTGATTCTGTCCGAACGCGCCAGGCAGAACCATCAGGACACACCGAATAGCGAGCAACGACAACAGGGATTGAGCCGGGAGCTATGCAAGCTGGTTCGATTGGGCGACGCTGGCGCCTTGCTGTCTACCCTGTCACCCGCCATTCAACAGCTGGATGAAGCTCGGCGGCTACAGCTGGTGGACATGTTGCTGGAAGCCTCGCTGAACCAGCCAGCAGCGGCTTCACGGCTTGCGGGCCAGTAACACCGCCCGGCGTGGTGCCGGATAACCTTCCCGGGTCCGGCGGGCATCGCGCGGATCAAGGAAGTCCGCCAGAGATTGAAAGCGCATCCAGTCGGTGGCGCGCTGCTCTTCCCGCGTGGTCACCGACTCATCCACACAGCGAATATCAACAAATCCGCAGCGGGCCAACCAGCGCGACAGCATCGCTACCGACGGCAGGAAAAAGACATTACGCATGGCTGCATAGCGATCTTCAGGCATCAGCACGGTTTGCTCATCGCCCTCCACAACCAGGGTTTCCAGCACCAGCTCGCCGCCGTCACGCAAAGCGTCCTTCAGTTCCAGCAGGTGATCCAGCGGCGAGCGGCGGTGGTACAGCACCCCCATGGAGAAGACCGTATCAAAGGCCATACTGCCGGCCGGCAACTCCTCCATGCGCAAGGGGGCAAACCAGACCGGCGCCGTCAGGGCATAACGGCGCACGGCCAGGTACTGCACCAGGAACAGGATGGTCGGGTCAATTCCCAATACCGTGTCAGCGCCGGCTGCGGCCATGCGCCAACAGTGGTAACCGCTCCCGCAGCCCACATCCAGCAACCGACGCCCCGCCAGTGGTGCCAGATGCGGCGCCAGACGTTGCCACTTCCAGTCCGAGCGCCACTCGGTATCCACCGTTACACCGAAAAAATCGAATGGCCCCTTGCGCCAGGGGATCAACCCTTCCAGCGCGGCGTGAACCTGATTGCGGTCATGCTCACCGGGCGCACCGATCTGCAGGGTATCACTGTCCAGCCGGCAGACCGCCGGCCCCGCCGGCAATGCCTTTAGCGCGCCCAGCCACCGGGACAGATCGCCATGGGGGCGCTCAATCAAACGCTGACGACTCAAGGCCAGAACCCGGTCACGCTCACTCTCGGTAAAAACCGTCGACAGCCCGCTTTGCAACTCGTCCAGATAAGCCTGCAACATCAGCGAACGGCCATCAGCGAGATGAAATTAAAGCAGCGAAACCACACATGGATCTGCCGATAGCCGGCCTCCATAAGACGCTGGCGATGAACCTCCAGGGTTTCCGGGATCAAAACGTTTTCCAGCGCGGTACGTTTCTGGCTGATCTCCAGATCCGAGTAGCCATTATTGCGCTTGAAGGCATGGTGCAGCTCGGTTTGCAACCGGTTCTCTTGCTCATCCGCAAAGGCAATCTTTTCTGAAAGCACCAGAATGCCACCGGGCACCGTTGCCGCTGCCAG
>JAWVWY010000184.1:0-4955 GCA_033723495.1 Alcanivorax sp. | reverse complement strand
TCCGGCCGCGGCATTACCAGCACCATTATCCGCCTGTTTACCCGCAGCCGCTGGAGTCATATCGGCATGGTGGTATTGCTCCCCGGTCAGCATGGGCCGCTGGTGCTGGAGTCCACCACCTTCAGCGAATCTGCTGATATCACTCTGGGGCGACCGGTGCCTGGAGTGGCGCTAGTGCCGCTGGCCAGTAAGCTGCGTGACTATCCGGGTACCGTGGCGCTGAGGCGGCGCCTGGGCGCGGATCTGGATGACCGTCAGACACGGCTCTTGCGGCGGATGGTGAAACGCTTGCTGCACCGCCCCTACAAGAATTACCTGTTGTGCAATGCGCGGGATCTGTGCAGCGGGTTTTCGCGCCGGCCGGATCAGCGCGGCTGGTTTTGTTCTGAGCTGGTGGCCGAACTGTACCGACGGCTGGGCTGGCTACCTGCACATATTCGCCCCAGCACCTTCGTACCGGGGCATTTCGGCTCGCGCCATTTGCATTTGCAACAGGGGGCATTGGGGCCGGTAGAGCCGCTGACTAGAGCCAGCGTCTTACCCTTGCACAGTAATCCTGCCACTGGCTGCCAAACTGCTGGGCATGGAAGGATTCTTCAGCCGCAATGACATGGCCATGGATGACCCACAACACCGGAAACAGCATGGCCAGCATGCCCAGGCTGGCCTGCTGCAGCACCAGGGCCAGGTACAGCAGGGTAAAGCCCAGGTAGATGGGGTTACGGCTGAGAGCAAAGGCGCCCTTGGTAATCAGGGTGCTGGCTGCCCGGTGCGGCATGATGGTGGTGTGGCCATGGCGCAGTTGCCAGACCGCGGTCACCACCAGCAGCACGCCGAAGATCAGTAGCAGCAAGGCAAGCCAGGGTTGGCCGGGAAATGCAATGGGTGGCGGATTGAGTGCCTGGTCCAGGCCATAACCCATCAGCAGGCCGCCAAGATAGAGGGCGGGGGGCGGCATCAGGACCTGGGGATGTTGCAGCGCCATAGTCAGTCTCGATAACAGTGTGTGGCTGATTGTGGCGGTGCGCTGCGGGCTGATCAAGCGGTTCGGTGGATCGGATCGGTTGCAAAAAAGCGCGGACAGAATTGGTTGATCGTTTGCAAAAAGCTGGGTTAAGGTAATTCTCATCCCGCCCTTGCGGGAGTGATCGCGATCATAAGCTGTAAAGCTTTATGCCACTGAACCGCCAAACGGTTTAAAAAACCACGGCGGCAGGAGCAGGCGTCACTCTCGCTTTGTTGCTGCCGCCCACTATGCACAGGGGATACGCATGGAAGAGCGCGCGGCCACACTCCACAGCCTTTCCATTGATGAAGATCAGCAGCAAAATCACCCGCCTCAGGAAGACAATCAGCAAAAAACCTACGTCGTCGACACTAATGTGTTGATCCATGATCCCAATTCATTGATGAATTTCGAGGAACACCGGGTGGTGATTCCCATGACCGTGCTGGAGGAGCTGGACAAGCTGAAAAGCGGCAAATCCCACACCGCGGCGGATTGTCGTGCCGCTATCCGCCAGATCGATAGCGTGCTGGGTAATGCCACGCCCAGTGAAGTTGAGAAGGGCATCCCCATTCCTCGCGGTGGTGATCAGACGCTCGGTACGCTCACCGTGCTGATGTCCGGTGCGGCCCGGCAGGAGGGCCCCTTGCCCGCTAATCTCAATGACAATCGCATCATCAACGATATCGTCGCCATGAAGCTGGCAAACCCGGAGTGCCGTTATGTGCTGGTGACCAAGGATATCAACATGCGGCTCAAGGCTCGCGCCTGCGGGATTGAGTCGGAGGACTATCACAACGACCAACTGGTCTCGGACATCAAGCAGCTCACCCGCGGGTATTTCCAGGTGCCGGGGTCCTTCTGGGATCAGGTTACGGAAGTGGAGACGGTCCAGGACGGCCCGGATACCCTGCATTATTTGTCCCATGGCCTGCTGGTCAGTGAGATTCTCGGCGAAGAAATCTATCCCAACCAGTACATTATGGATGAACAGGGCTTTGTCGGTCGTATTCTGGCGGTGGAAAACGGCATCGTCACCCTGCGTCATCACAATGAAGAAACGCTGCTCGATCAGGAGGTCTGGGGCCTCAAGCCCATGAACGTGCAGCAGGCGATCGCCCTGCAGCTGCTACTCGACCCGGATATTCATCTGGTTACCCTGACCGGTGCCGCAGGCTCCGGCAAGACCATCTTGGCGCTGGCCGCCGCCATCGAAATGACCGTGGAGCAGAAGCGTTTCAACAAGATCATCGCCACCCGTTCCACGCCGCCCCTGGCCGAAGATCACGGTTTTCTGCCGGGCACCGAGGAAGAAAAGATGGACCCCTGGCTGGGGGCCATCAACGACAATATCGAGGCGCTGCACCTTAATGATGAAAACCCGTCAGGCAGTATCCAGTACGTGAAGGAGAGGGCCTGTATCCAGTTCAAGGCGATGAACTACATCCGCGGGCGCAGCTTCCAGAAGTCCCTGATTTTGATTGATGAAAGCCAGAACCTGACGCCACACCAGATGAAGGCAATCATCACTCGAGCCGGGGAGGGCTCCAAGGTCGTCTGCCTGGGCAATCTGGCACAGATCGATACCCCTTATCTGTCACCCACCAGTTCCGGGCTGACCTACATGACCGAGCGCTTCAAGCGTTTTGTCCATGGTGGTTCGGTGCAACTCAATGGCGTGCCCCGCTCGCTGCTGGCGGAATATGCGGAGTCGTTCCTGTAGTGAAGGTTGAACAACTGGCGGCGGAAAATTAAGTCAACACGACACTGCAACGAAAGAGGCCGCGCCCGAAAGCCGGGCGCGGCCTCTTTTTTTAACGCCTGGCAAAGCAGACGCGCGCCGCTGTTAACGGTTCACTATCCGCGGTTAATGATCTTCTGGCAGGCCTCGGACTGATAGAAGTCATCCAGTACCCACTGGATGAAGGGGGCCAGTACGTCGGCGTCGATCAGCACGGTGGCGCCGCGGGCCAGGGCCGGGGCGGTAATGTCACGGACCTGCTGCTCGCTGATCTGCATGCCCTCAAGCAGAGTCTGCAGGGGCATGTCACTCAGCGAGGTAATTGCCGCGCGGATACCGACGCTGATCAGTCGGCGGGTATAGTCCAGCCGCGCGCTTTCGTCACTGATGGCGCAGCCCTGCTTGACCACTTCCTCGAGCGTACCTTCCGGCACCTGCTTGAGATAATCGGCGGGCTTGAGCGGGGCAAGGCGCCGGTAGCCATCCCGGGCCAGCTGTTCGATGCGCTGGTTGGTGAGCTGGCGGTTGAGCCACTGTTCACCGGTTTTCAGCGTCACGCGAATATTCTTGCGCAGGTAATCGCGGATATTTTCTTCCATGCCGCCCATGGCCTTGCCGACCACACTCTTGCGGCCCATCTTCATGACGCTGCTGACCCCAGGCAGCTTGGCCAGGGCGTTTTCTTCCAGCAGGAAGTTCTTGATGCCGGTATACAGCATCTCACTGACCATCTCGCTTACCAGCGGATGGCTCATGGCGGCATGCACGGCTTGTTCGCGCAGACTTTGCAGCTTCAGCACCTGCTCGAGAACGGCTTCGAAGTGTTGCTCGCTGAGCAGTTCGCCAACGGTGGCCGGATCCTGCTGGGCAGCCTGCCAGACTGCTTCGCTGACATCGGTAATCACGTTCTGCAGTCCCTGGGCGCTGAGCGCCTGCTGTAACCACAGATCCACTACCGTGACCACACTATCGCTATCCACCAGTGTGCCCAGCGGCAGCGAGCCCAGTTGCTGGCTGGCTTGAGCCATCAGGTCGTGCCAGTGCTGTTCATTCTGGAGCTGGGCACAAAGGTGTGCCTGATGCGCATCGCGCAGGGCGGAAATAATTTCGGCTGATGACATGCTAAACGCCTCTTTCTTTGACTTAGAGCAATTACGACACAGGGCCGGGCCGTTTTAATAGGCCCTGTGTTCGAGGCCCTGCGGGAATCGCAGCGTTGTCTTATATTGCTGGAAAACGGGTAATGACGTGCAACTGCTTCGACATGGGCACAGGGCGCTACTGCTAACCCGGTTGCAGCAGCTCTGTCCATAAGCGAACACGCCGATAAGGATATCGGTTCCAGGAAGGAAACCCGAAGGGCCTAACGGGCCAGAAAGGGAGTCTCAAGGAGGACGGCACAGGCCCGACAGGGACGCAGGGCCAGTGCCATATTTTTTCAGTCTTCAGTCTCGGCCAGGCATTGCGGGAATTGCTGGCGGAACACCTCGTACCCACCATCCAGACTGACTACATCGGTATACCCTTGCTCACCGAGCCAGTCGGCGGCGCCTTGGCTGCTGTTGCCATGGTAACAGTAGACCACCAGGGGCTGCCCACTGGCAGTGGCGGACAGAAATTGCTCCACACTGGCCTGGGTCAGATGCACGGCCCCTTGCAAATGGCCTGCGGCAAAGCTGGCCGGATCGCGGATATCCACGAACAGCGCCTGGTTGTCGTCGAACAGCGCCTTGCCCTGTTCGGGGGAGATGCGTGTTGCCATATCAGTCCTGTTCGGCCAGCAGATCTGCCGGCGGGTATTCGCATTCCAGTTTCATGCTGATGGCGCTTTCCAGCTCGGGCAGCAGGAAAGCATCATCCTCGCAGGCAAAGCTGATCGACATGCCACTGGCGCCGGCGCGGCCGGTACGGCCAATGCGGTGCACGTAGTCCTCCGGGTCTTCCGGCAGGTTGTAATTGACCACGTGGGATACGCCATCGATGTGGATGCCGCGGCCGGCCACATCGGTGGCGATCAATACCTGCAGGTTACCGCTACGGAAGTTTTCCAGTGTCTTGAGTCGCTGGTTCTGCGGCACATCGCCGGAGATGGCTGATGCCTTGATGCCGTTTGCCGTGAGCTGGTCGTAAAGCCGCTCGGCTTCGCGCTTGGTGTTGACGAACACCATGGTCCGCTTCGCATCCATTTGCCGGAGCAGCATGATCAGG
>JAWVWY010000183.1:0-5065 GCA_033723495.1 Alcanivorax sp. | reverse complement strand
CGGCACCACCTCTTCCGGCGGATTGCTCAGATCCTCGCCGATCAGCAGGTCCAGCACCGGCACGATCAGATAGTAGAAGGCCAGCGACAACCATAGCCAGAGGGCATTATCGGTGCTCAGGTAAAGGCCGGGGCCGACAAACACCAGCGCCGGCACCAGCAGCGAGGTCACCCACAGGTAACGTTTGCGGTCCCGGTAGTGAATGCCGGAAGGGCCGGTAAAAACACCTGCCTTGCTCATCATGGACTCCTTGGTCGAGTGGACTTGCTTCCATGGTGCGCCCGCCCGCGAGGCCGCCGTACCGCCAGGAGTGGCAATAAATCGTCATTTGGTGACAGAATAGACAACGTGTTTAGGTTGCCACTGCGAACAGGTTGACCGGGAGGGCCATGAGCCAGCTGCAAACCGACCGTCTGCGTCCCGCCATTCACCCCACCTACAGTCGTTTGCTGTGTGCTCATCTGCAGCAGCTGGGGTTCGATAACGGCGTCATCTTCGACGGCACGCGCCTGCAATGGGAGTCCTTGCTCGGCGAGCACCGCTATCTGAGCCTGGCGCAGTTCTCGCGCCTGGTGCGGCGGGCGGTGGCGCTCACCGACCGACCCTGGATTGGCCTGGAAATCGGCGGCATGACGGCGGTTTCCGCCCACGGGTCGCTGGGCTATGCCGTGGTGTCGGCACCGGATCTGCGTACCGTGCTGCAGGTGGTGACCCGCTATGTGGGGGTGCGGTTGCAGCTAACCGATGTGATTTTAGAGGAGCAGGGGGAGCGGGCCACGCTGACGCTGCGCGAGCGCATGGACCTGGAGGACGCTCGGGAATTTATCCATGGCGGCATGCTGGCCACCTATTTCCAGCTGGTCGATACCATTTCTTCCCGGCACCTGCGTGATGCGGAGGTATTTCTGCCATTCACTGCGCCGCCCTGGGCCGATGTCTACGCACAGAAGCTGGATTGTCCGGTGCACTTCGGTGCCGAGGCGCTGCATATTCACCTGCCGGCAGCCCTGCTGGACACCCCCTGTCTGACCGCCGATCCGGGCCTGCATCGCAGCGCCATCCGCGATTGTGACCACCAGTTGCGGCAGTTGCAGGGGGGCGGCCCGTTGCGCCAGCGTATTGGTAACCGGCTGCTGGAGCTGGAGCCGGCCTATCCGACCCTGGAGCAGATGGCGGACCAGCTGGCCATGTCGCGGCGTACACTGATCCGCAAGCTCAAGGCCGAGGGCACCAGTTACCAGGAGCTGCTTGATGAAGTGCGCCAGGAGCTGGCGCTATGGTATTTGCGGGAAACCGGTGAACCGGTGGAGCAGATCGCCGAGCGGCTGGGCTATCAGGATACCTCCAATTTCAGCCGTACCTTCCGGCGCTGGTTCGGTTGTACGCCACTGGCCATGCGCCGCGGCGAAAGCCGCGCGCCATGACCGCCCCGCCGCCGGCCCTCCCTGGCCCGGCGGTTGGCTGCGTGCCGGGGGTTACTCTTCGCTGTCGTCGTCTTTCAGTCCGAACTGGCTGCGAAGTTTACCGAGCCCCTGTTTCAGGTCGTCTGCGGCCTTGTCCATGCTCTGCTTGAGCTCGTCGAGCATTTCGCCCGCGCTGTTGCGGCTTTCTTCCAGCCGGCTGGCCAGCTGCTGGCGCTGTTCCTTGAGGGTGGTCAGGGTTTCGTTGGCGCGTTGGCGGGCATCGTCGCTCAGATCGATCAGCCGGTGCTCCAGCCGGTCGAGCTGGTAATCCCAGTTTTTTAGTTTGTCGCTGATCTTTTCGATACGTTGTTGATGAGAACTCATGGGGCCTCTCCTTGGTGAGTTGAGGCCTTACTATGCCACCACCGTGTTAAGGACTATTGACCGGTGTCAAGGTTGCGGCGCATGACCCAGGGGGCTCCCAGTAGCGCACCCAGGCCGGCCATGGCCATGTCCTTCTGGGCATCCCAGACATCGCCCTGGGTGCCCAGGTAAGCCTGCCCCAGGCTGCCGCCGAACTGCACTGCCGCCCACCATTCCAGTATCTCGTAGAGCGCGGAAATGGCCAGCACCACGCAGACCGCGAACAGCGCCTGCCAGCGCCGGTTGAGGCCCGGTTTCTGGGCGAACAGCTCGGTCAGTAGCGGCATGAACAGCAACCCGAACAGCATGTGCACCAGCCGGTCAAAGTGATTGCGGTGCAGGCCCAGCCAGTCATTGGGGCCGCTGCCAAACAGTGCCCGGAACCCGTCGTTGTAGGGCACTTGCGCGTAGGTGTAGTGGGCGCCGACAATGTGTAGCAACGCGAACAGGAACAGGGCGGTGATGGCGCCACGGCTGAAGCGGTAACGGCGCCAGCCGGCGATCACCAGCGGCAGGCCGATAAACACCAGGGCGTTTTCCAGCAGCCAGTCCTGCCGATACCAGGGGGCAATGGCCAGCGGCAGCCAGCACAGCCAGAACAGCGCCAGCAGGGTCAGTGCATAGCGGCGCTCGGCGGTGGCGTGGGGGAGTGGGTGTTCCATGGCGACGTGTTTGTCCATCGGCGGGCCTCAGCCACAGCATTTCTTGAATTTTTTGCCACTGCCGCAGGGGCAGGGATCATTACGGCCGGGCTTCAGGGGGCGTACTTGATGGTCTCCATCCCGATAGCACCAGTGGCCGTTGATGTTTTCAAAGCGGGCCTGTTCTTCCAAAACCGAAAAACCGTGGTTGTCGCGGCAGGTGGCGCGGAAGTGCACGCGGCCCTGGTCGCCATCGGTGGTACTGGAGACGATCTCCAGCCCCAGCCATTGTTCGTCGCCGTCCAGTGTCAGGCTGGCCGGCCGGGTCTGCGGGTGCCAGCTTTCCTGCAGATAGTCTGTCAGTCTGAGCGCAAAGGCGCTGTAGCGCGAACGCATCAGCGCTTCCGGGCTGCTGGCGGACTGGCCCTGATGCAGGGGCTGGCAGCAGGACGAATAAGGCCGGCCGGATTGGCAGGGGCAGGCGGTCATGGACTCTCCGCAAATGGTCAGGTTGCCAGCATTGTACAACCAAACCGGCGCCGAGCCTTGATGAAGGGCAAGGCGTCGACGTCCTGGCACGTTATACTGGCCGCTGTCACCAGCAAGCGAGCCAGCCATGAAAGACGTGCGAGATGAATACCATGCCGAGGGCCTGAGCGAGGCGGACCTGCAGGACGACCCGCTGGCGCAGGCCCGGCGCTGGGTGGATGAAGCCATCGAAGCGGATCTGCCGCTGCCCAATGCCATGACCCTGGCCACCGTCAGTGACGGCGGGCAGCCGTCCAGCCGGGTGGTATTGCTCAAGGGCATTGAAGCCGGCGGTTTCGTGTTCTTTACCCATTACGACAGCCGCAAGGGGCAGGATATCAGCGCCAACCCGAAGGTGTCGTTCACCATGTTCTGGCAGCCATTCGACCGGCAGATGATCGTGATCGGTGAGGCTCACAAGGTAGACGAGGAAGAGTCGGTGTCCTACTTCGCCTCACGCCCCTATGGCAGCCAGATCAGCGCCGCCATTTCCCCGCAGAGCCAGCCGGTAAGTCGTGAATGGCTGGAGGCGGAAGTGGAAAAACTGCAGCAGCAGTATCCGCAGGCACCGGTGCCCAAGCCGGCCCAGTGGGGCGGCTACCGTATCGTGCCCACGGAAATTCAGTTCTGGCATGGCCGCCCGAGCCGCCTGCATGACCGTTTTCGTTATCTGAAACAGGCGGATGGCAGCTGGATCAGGGAGCGGCTTGCTCCCTGAGCGAATGGATAACGAAAAACGTACCGCCGCTGCGTCACCATCATATTGGCGCAGCGGTTACCGGTTCGATTATCAACTATTCATCAGCAATGGCTGGCCGCTTTTGCCAAAACGCGGCCAGCAGCGAGCCGGACAGATTGTGCCAGATGCTGAACAGGGCACCGGGCAGGGCGGCCAGGGCGCTGAAGTGTTTGACTGCCAGCGCCACCGCCAGGCCGGAATTCTGCATGCCCACCTCAATGGCCAGGGTGCGTGCCTGTTGCCGGTCCAGGCGCATTAGCCGGGCGCCACTGTAACCACCGAGCATACCCAGGCCGTTGTGCAGTACCACCGCCACCAACACCAGCAGGCCGGCATCGGCAATACGCCCCTGGTTCAGCGCCACGATGATGCCGATCACCCAGACTATCGCCAACACCGAGATCAGCGGGAAGACATGGCGTACCGCTGCCAGCCGGCGATGGAAAAAGGTATTGATCAGGCAGCCGCTGACCACCGGCAATACCACGATCTGTACCAAAGACAGCAGCATGGCCAGGACCGGTACCGCAATGCGCTCGCCAAGATAAAGCCAGGTGAGCAGCGGCGTGGCGACCACCGCCAACAGGGTGGAGGCAAAGGTCACGGTCACCGACAGGGCCACGTCGGCCCGCGCCAGAAAGGCAATCACATTGGAGGCGGTGCCGCCCGGGCAGGTGCCCACCAGCAGTAGCCCGACCAGTAATTCCTGGGGCAGACCCAGCAGCCGGGCGATAAGGTAGGCGAGCAGCGGCATCAGGGTGTATTGCAGCAGTACACCCAGGCCGATCACGCGGGGGCTTTTCAGTACGCGGCGAAAATCCTGCCAGCTGAGGGTCATGCCCATGCCGAACATGATGACCATCAACAAGGGCACGATGGCGCTTTTCTGGCTGGCCAGCCACGCCGGTTGCCAGTAGGCCAGGGCAGAAAAAAGCAGGGCCCAGAGCGGGAACAGTTGGGTCAGACGGTTGAGCATGGCTGGCTCGCGTGGCGGCAAAAATCGCAGGGTAGCACAGCCGTCGCAGCGTCAGTCGCTTTCCAGCAGGCCGCGGAAAAAACGCAGGCCATTTTCGCGCAGATGCTCGATATCGTAGCCACCTTCCTGCAGCACCAATACCGGCATGTTCAGGCCACGTAATGCCTCGCCCAGGCGGGTAAAGCCGGCATGGCTCATGGCCACTTTCGATTGCGGGTCCTGCTGGTAGGTGTCGAAGCCCAGTGGCACGATCAGTGCCTGGGGCTGGAACAGGGCAATGGCGGCCAGGGCGTCGTCCAGCCGCTCGAAGAAGGTACTTTCCGGCGAGCCATGGGGCATGGGCAGGTTGATATTG
>JAWVWY010000182.1:0-5236 GCA_033723495.1 Alcanivorax sp. | reverse complement strand
TGTTTTCGCCTACCACTTGCCACTGGATGCCCACCCGCAACTGGGTAACAATGCGCAGCTGGCGCGGCGCCTGGGATTGACGGTGGAAGGCGGCCTGGATGAAACGCCGCGGCCGGTCGGTAATGTGGGCCGTCTGGATACGCCCATGAGCGCCGCCGAGTTTGCCACCCATGTGGAGGCAGTGCTGGGGCGTACGCCATTGCATATCGGCGATCCCGGCGATGAGATTGAAACCATCGGCTGGTGCACCGGCGCCGCCCAGGGCTTTATCGAGAAAGCCCAGCGCCTGGGGGTGGATGCCTACCTGAGCGGAGAAATTTCCGAGCCCACGACCCATTTCGCCCGGGAAACGGGCATGCATTATTTTGCCTGCGGTCACCATGCCACCGAGCGGTACGGGGTGCAGGCGCTGGGCGAATGGCTCAGCCAGCAGGCTGACATCGAGCACATCTTTATTGATATCGACAACCCGGTTTGAGCCGGGCAGCAGTACGAGGACATTTCCGGTAAATGAATATCACGGTGATTTACAATCCGGCCGCCGGTGGCGGCCGGGAAAAGCTGCTGTGCCGCTTTGTGGCCGAGCTGGAGCGCCTGGGTGCGGCGATTCGCCTCTATCACACCCGCGGCCCGGAGGACGCCACCCGTTATCTCAAGGCCCTGCCTGACCAGGGCGATTGCGTGGTGGCGGTGGGCGGTGACGGCACCACCAACGAGGTGCTCAACGGTCTGGCTTCCGGGGTGGCATTGGGCGTGTTTGCTACCGGCACCGCCAATGTGCTGGCCAAGGAGCTGGGCCTGCCCAAGAAGCCGGAAGCGGCCGCTCAGGTGGTGATGGAGGGCAAGTCCGTGCCGGTGACACCGGGGCTGCTCAATGGCCGTCGTTTCATCATGATGTGCGGCGTCGGCTATGACGCCTGGGTGGTGGATCGGGTCAACCTGGCTATCAAGGAACGGTTTGGCAAGCTTGCCTATGTGCAGTCCATGCTGGCGCAGATTCGCCGTTATGGCCAGCACAGCTACCGGGTCACCGTGGATGGCCGGCCGCTGGACTGTTTCTCGGCGGTGATCACCAATGGCCGCTATTACGGCGGCAGCTTTATCCTCAGCCGGCAGGCCAATATCACCCGTGCCAAGCTGCAGGTGCTGCTGTTCCAGAAACCCGGCGTGGGCTTTCTGCTGCGTTGCCTGCTGGCGCTGCTGTTCGGGCGTATGGAGCAGGTCGACGGCGTCAACAGTGTGACCGCGGAGCGGGTGCAGATAACGACTGATGGTGAGGAGCCCCTGCAGGCCGATGGTGACCGGGCCGGCCAGCTACCCGCTGACATTGCGGTAGAACAGGAGCCAGTGCCGGTGCGGGTACCGCTTAATTCCACGGTATAAGCGCCAAACAGAAAAGTCTGACAAGCGGTGGCGGTTGTCACCCTCTGGCCGCTATAATCCGCGCCGCCAATGTGAGCAAATTTTGACCATTCGTAAAAGCAAATCCTAGGGAGTGATTAATGTCGCAACTGGTGAAACCCCATGGCAGCGATACGCTGAACATCCTGTTGCTGGAAGGCGCAGAACTGGAACAGGCCAAGGCCGCCGCCCAAGACCTGCCCAAGGTGACCCTCAGCTCCCGTGAGCGTGGTGACCTGATCATGCTGGGTATCGGGGGTTTCACTCCGCTGGAAGGCTTCATGGGCAAGGCCGACTGGCAGGGCGTGTGCGACAATATGACCCTGAGCAACGGTGTGTTCTGGCCGATTCCGATCACCCTGTCCACCGATGCGGCCACTGCGGACACCCTCAGCGAAGGCCAGCAAGTGGCGCTGGTGGATGAGGCCGGCGAGATCATGGGTTCCATGACCGTCAGCGAAAAATACAGCATCGACAAGGCCCACGAATGCCAGCAGGTCTTCACCACCACTGATGAAGAGCATCCGGGTGTGAAGATGGTGATGGCCCAGGGCGAGGTCAACCTGGCCGGCCCGGTGAAGGTATTCAGCCAGGGCGAGTTCCCCACCAAGTACGCCGGCATCTACATGACCCCCACCGAAACCCGGGCCATGTTCGACCAGAAAGGCTGGAAGACCGTTGCCGCTTTCCAGACCCGTAACCCCATGCACCGCTCCCACGAGCACCTGGCCAAGATCGCCATCGAGATCTGTGACGGTGTCATGGTGCACTCCCTGCTGGGCAACCTGAAGCCTGGCGATATCCCCGCGGAAGTGCGTCAGGAAGCCATCGGCACCCTGGTCGACAAATACTTCGTCAAGAACACTGTGGTGCAATCCGGCTACCCGCTGGATATGCGTTATGCCGGCCCCCGTGAGGCGCTGCTGCACGCCCTGTTCCGTCAGAACTACGGCTGCTCCCACCTGATCGTCGGTCGTGACCACGCCGGTGTAGGGGATTACTACGGCCCGTTCGATGCCCATCACATCTTCGACGAGATCGCCGACAATGCGCTGATCACCCAGCCGCTCAAGATCGACTGGACCTTCTGGTGCAACAAGTGTGGCACCATGGCGTCCATGCGCACCTGTCCGCACGAAGCCCAGGACCGGGTGCTGGTCTCCGGCACCAAGCTGCGCAAGGCGCTCAGCGAAGGTGAAGAAGTGGCAGATAACTTCAGCCGTCCGGAAGTGCTGGATATCCTGCGCAAATACTACGCGGGTCTGCAGGATCACGAGAAAGTGAAAGTGGAGCTCAAGGGACACTCCGCTCGCTGATCTGTCTGACCGGCACAAAAAAGCCCCGCATTGCGGGGCTTTTTTTTGGCTGTCTGCCTGGCTCAGGCCTTGCGTTCACTGTCCGTTGAGCAGCCCTGGTCATCGCAGCCGTCCGCGTAATCGCGGGGTGGTTCCACCATGCGGTCCGGCGCCGGGCTGTCGTCCACATCCACCGGCGCGAAGGGGCCCTGGTCCGGTTTGTTGAGACCGAAATGTTCGGACAGGGTGCCCTGGGCCTTGGGCGCGTAATCCAGTGGCTGTGCCACTGGCACATCGTCTTCGCCGGGTACGGCATCCAGCGATTTGGCGGCGGCCCGTTGGCGCCCGCCTTCCGAACACAGGGCCTTGGCGCCCACTGACAGATGCTCGTGCACTGCCCGATAAGCCTGGGTCATGTCATTAACCAGCTCCGCGGTGTGCAGGAAGTGATCATCCACCTGGTCGCGGTAATGATTGAGGGCCTGGCGGGCTTCATCGCGGTCGCGAATCAACTGGCCGGCCTGACGCCGCGCCGGCAGTAACCAGAATAGTAGCCCTGCGCCGATCACCACGCCGGCGGCAAAGCAAAGCACCCCTGTTGTCAGTACATCCATGGCATACTCCTGTAAGGGTCCGGCACCGAAGCGCCCGGACCGGACTGCAGGTATTGCAGCACAGACCCGTACAGCCGCCAAGAGCCTTCGTGTCATGGGGCGCGGCTGGCTGGTAACAGGATGCAACAGACCAGGAGGCCATATGACCGTGAAACGCCAGCAACTGCAGGGGCCCGCCGGTGAACTGGAAGTGGTGCTGGAGCAGGGCAGCGAGACTCCGCCATTCATGGCGATTATCTGCCACCCTCACCCCCTGTTTGGGGGCACCATGGATAACAAGGTGGTGACCACCCTCAGTCGTCTGGCCCGGGATCAGGGAGCGGTGGTGGTGCGTTTCAATTTTCGCGGCGTTGGCCACAGTCAGGGCGCCTACAGCGACGGTATCGGTGAAACCGAAGACCTGTTGGCGGTGCATGCCTGGTTGACCCATGAATACCCGGGTTTGCCTTTGTGGCTGGCGGGGTTCTCCTTCGGCAGTTATGTGGCGGCCCGGGGGGCGCGCATTCTCAATGATAACGGCATGGCAGCCCGCCAGCTGTTGCTGGTGGCGCCGCCGGTACATCATTACGACTTTGCCGCCATCGACAGCGTCGGGTGTCCGGTGACGGTGGTGCAGGGCGATGACGATGAGGTGGTGCCGGTGGAGCAGGTACTGGACTGGGTGGCACGCACGCCACTGGCGCCGGATCTGGTGCGCTTTCCCGACAGCGGCCATTTCTTTCACGGCAGACTGGTGGACCTCAAGCAGGTGGCTGCCTCCCACCTGCCATGAGCCAGGCCTGCGAGGTTGTCAGCGCCGTTTCCCGGCGCTACATTGGCCCGCCCGACCACAGAAGCCATCATTATGACGCCGCTTGAGCAATACCAGGCAGACCTGCAGCGCGACGATTTCTTTCAGGACCCGGCCCAGCAACGGGCGATTGAGGCGCTGGACGAGATCTATCACCGCTTGCTGGACGCGCCAGGCAATGGTGGCCTGCTGCGCCGCTTCCGCAAGCGCGAGCCGCAGATGGGCCTGTATATGTGGGGCGGGGTAGGTCGGGGCAAGACCTATCTGATGGATGTGTTTTTCCACACCCTGCCGTTCAAGGAAAAGCGACGCATGCACTTTCACCGCTTCATGCAGAAGGTGCATCGGGAAATGCGCGAGCGCCAGGGGGAGAAAAACCCGCTGACCAGCATTGCCCGCAAGTTTGCCAGCCAATACCGGGTGCTGTGCTTCGACGAATTCTTTGTCACCGACATCACTGACGCCATGATCCTGGCAAGCCTGATGCAGGAGCTGTTCAGTCTGGGCATGACGCTGGTGGCAACCTCCAATATCGAACCGGACGGACTCTACAGGGATGGCCTGCAACGGGCCCGTTTCCTGCCGGCCATTGAGCTGCTCAAGCAGCACACCAAGGTGCTGAACGTGGATGGGGGCAATGATTACCGGCTGCGCTTGCTGGAGCAGGCGGAGCTGTATCGTTGTCCGTTGGGGCCGCAGGCGGACGATTTTGTCCGTGAGCGTTTCCGTACCCTGGAGCCGGACCACAGCCGGCACCGCGAGCACGGCAATGTGTTGATCGAAGGTCGCAAAATCGCCACCGTCCGCTGTGCCGATGATGTGGTGTGGTTTGATTTTCGCGATCTGTGTGATGGCCCGCGTAGCCAGACTGACTATATCGAGATAGCCCGGGAGTTCCATACCGTGCTGGTCTCCAATGTGGAGCAGATGGGGGCCGGCAAGGACGATATGGCGCGCCGTTTTATCAACATGGTGGATGAATTCTACGACCGGGCGGTAAAGCTGGTGATTACCGCGGAAACCCCCATCGAAGACATCTACGCCGGTGGCAAACTGGATTTTGAGTTCGAGCGCACCCGCTCGCGCCTTATGGAAATGCAGTCCTCTGAATATCTGGGCCGGGAGCACCTGGCATA
>JAWVWY010000181.1:0-5306 GCA_033723495.1 Alcanivorax sp. | reverse complement strand
CCGCCTTCACGCGAACCTTGACGTTGTAGTCAATGACCCGCTTGATGGGTACAAGAACCTTCATAGGATCCTCGGAATGTTCCATTGGGTGACTGGTAGAAGGAGGCGGCATGGCGCCGATGCCGGGTCCACCCCCGCGAAGAGCCGCTATCTTGAACTCTCGACCATAACAGGTCAATAGCCGGGCACTGGCCCTGTAAGCGTAAGCAGATGATTTTTCTGCAAATAGACTTTACAACATGTTCACTTTTCGTGACTCGACAGTCGGCCATTTCCTTGTAAATCAAGTAGCTAGCAAGGGATAATCCAAACACTTGTTTGAACGACCGGCCCGGCACCAGTGACGGCCACGCTGGCGTGCCGGTCAACCCGGGCAGTGGTGCAGAACCCGCTATCTATATATACTCCGCGCCACCCCAAGGCTGGCCTCAGGCGGCTGCTGAGAAAGGCTCTCTGTGACCTGCAGAGCCCCTTTCTCAGCGGCTTCCGGGCCGAAACGCAACCGATAGCTAGGAGACAGGCTGTGGAACGCGAATCTATGGAAGTCGACGTTGTCATCGTCGGCGCCGGTCCTTCCGGTCTGGCAACCGCCTGCCGTCTGGGTCAGATTGCCCAGGAAACCGGTCAGGAAATCAGTGTAGTTGTAGTAGAAAAAGGCTCAGAAGTGGGCGCGCATATTCTCTCCGGCGCCGTTCTGGAGCCGCGCGCGCTGAATGAGTTGTTCCCCAACTGGGAAGAGCTCGGCGCTCCGGTCAACACCAAGGTCACCGGTGACGAGATCTACTACCTGACCGGCCCGGAAAAGGCCCAGAAAGTGCCGAATCTGTTTGTGCCCAAGACCATGCACAACGAAGGCAACTACATCATCTCTCTGGGCAATCTCTGCCGCTGGCTTGCCGAACAGGCAGAAGGCCTGGGCATCGAGATTTTCCCCGGTTTCGCCGCCAACGAAATCCTCTACAACGAAGACGGTTCCGTTAAGGGTATCGCCACCGGCGATTTCGGCATTGATCACAATGGCGAGAAGAAAGACAGCTACATGCCAGGCATGGAACTGCACGCCAAGTACACCATCTTCTCCGAAGGCTGCCGCGGCCAGCTCGGCAAGCAACTGCAGGAAAAATACAACCTGCGCGAAGGCACCGATCCGCAGCACTACGGCATCGGCATCAAGGAATTGTGGGACATCGACCCGGCCAAGCACCAGGAAGGCCTGGTGGTGCACACCGCCGGCTGGCCATTGTCCGAGTCCGGTTCCCCGGGCGGCGCGTTCCTTTATCACATTGAGAACAACCAGGTGGCCCTGGGCCTGATCACCGACCTGGCCTACTCCAACCCGCACGTCTCTCCGTTTGACGAGATGCAGCGCTGGAAGACCAACCCGGAGATCAAGAAGCATCTGGAAGGCGGCAAACGCGTGTCCTACGGCGCCCGCGCCATTTCCAAAGGCGGCATTCAGTCCCTGCCGAAAATGACCTTCCCGGGTGGCCTGCTGGTCGGTTGTAACGCCGGCACCCTGAACTTCGCCAAGATCAAGGGCACCCACACTGCCATGAAGTCCGGCATGATTGCTGCCGAAATACTGGCGCAAGCGCTGAAAGGCGGCCGTGGCAGCGACGAGCTGACCGAATACAAGGATGCCTTCGAGAAGAGTTGGGTCTACGAAGAGCTGTACGCACAGCGCAACTTCGGCCCGGCCCAGCACAAGTTCGGTAACTTCATCGGTTCCGCCTTTGCGTTCGTGGACATCAACCTCTTCAACGGCAAACTGCCCTTCACCATGCATGACACCACACCGGATCATGCCACCCTGAAGCCGGCGGACCAGAGCAAGAAGATTGACTACCCGAAACCGGACGGCAAGATCACCTTCGCCAAGCTGGACAGCGTCTTCCTGTCCAACACCAACCACGAAGAAGATCAGCCGTGTCACCTGACGCTGAAGGATCCGAACGTTCCCCTGCAGGTCAACCTGCCCAAGTGGGATGAGCCGGCCCAGCGCTACTGCCCGGCAGGCGTGTACGAAGTGGTGGAAGATGAAAACACTGGCGACAAGCGTTTCCAGATCAACGCCCAGAACTGCGTACACTGCAAGACCTGTGACATCAAGGACCCGACCCAGAATATCAACTGGGTGGCTCCGGAAGGCACCGGCGGCCCCAACTACCCGAACATGTAGTTGAGTAGGTCCCGTCACCAAAAAAAGGCGCCGCATGGCGCCTTTTTTTTGTCTGGATAACCCCGGTCGTCAGGCGGCAAAACCGTCTTTCTGCAGAAGCTTGTCTGATAACGGACATTCGCTTATACCTGTCATCTATCCATGACAACAACAGGAATTCGCATGCGTCTGCTGGGATTACTGATTACCCTGCTCGCGATTGGCTGGCTGGTCGCTCAACAGCTCAAACCCGCCCCCCAGGCTCCGGCCATCAGTGCGGGCAATGATCAGCCGGGGACCATCAAGGCCCCTACCCGTCCTGAGGACGTGCCCCAGTTTCGCGAGGACATGAATGCCCTGATGAAGCAGCAGAACGAACAGCAGCGCGCCACCATTGAGCAAGCCACCCACTGATTGTTGCTGCCGCCACAGAACCGCGCGCTGCCGGATTTTGGACTGCCTGTCTGGTGACAGCCAATTTGTCGGCGCGCCTCAGCCCTCCTCCGCGGCCGGTTTCCAGGCCAGCTCATAAAGATCATGGCGGCGGTCACGGAGATTGGTGACTGACCCCTCTCGATGAAGAAGTTTGAGCTTCTCCAGATCCACATCGGCAAACATCAGCATTTCGGTATTGGGGACCGACTCACTGATGATGGCGTCATGGGGAAAATAGAAATCACTGGGTGAGAACACCGACGACTGGGCGTACTGGATATCTACTGCGTCCACGCGTGGCAGGTTGCCCACCGAGCCGGATATGGCCACGTAGCATTCGTTTTCGATGGCACGGGCCTGGGCGCAGTGGCGCACACGCAGGTAACCGTTTTTGGTGTCGGTCCAGAACGGGACGAACAGGATGTCCATCTTGTCCTCGGCGAGGATACGGCCAAGTTCCGGGAATTCCACGTCATAGCAGATCAGGATGCCCACCCGGCCGGCATCGGTATCGAACACCTGCAGCTTGTTGCCACCCTGAATCACCCAATCCTTGCGCTCGTGGGGGGTGATGTGAATCTTGTATTGGGACTCCACCGAGCCATCGCGACGCATCAGGTAGGCGACGTTGTAGACCTTGTCATCGTCTTCTATCACCGGCATGGAGCCACCGACGATGTTGATGTTGTAGCTCACCGCCATGTCGGCCAGGGCATCGCGCACCTCGTTGGTAAAGCTGGCCAGGAAACGCACCGCTTCCACAGAGTTGAGTTCCGGGCGCAGGCCCATGAGCGGCGCGCTAAAGAATTCCGGTAATACCGCAAAGTCGGCACGGTAGTCGGATAAGGCATCGATGAAGAATTCCACCTGGTTAAGCAGATCCTGTACATCGCGGGCGGCGCGCATGCGACGCTGTACCACCCCCACACGCACCACGGTACGGCGCGGCCATTCGGCGTCTTCATCCTCCGGCTCATAGAGGATGTTGTCCCACTCCAGCAGGGTCGCATAACCGTGGGAGTCTTCGTCTTCGGGCAGGTAGGCCTTCATCAGACGCTTCACATCGAAGCCGTTGGAAAGCTGGAACGACAGAATCGGATCATAGATGGCCCGCGCTTCCACCTGCTCGATATATTCGGTCACCTTCATCTGGTCCGCATAGGCGGCATAGCCCGGCAAACGGCCGCCGGCCAGGATGGCACGCAGGTTTTCGTCGCGGCAGAGCTCCTTGCGCGCTTCATAGAGGCGCCGGCCCAGACGGTAACCCCGGTATTCCTTGTCGACAAACACATCCAGCCCGTACAGCGCATCACCGCTGCTGTTATGCGAGCGCACTTTGTCGTCGGTGATCAGGTCATCGTAGCGGTGCGGGTTGGAAAATCGGTTGTAGTCCACCTTGATGGTCAGGGCGGCCGCCACCAGCTTGCCGTTATCCTCGATCACCAGCTGACCTTCCGGGAAAATCCGCATCAGCGTACGGATGGTATCTTCCGGCCAGGCGCCACCGATATCGTGGTAAACCTGATCCATCAACAACGCCAGTGCCGGGTAGTCTTCTTCGGTCAGGGTGCGCAAACGCAAACGGGTAGTTTCTTCAGCCATACAGACTCCTCAGCGTTTATCCCGGCCCGCAGGCCTCAGGCATTCAGCGGTGGAAAGGAAATTAGCCAGCACAGGTTATGATTTTTCAGTGCATCCATGCCATTGGCATAGAGTGCCACGCCATCCGGGCGAATAAATATCACGCCCCCGCCATTGAGCCCCACATAACCGGCCGAGTGCTCGGCCACAAACCCCCCGGGCAGTTGCCACTGCGGCTGCAACGCTTCGGGAATGTTTTCATAGCCGATCACACCATTGGCCAGGGGATCATCGATCGCCACCTGATCCCGATACAACCCCACCGCATCACGCCCCACCAGCAACACCATGCCCTGATGAAAATGCAACAGCGTGACCTCGCCACGGCCTGGCAGGTTGAGATTTTGCTGGCGGTCGATAATGGTATCCATAGAACCTTTAACCTTAACGGGTCGAGCAAGTAAATGACTGAAAACATTGTAATCCTTACCGGCGCCGGAATCTCTGCGGAATCCGGCATCCAGACCTTCCGGGCCGCCGACGGCCTGTGGGAAAACCACCGGGTGGAAGACGTGGCCACCCCGGAGGCCTTTCAGCGCAACCCGACCCTGGTACAGGACTTCTATAATCAGCGACGGCGACAGCTGCTTGATGGTATCACCGCCAACGCCGCCCACCAGGCGCTGGCAAGGCTGGAGCAGCAATGGCGCCATGGCGAGGTGCTGGTGATCACCCAGAATATCGACAACCTGCATGAACAGGCCGGCAGCCGCAACCTGATTCATATGCACGGCGAGCTGCTCAAGGGGCGCTGCCAGCGTTGCGGCGGCCTGGTGGAACTGCAGGGCGACCTTACCGTGGATCTACCCTGCCCGCTTTGTGGGAGCCCCGGCTGTCTGCGCCCCCATGTGGTGTGGTTTGGCGAAATGCCGCTGCAAATGGAGCGTATCTATCAGGCCCTGTCAGAATGCAGCCAGTTTGTCAGCATCGGCACCAGTGGCAATGTTTACCCCGCCGCCGGCTTTCCCGATGTTGCCGAGCAGGAGCTGGATGATGGGGTAGCAGCGGATGCCCTGGACCCCGGTGGTGTGCTGGGTCATGCCGAGCGCGTAGAGAATGGTGCCGGGCCGGT
>JAWVWY010000180.1:0-5309 GCA_033723495.1 Alcanivorax sp. | reverse complement strand
TAGCAGAAACGCGCCCTGATTTCATGTTGACCGGTGTGCCGAGCGCGCTAGCCCTGCTTGACTACCCAGTCGCCTACGCTCTCCAGGGCCGCCGGCAACGCAGCAGGATTGTTACCCCCACCCTGTGCCATATCCGGGCGCCCCCCGCCGCGGCCGTCCACTTGTTCGGCCACGAATTTGAGCAGATCTCCGGCCTTGAAGCGGCCGGTGAGGTCCTTGGTGACGCCGGCCACCAGGGCCACCTTGTCACCGTCCACCGCGGCCAGCAGGATCACCGCCGAGCCGAGCTTGTCTTTCAGTTTGTCCATGGTCACGCGCAGGGTCTTGCCGTCGGCGCCCTCCACCTGGGTGACCAGTAGCTGGACGCCGTTGATGTCCTGCACGCTGTCGGTCAGGTCGCTGCCGGCACCACTGGCCAGCTTCTGCTTGAGGCGCTCGATTTCCTTTTCCAGCTCGCGTACTTTCTGCGCCTGGCTGCGCACCCGCTCGGCGGCGTTGTCGGCGGTGCTTTTCACGGTCGCGGCGATATCGCTCAGTGCCCGCTCCTGCTTGCGCATCACTGCCAGGGCATGCTCGCCGGTGACCGCTTCGATACGGCGCACGCCGGCGGCGGCGGAGGCTTCCAGGGTGATGCGGAACAGGCCGATATCCCCGGTGCGGCTCACATGGGTGCCACCGCACAGCTCCTTGGAATAACCGTCGCTGCCCATGGTCAGCACCCGCACCTGGGCGTCGTATTTCTCGCCGAACAGGGCCATGGCGCCGGCGTCGCGGGCCGCCTCGATGTCCATCAGCTCGGTGGTCACCGGGCTGTTGGCAAGTATCTGACGGTTGACCAGGGTTTCGATCTGCTCGCGCTGGGCTTCGCCGACGGCCTCACCGTGAGAAAAGTCGAAGCGCAGGTAGTCGGCGGCCACCAGCGAGCCCTTCTGCTGCACGTGGTCACCGAGCACTTCGCGCAGGGCGGCGTGCATCAGGTGGGTGGCGGAGTGGTTGCGCATGATGGCGCGGCGACGCTCCACATCCACGTAGGCGGCAACCATGTCGCCGACCTTGAGAGTGCCGCTTTCCAGCTTGCCCAGGTGCACGTGGGCGGCCTGGCGCTTTTTGGTATCGCTCACCGCGAAGCGGTTGTCGCCCAGCACCAGAAAACCGCTGTCGCCCACCTGGCCGCCGGATTCGGCGTAGAACGGCGTGCGGGCCAGCACCACCATGCCCTCTTCACCAGCATTGAGGCTGTCTACTGCATCGCCATCCCTGTAGAGGCCGACGATGGCGTCTTCGTCACTGAGCTTTTGGTAACCGGAAAAGTCGGTCACCGCGTCGATGTTGAGCCGATCGCTGTAGTCATTGGCAAAGCTGCCGGCACCACGGGCGCGCTCACGCTGGGCATCCATGGCTTTCTCGAAGCCTTCCATGTCCACGCCCAACTCACGCTCACGGGCCACGTCGGCGGTCAGGTCCGGCGGGA
The DNA here is from genome assembly GCA_033723495.1 of Alcanivorax sp. GTDB lineage: Bacteria > Pseudomonadota > Gammaproteobacteria > Pseudomonadales > Alcanivoracaceae > Alcanivorax. Next base: position 3,838 of record JAWVWY010000180.1, on the reverse strand, counting down.
AACCGTGGGTATCGTAGAGGGTGAAAAGCACCTCGCCGGGCAGCACCTTGCCGTCCAGCGCGTCGATAGCGCTTTCCAGCACCTTCATGCCGGCGGCCAGGGTGCGGCCGAACTGTTCTTCCTCGGCCAGCAGGGCTTTCTCGATGCGGGCCTGCTCGCGGGGCAGTTCCGGGTAGGCGTCGCCCATCTGCTCGACCAGGGCGGACACCAGGGTGGAAAAGAACGGCTTGTCCTGACCCAGCTTGTGGCCGTGGCGCAGGGCGCGGCGGATGATACGACGCAGCACATAGCCGCGGCCCTCGTTGGAGGGAATCACGCCATCGCAAATCAGAAAGCTGGCCGAACGGATATGGTCGGCAATCACCCGCAGCGACTTTTCTTCCAGGTCATCACAACCGGTCGCCTGCGCGGCGGCTTTCAGCAGCGCCTGGAACAGGTCGATCTCGTAGTTGGAGTGCACCCCCTGCATGACCGCGGCGATGCGCTCCAGGCCCATGCCGGTATCCACGCTGGGCTTGGGCAGCGGCTTGAGCTCGCCATCGTCCTGGCGGTCGTACTGCATGAACACCAGGTTCCAGATCTCAATGTAACGGTCCAGGTCGTCATTCTCGGAGCCGGGCGGGCCACCGGGCACGTCATCGCCATGGTCGTAGAAGATTTCGGAACAGGGACCGCAGGGGCCGGTATCGCCCATCTGCCAGAAGTTGTCTTCATCCAGCCGCGAGAAACGGTTGGCACTGACGCCCATTTCGTTGAGCCAGATATCCGCCGCTTCGTCATCGCTGATATGCACGGTCACCCACAGGCGCTCTTCGGGCAGGCCCAGGGTGCCGGTGAGGAATTCCCAGGCGAACTTGATGGCTTCGCGCTTGAAGTAGTCGCCGAAGCTGAAGTTGCCCAGCATCTCGAAAAAGGTGTGATGGCGCGCGGTATAGCCGACGTTCTCCAGGTCGTTGTGCTTGCCGCCGGCGCGCACGCAGCGCTGGGAACTGGTAGCCCGGGTGTAGTCACGGCTTTCCCGGCCCAGGAACACGTCCTTGAACTGGTTCATCCCCGCGTTGGTGAACAGCAGGGTGGGATCGTTATGGGGCACCAGTGACGAAGACGGCACCTTGGTATGTCCCTGGCTGGCAAAGTAGTCCAGAAAGGCCTGGCGTAGTTCAGCACTCTTCATAGGAGAAACAATTTCTTGACTGGCTATCAGAGGCGCCGAGTATACCGCCACCAAGCCCCCGTTGCGATGGGGTTTCGCTGATCCGGGCAGCGTCGTCGTTACCCTTTCAAGGCCGCGGCGATACACACCGCCAGCACCATCACCAGCAGAATGCGTTTAAGCACCACCGGTGATACCCGGTGGGCAAAGCCCACTCCCAGGCGCACCCCTACCAGCGTGCCGGCGGCCACCAACAGGCCGGGCAACCAGGCCACCTGGCCACGGGCCACGAAAATGCCCAGCGCCAGCACGGTAAAACTACCGGTGATGGCCAGCTTCAGGGCATTACCGCGTAACATGTCGTAGCGCAGCTGTCCGACCAACACGGCGATCAGCACAAAGCCCACGCCGGCCTGCACAAAACCACCATAGGCACCGGCAAAGAACAGCCCCAGCCAGCCGGACAGGGCCTCGCCGGGACGGCGGGGAATTTCGTCGGCGGCCGGCGATAGCTGACTGGGGCGCAGCACCATGATTAGCGCCACCACCACCAGCGTAGTCAGCAATACCGGCTTGAGAATGGCTTCCGGCAGATAGGCCGCCGCCAACGCACCGGTCAACGTGCCCAGCAGGGTGGGCACCAGAATTGCCGGCAGCGCCGCGAAGGGCATGGTGCCGCGCTTGTTGAACTGACGAACCGCCTCGATGCTCTGGATCAACACGCCGACGCGCATGGTGCCGTTGGCCAGCGCCGCGCTCATACCACTGAGCATCAACAGCGGCAGGATCAGCAGCCCGCCACCGCCAGCCAGAGTATTGATAAAGCCGGCCACCACGCCGGCCCCCAGCATGGCCGCTGCCAGCCAGGGGTCTGTGAGGTATTCCATGAGGGGCTGAATCCTGTTCGCATACGTAAGAGCGCAGGATACGCTGCGCCCGGGGTTCGGGCCAGCAACTACCAGAGCCTGCTTTGCTGCGAAGCCGCGACGCCAGCGTCGCAAACGCCGATCAACCACGATCACACCATCACGCAAGGGAGCGCCCGGGTTCGCGTGCAGGCACGCTCTGACAGGGGTGGGGCAGCATACGCCTACTGGTCGGGGCCAGGTTCGAGGGCGGCAAAACTCTGTTCGGCGTCGAAGCCGCGCCCCTGCAGGAAGCGCAGCTGGCGAGCCTTTTCCTTCTGGTCCGCAGGGTAGTGCCGAAAACGCCGGGCGCGCACGTCCCGGGCCAGGGCAAACCAGTCCACCTCGGCCTCGGCCAGCACTACTGCCATCAGCTCGCTGGGCACGCCCCGCTGTTGCAGCTCTTGGCGGATACGCAGGGGGCCCTGCCCGCGCTCGATGCGCGCGCGCACAAAAAAACCGGCAAAACGCCGGTCATCAATAAAGCCATGCTCCTCACACCAGGCCATTACCGCCGGCAGATCCGGGTGCTCACCCACCTTGTGGCGCAGCTTGGTTTCCAGCTCGCGGCGGGCGTGGTCGCGGCGCGCCAGCAGGCTCACTGCCCGCTGGCGCAACGCCGATTCACTCAGCCGGTCACTCATCGGCGGCTTCGGCTTCCTCTTCCACCGGCGCATCACCGGGCACCGCCAGCAGGCGGGCACGCACTTCCTTCTCGATTTCCTGGGCGATGGCCGGGTTCTCGCGCAGGTAATCACAGGCGTTCTGCTTGCCCTGGCCGATCTTGTCGCCCTGATAGGCATACCAGGCACCGGATTTGTCCACCAGGCCCTGCTGCACGCCCAGATCCAGCACCTCGCCCATGTGGTTGATGCCCTGGCCATAGAGAATCTGGAACTCGGCCTGACGGAACGGTGGCGACACCTTGTTCTTGACCACCTTCACGCGGGTTTCGTTACCGGTGACCTCATCACCCTGTTTGACCGCACCAATGCGGCGGATATCCAGGCGCACGGACGAGTAGAACTTGAGCGCGTTACCACCAGTGGTGGTTTCCGGGTTGCCGAACATGACACCGATCTTCATGCGGATCTGGTTGATGAACACCACCAGGCAGTTGGCGTTCTTCACGTTACCGGTGATCTTGCGCAGCGCCTGGCTCATCAGACGCGCCTGCAGGCCCACATGGGAGTCCCCCATTTCACCTTCGATTTCCGCCTTCGGCACCAGCGCCGCCACGGAATCGACGATGATCACGTCCACCGCGCCGGAGCGCACCAGCATGTCGGTGATTTCCAGCGCCTGCTCGCCGGTATCCGGCTGGGAGACGATCAGGTCATCGACATTAACGCCAAGCTTTTCCGCGTAGTCCGGGTCCAGGGCGTGTTCGGCATCCACGAAGGCACAGGTAGCACCCTGCTTCTGGGCTTCGGCGATCACGCTCAGGGTCAGTGTGGTTTTACCGGAAGATTCCGGGCCGTAGATTTCCACGATCCGGCCTTTCGGCAGGCCACCAATGCCGAGGGCGATATCCAGCCCCAGGGAGCCGGTGGAAATGGCGGGAATCCGCTCGCGCTTCTGGTCGCCCATGCGCATCACGGAACCTTTACCGAATTGACGTTCAATCTGGGACAGCGCAGCAGACAGCGCCTTGGATTTATCGCTCATTGTGACCCCTCTCCGTTTTCGGTGTGTCATTCATTGACGCCACCGTGGATGATCTGCCGTATCTGACCTTTCGACCAGTACTGACGATATGGACAGCATTATGAACAGCTCT
>JAWVWY010000179.1:0-5470 GCA_033723495.1 Alcanivorax sp. | reverse complement strand
GGGCCCTTCTTGACTCGGCTTCGCCTCGGCCTTCGGCCCGCACTGGCGTGCGTTCAGTCGCTAAAGCGACATGTGCTGACTTTCTTGGGCAAGCAACGACAAGCCGCTTGGCGGCGCAGAACAGCCGAAGGCTGGCCCGCAGGGTGAGCGCAGCGAATCAAGTGAGTTCCCCTCAAGGGGAAGGCGCTTATAGCGATCTATTGGCAGATTCCCTCTCATCTGCGATGAACCACAAAAAAGCCCCGCATCTGCGGGGCTTTTTGGTGGGGCCGTGTGTCCACTTAATGGGCTTTCTTGCCCTTGCGTTGAGACGCCTGGGCATGCTGCTCGGTGAGCATGCCGTTTTCGCCGAACAGCTTTTCGCGCCACGCGTCCAGCAGGGCATCGGTATCATGCTGGGAGGGGTGGAAGTCGCGCTTGAAGAAATCCAGGTATTGCGGTGCCAGTTTGGTGAACAGGCCCTTGCGCCCGAACAGGAATTTCACGCCCTTCCAGTTGTTCTTCAGTTCGAACAGGCGACCGTCGGAGGCCAGCATGCGCGTCTGGAACACGGCCAGCACGGCGAAGAAAATGACCGTGGTCGGAATCATGGCGCCGGCACGGATGGCATAGCTGCCACTGACCTTCTCATACACATCATAGGCCACGGTCTTGTGCTCGTTTTCTTCCAGCGCGTGCCACAGCCACAGCTTGGCAGTGGCGTCGTCGAGGATTTTCTCCTGGTGTTCGTCTTCACGCAGCAGCTGCTCGGCGATGATGGCGGTGTAGTGCTCCAGGCACACGGTGGCCGCCAGCTGGAAGATCTTCGGGGTGCGCTTTTGTACCAGCCCCAGCAATTTGCCCAGGGACTTGTCCAGCTTGTCGGTGGGGTAGCCGAACTTCAGGCCCATCTCGTTCCAGGCTTCATGCTCCTTGCTGTGCATGGCTTCCTGACCGATAAAGCCGGCCACCTGGGCCTTGAGCTTGGGATCGGTGATGGCCTTGCGATAGTGACGCACGGAATCCACGAAGAACGCTTCACCTTCCGGAAACAGCGCTGACAGGCTCAACCAGAAGGCACTCAGAAACGGGTCGTTGTCGTAGAAGTAACGGGTGGTGGTCTGGTCGTCGAACCGGAAATCCAGGCGCCGGGGCGGAATGTTGACGGTGGCACCTAGCGGCACTTTCTGGGCGGTAGTGGCCCCGGTCTGCGTTGCCTTGATAGTGGGGGTAGCGGTTGTTGTCATGATCCTGCCCTCGCGCTGGTGGCTGGCAAATGGTCGACCAATGGATAACTGTGACATTGTTTAGTGTCACAATAATCCTGTCTAACTGGCGGGGAGTAAATGACACTTTGGCCACGAAGGCTGGCGCTTGTGCCAGTACACAAATCAACCGAATTTGTGTCCGTTAATGACAGGTCCGCACGCCTGTCAGGGCCGGGCGATGCGTGATGATGCTGGCGCGTTTCGGGGGTTGTCGGGGCCTGCGTCGTCGCTTTTGTGGGCAGATGGTACCGGTCTTTTCTTACTATATTAAAATAGTATTTTGAAATATTGACCGGCTTGGCAAGGCCGTGTCATGGTGTCATTAGCCCGTGCCAAGTGTCTGCAAGCCCGTTCTGGCGATTTAGGCAGTGAAATGGCTTTTTGTTATATTGGCGCGGTTGATTGATAACTATAAATAGATGGCATGCAAACGCTACTGAGTTGCCATCCTTACCCGAAGCTATAGGAAAATTGCCATGCGACGAGCCGTTGCTGATGAGGGGTCCAATGACAAGGACCGTAATTTTGTCACTGCGCTGGCCCGCGGGCTGGATATCCTGCGTTGTTTTGGCCCTTCCGACGAATACCTGGGCAATGCCGAGCTCGCCAAACGCACCGGAATTCCGCGCCCCACGGTCTCTCGCATGACGGCCACACTGACCCAGCTGGGTTACCTGCGTTACGTGCCGCAGCTGGAGAAGTACCGGCTCGGCCCCGGGGTGCTGGACCTGGGCTACCGTTATCTGGCCAGTGAAGGGGTGCGCGATCTGGCTCGCCCTTTCATGCAGGAGCTGGCGGATGCCACCGACTGCATGGTGGCTATTGGGGCACCGGACGGGGCACAGGTCACCTATATTCAGGTTTGTCAGGGGGGCGGTCCGCTGGTCCTGCGTCTCAATATTGGCTCGCGGGTGCCAATGGGAACCTCGGCGCTGGGACGGGCCTTTCTGGCGGCTCTGCCAGAGCCTGAGCGTCGCCCCTATTACGACATGATTCGCGCGGCTCATCCGCAGGAGTGGCCTGAGATCGAGAAAGGGCTGCAACGAGCCTACGAGGAATACCAGCAATACGGTTTCTGTACCTCCGACGGTGAGTGGAACCGTGATGTGAGCGGCGTCGCGGTGCCACTGATTCTCGATGGTGGTGCCCAGATCGTGCCCTTTAACTGTGGAGGCTCTTCGCTGCGACTGAGTCGTCGCACCCTGATCGAGAATTTGGGCCCACGTCTGAAGGAGGTTGTCGCCCAGGTCGAGCAAATGGTGCAGGGGCGTGCCTCCTGAAGCGCCCCCCGATGGCAACTTGCGCATGTCGGAGATGATGGCTAACGGTTGGTCACTGCAGGAGGCGCAGGCTCGTTTTGCCAAGGGGTTTCCTGCTCTGGTCGGCTTGCGTTTTCTGGACTGGCAGCCGGACCGGGTGGAGCTGGCCCTGTCTGTGCGTGCGCAGCTTTTGAATCTCGGCGGCGTGGTGCATGGCGGGGTGCTGGCGACGCTGATGGATGTGGCCGGAGCTTGTGCGGGCACCTGGTGCCCTTATCCCGGTCGACTGCGCAAGGCGATAACCTTGTCCATGAGCACTACGTTTACCGGCCAGTGCAGTGCCGGTGACATTCGTGCCATCGGGCTGCGCCGGGCCGGCGGCAGCCGTATCTATAACAGCACCATGGAAGTCTTTGATGCCGGCGGGCAATTGCTGGCCCTGGGGGAGGGGACCTTCAGATTGCGTAGCGGCAGTGAGCTGCCCCAGGGCGTCCCGGTATCCGATTAGCTGGCGTTGGCCTTGAGGCTGATGCTCAGCATGCCGTCGTGATCGTCAAATAGTCGCACCTGGATTTCCGGTTCCTCGGCTTCAGCCTGTTCACTGACGGTGTTCGGCAAAGACAGCTGACTCGGGCCAGGCAGGATAGCCTTGATATTGCCGGCAATGATGTTGGTGACTTCCGCCAGGGCGTCATTGATATCGTCTTCCGCCAGCTGGTCCTGTTCTTTGCGAAACATGGTGGCGGCGATGCGCTCTCCGAGATTATGGCTGGCACCAACGTCAATTCGCCCCTGCCAGGCGCCTGTAATGGTGATCTGGGAGCGGTGGTCAAGCGCCGGGTTGGCCGTGCTGCCGGGGCGCAGAGGGATCTTCAGGAAATCCCCCAACACATTGGCGCCGATTCGCGCCACCTTTTGTGTCATGAATGAAGATTGGGCATGAAGGTCCATGATTACCTCAACGGGAAGGTTGATAGAAGGGGCGGTGACTGCCGGCGACAGCGGGAACAAAACCGCTGGCGGCATCGAGATTTTCGGTGGCACCGAGCAGCAGATAGCCGTCGCGCCGGGTCTGTTTGCGGATTCGTGCCAGTACCGTCTGGCGGGTCTGTTCGGAAAAATAAATCAGTACATTGCGAATCAGGACCAGGTCGAACATGGGCAAGTCCGGCCAGGCCTGGACCAGATTGATTTGCTGAAAATCCAGACGTTCGCGAATTTCCGGTTTTACTTCCCAGTCCAGCCCGGATTGCTGGAAATAGCGCGCCATCAGCCTTGCCGGCAGGCCGCGGTTGACCTCGCTCATGGCATAACTGCCACGGCGCGCCTTATCCAGCGCGGAACCGGAAAAATCACTGGCGGTAATGCGCACATCCCAGTCGTTCAGCTCTGGAAAGTGCTCGGCCAGCATCATCGCCACACTGTAGGGCTCCTGACCGGTGCTACAGGCCGCGCTCCAGATACGCAGAATGCGTGTCCCCTGGCGGGCCTTGATCAGGGCCGGGATGGCCTGCTCAACAATACTTTCGCTGAGCAGCGGGTCGCGGAAAAAATAGGTTTCGTGGATCGCCATGGCTTCCATAAGCTCGGTTCTCAGTTCGTCCCCGGCTTGCGTGGCCTTTTCGATCAGGGCGTTGATATCACCATGGGTATGGCGAAGGGCCAACCGTTGCAGACGGGCTTCGGCCAGATAGGCCTTGTCCGGTGTCAGGTTGATCGCTACCTGTTTGCAGAGCAGGTCACGCAGGGTGTTGAAGTTGGTTTCATTGATACAACTCATCAATCCGGACTCCCCTCTGTGCTCGACAGGGGTTGGCCCGGTGGGATCTGGCGACCCCGGTAAACCCGCCGCTGGATCTCGCTGGCCAGTTGCGAGAGCGGTAACTGTATTTCGGCCAGGTCGGCGCGGGCGACACTGCCGGCCATGCCCCAGACCGCGCTGGAGGCCTGGTCCTGCACAATGATCTGGGCGCCGACTTGCGCCAGTTGCCGGCAGCCTTCCAGACCATCCTGGCCCATGCCGGTCATGACCACGGCCAGTACATTACGGCCATAGACCCGGGCGGCACTGGCAAACAGGATGTCCACGGCCGGGCGACAGAAGTTCACCGGCTCGCCGTGAAGTGGCTGGGCGGTGACCCGATCTTCGTGCTTTTCCACGCTCATGTGGTAATCCCCGGCCGCCAGCAGGACCTGACCGGGTTTCACCAGCATGGCCCGATCACACTCCTTGACGGTGAGCGTGGAGTGATCATCCAGCCGTTTGGCCAGCGCCCGGGTGAACACCGCGGGCATGTGCTGTACCACCAGCACCGGCACCGGGAAATCCGCAGGCAGCGCCGGGATCAGCTCACCCAGCGCCTTGGGGCCGCCCATGGAGACGCCAATTACCACCATATCCACGCGGCTCGGGTGCGAGCTCAGTCGCGGTGCCGGGCTGATCTCGGCGATGCTCGGCGTCTGCGGGGCAGCCTGACGGGGGCGGGGGACCAGCGCCTTGATCTTGCCGATCAGACTGGTCTTGATGTATTCGCGTGCCTCGGCGGCGGAGCCCACCATGGCCGGTTTCGGCACATAGTCATTGGCGCCCAGTGACAGCGCTTCAATGGTGACCATGGCACCGCGTTCGGTGATCGAGCTGAACACCAGAACCGGCAGCTCAGGATCGCTGATCCGCAATTCCTTGAGCATTTCCAGGCCGCCCATGCCGGGCATTTCCACATCCAGCACCACCAGATCGGTTTCCACCCGGCGCAGGCGCTCCAGGCCCTGGCGACCATCGCTGGCGGTACCGACCACTACCAGATCAGCATCCTCTTCGAGGATCTGAGTGAGGATATGGCGAACCGTGGCGGTATCATCCACCAGGAAAACGCGAATAGCGCTCATGGATTACGTAACCCCATCAGTTCCAGCTTGCTGGCCAACGCTTCCGAGGAAAACGGTTTCATCAGATACTCGTCC
>JAWVWY010000178.1:0-5506 GCA_033723495.1 Alcanivorax sp. | reverse complement strand
TGGGGCAGTAACCACATCCATGTTGACGGCCAGATCGGTGCCGCGCTCGACCTGCATGGCACGCTGGCAATGAGTCAGCTGGCGTTGCTGACACCGCAAAGTGGCGGCCGCCTCAATGGCACCCTGCAACTGACCGGCACACCGACCGAGCCGCAACTGAGCGGCACCCTGAACGGCCACCACCTGCGCTGGCTGCAGTGGCAACTGGGGCACTTGAAGGCCAGTTTCAGCCAGCTGGGGCCCGGCCCGCAGGCGATGTCGGTCAGTCTCCAGGGCGATAGCCTGAAACAACAGGATGCACTGCGGGTGCAGAGGTTCTCACTGGAAGGGAAAGGAAAACGCCAACAGCATCATCTGACCCTGTCACTGCAACAACAGGGCGTCAACCTGCAGAGTCAATTTCAGGGCGGACTGGACCCACACTGGCAATGGCAGGGCCAGCTGCAGGACACTCGCCTGAGCCAGCCCTCGCTCGGCCAATGGCGCCAACGTCAGCATGCGGCGCTGACGCTGGGTGCACACCGGCAGCAGCTATCCCGGCTGTGTCTGGACAACGGTAACAGCAACCTCTGTCTGCAAGGCCAGCATGACCAGCATGACCGGATCGAGAGCCAAATCACCATTACCGCCCTGCCTCTGGCGCTGGCCGATTCCCTGCTGCCACCGACCGCAGGGCTGCAAGGCAAGCTCGATGCCAGGCTTGCCCTGAACGGTACGTTGAAGGCCCCCCGGGGCCAACTCTCCATGGCTGCCCAGCAAGCCCAGCTACTGATTAACGACCCGGATCATCCCCAGCGCCTCCCTATCCGCACCCTGAGCCTGCATAGCCAACTCAATCAGGGGCGGGCCGACAACCGGCTCAGCCTGGAATCCCCGCTCGGAGAAATACACGCCCAGGTAGAGAGCGGCCTGAGCCTGACCGATCCCATGACCGGAACGGTGGATCTATCTGCGCAAAGCCTGGCACCACTGGCCCTGTTTACCGCCGACCTGCGTGACATCGATGGCCAGGTGCAAGGCCATCTGAAGCTGGCAGGCAGCCCGCAACAGCCGGTGCTGAACGGTCAACTGCAGCTGCAGCAGGGACACTTCCAGGTGCCTCGCCTGGGGATTGCCGTCGAACAGATTCATGTCCGCGTACAAGGCAGTCCGCTCGGCAGACTCGATCTGCAGGGGCAGGCAACATTGGGCGGACAACCCTTGATCATGGCAGGAGAGATAGATCCGACCCGCCAGCCCTTCATACTCAATCTCAGGGCCCACGGCAAAAACCTGCTGATCGCCAACCGCCCGGATGCCCGTCTCCATGTAACACCTGATCTGACCCTCAGCCACGAGCAAGGCACACTGGCATTACGGGGCGAGCTGCTGATTCCTGATGCCGAGATCCGACCGCTGCAACTGCCCCCCGATGCCATCACCGTCAGCGACGATCAGGTTCTGGTACATCAGAACATTGCAGCTAACACGCCATTGCCACTGGATACCCGCCTGACGCTGAAGCTGGGTGACCAGGTACATTTCAATGGTTTCGGCCTGGACGCCATGCTGGGGGGCTCGCTGCAGGTACAGCAGGCCCCGCGCAGCCCCATGCAGCTGAATGGCGAATTGCTGATCCGCGAAGGTCGCTACAAGGCCTATGGACAAAACCTGGGTATCACTGACGGTCGGCTTCTGTTCCAGGGGCCACCGGACAACCCGGGGCTGGACATCCGCGCCATTCGCAAGATTCCCAGCGAGAACATCATCGCCGGTGTCCAGCTTTCCGGCACCCTCAAGCAACCCAGTGCCAGTGTCTTCTCCGACCCGCCCATGGGTGAGAGCCAGGCCATGGCCTACCTGCTGACAGGCCATTCGCTGGAACGTGGCTCCTCCAGTGATAGCGCCCATGTGGCCCAGGCACTGGCCTTGTACGGGCTGGAAAAGGGCAGCGGCGTGACCGATAAAATCGGTAACAAGCTGGGGCTTGACCAGGTAACGCTGGGCAGTGACTGGGAAACCAGCGATGCCGCATTGATGCTGGGCAAACAGCTTTCCGAGCGGCTTTACCTTTCCTATTCCGTCGGGCTGTTCGATGCCCTTTCCACCGTTATGCTGCGTTACACCCTGAGCCGGCAAATCCATCTGGAGGCGCGCTCCAACAGCAAGGCCAACAGTCTTGATCTGATCTGGGAGAAGGAACTGGAGTAACGCAACGCGCTGTCAGCGTGGCAGCGCGTAGGTGCCGGTCACATGGGCGACCATATCCTCTTCACCGTCACTGAATAGCTGCACTTCCAGGACTGCCGAGCGGCGCCCCAATCTCAGTATCACCGCCTCGGCAATCAGGTCCACCGGTGAGGGGCGGGACAGAAAATTAATATTGAGATTCTGTGTTACGGCCATTTCCACTCGACCCAGCTCGCCCAGAATGGCGGCATACATGGCCGCATCCGCCAGCCCCATCATGGTGGGCCCGGAAACGGTGCCACCAGGTCGCAAAGAAGCCGGCCGGAACGGAGAACGCATGCGCGCCCGGCGGTCCCCCACCCGCTCGACCAGCAGCCCCTGCTCCGCCGCTGCCGGCAGGCCATCATGAATAACCCGCTGAACCTGTTCATTGTCGAGCATATTTTTTTCTCCTGTAACAAAACGGGCGCCAGAGGCGCCCGTTTGTATATTACCGATAAGCCATGCCGTTAACGACGGCGCCGCATCAGCAACACCAGGAACGGCGCTACCAGCAAGGCTGAGCCACCACCACTGCTACTGGAGCCCTGCAAGCTGATACCGCCCCTGGACCCACCACCACCGGAAGATTGACCTGCCGTACCGCCACCCGAATTGCCAATATCAACAGAAGAATTCAGGTCTTTGGCATAGGCGGAAAAGTGAATCGTATTATCTTCCCTGGTCGCAAGCAGCAGGGTATCCGAATCCGGATCAATGACCTTGAGGAACACCGGCTCACCGCTCAGCTCAGCCTTGTAAGCATTGCTGAATTCCAGGTGATTATCACTGCCCAGCTTCAACTGCCAGCGCTGGATATAGGGCTGAGAATCGCTGCTGGCGCCGCCAATTGCATTGTACAACGCATAGTGGGGGTCACTGCCTTGCAAGGTGCGGGACCAGGTAGCGACGCCAAGCTCAGTGCCTAGATAATCCACTGGTTCACCGTTACCAAAGGATACTGATTGCTGGAATAGCGCCGCCTGATTGGTATCGGATTCAGCACCGCTAATAATCCACTCCAGATCCGGAGAAATAAACAGCGGTTCCGACGGTTTGATATTCACAGCCACTTCGTTGCTGGCAGCATTCTGTATTGAGAAAGCGCCCGCGCTGTCCTGGAAATTCACCAGGCGAAGCGCATTCCCCACCATGACGGCGATGACACTATTGGCCCCATCGGTTTCTCCCCAGAAATCAATGGGTCGCCCCTCATCCAGCGAACCGGAGCCAGTCTCCGTGTCCACATACTGTGCAGATTCACCATTCGGGCCCTTCGCCATCAGCACGCTGGCTCCACCCGAATGCTCGACCTGGAAAAGTACCGCATGATGCAAACCACGAACCTCTCCGATCCGGGAGAACCGAATATCGTAAGGCAGATCTGCAGCGGCATCTTCGTGAAGGGTGGCGGCATTGATATCCATGAAGGTGACGGCCGGATGACGGCCGCCATAGCCATCAAAAACAGAGTCATAGATCAGCGCCAACTTATCATCACTGCTATCGGGCAGGTCGCCACTGACCATGGCAATGGCGTCCGGCTTCCAGCGAAGCGGGATGCTTTGCGTCCATTGCTGCTGAGACAGGGAGTAGACCTGCAGCGCCGCCGCACAGCGCCCGGCGCCGCGGTACAGGAAGTAGGCGTTCCTGGCATCGTCATCGACAGCAAAAAGGCGGCTGTCCACAGCGCTGTCTTGCAGTACAGCGCCGGGCGCAACGACCAGAGGCGTATTGCCGTCATTGAAAGGCTTACCTTCACTGCGTGCATGGATATCCACCGCCACGCCGCCATTGAATTCATAAAACAGGTAAGCATCATCGCCCCAGAGATGGACGATTTCATAATTCACCGCACCGTTATCCGGCGAGCGTGCCTTGGTACGGCTCTTGAACCCCATGTTGGCCTGATAATGGACCAGATCGGTATTCCAGGCCAACAGGTCCTGGGACGATTCGCAGGCCGCGGCCTGAGGGCGAATCACGGAAAACTGCCCATCATCGGTTTGATCCAGCGACGTCACCGTTTGACCATCAATCCAGCGCTGATAGGTCAGCACGGTCTGGTCTGAGGGGTCAATGCTCCAATAAGCCCCGTTATTGAGCACAACGTAGCCGTTATTCAACACATAAAGATTGTCCGCATCGGCGAGAAAACCGGTATCGAACTTGTTCATTTTTGACGTAACCGGGCTAACCGGATCGATGGATCCATCCGCATTTTTTGTTAATACGGGAGGCCAGGCCAATGCCAAAATGTCTTTTTTGTCAGGACTATAGAAAACCGTACTGGTGGTCGATTGGTTATTGGCCAGCCGTTTCATGGGCGCCGCCAGGCTGACCACGCCACTGGCACCAAAACTGGTCAGACTTAGGTCAGCGGCATTTAACTGGGCAATCTTGTCACCGCCGTTAAAGCTCACATATACCTTGCTACCCAACGCGGCAATATCCGACACGTCCGGGTAATTACGCGTGCCGTTATTGACGAGAGCGCCACTGAGATCATGTTTTTCAATATGATCCTGGAAAGCGATATAGACATTACTGCCTTCCACATCCAGAGCCACAGGCGCTGATCCCGAACCAGACAAATCAATGCTAGTCACACTGTTCGTGGTCTGAGAATAAATAAACAGCTTCTGGTTGCTGGACAAAAGGTAAGCGTTGCTACCGACACGCTCCGAATCAATCAGTTGCGCCCAGGCTTGTCCCCAAAGTAATACCAACAGCGCTGCCGACAGCCAGCGCAGCCCACTTCTAACGTCCATATTTCCCCCGATCCTGGTGGTTTTTTCTATTGATCCGGCGGCCATTCTATTGGCGATTTACATAAAATTACAAACAGCATCGCCGCCCGATTTAGTCGGAAGAGTCGCTGGTGACCGTATTCTTTAGGCCCTAGAATAGGCGCTTTCATTATTTACCAAACAGATCAGAGACCTATGCGCACCTCCCGATACCTGCTCGCCACCGTCAAGGAAACTCCCGCCGATGCTGTTGTGATCAGCCACCAGCTGATGCTGCGTGCCGGCCTGGTCCGCAAACTGGCTTCCGGTCTGTACACCTGGCTGCCCAGCGGCCTGCGGGTACTGCGCAAGGTACAGCAGATCGTCCGTGAGGAAATGGATCGCGCCGGTGCCCAGGAAGTGCTGATGCCGGTGGTCCAGCCCATGGAGCTGTGGGAAGAATCCGGCCGCGCACCGGCCTATGGTCCTGAACTGCTGCGGATTACCGACCGGCATGACAATGCCTTCTGCCTCGGCCCCACCCACGAAGAGGTGATCACCGACCTGGT
>JAWVWY010000177.1:0-5729 GCA_033723495.1 Alcanivorax sp. | reverse complement strand
CGGAAATAGTCGGCACTGCCGGCCGGCCCGCTGAACACCACCGGCAATGGAATGTCGGCGTTGTCCGGGTGCAGCAGGATACCCAGCAGGTAAAGGATTTCCTCGGTGGTGCCGACACCGCCGGGGAATACCACAATACCGTGGCCAAGACGCACGAAGGCCTCCAGGCGCTTTTCGATATCCGGCATGATAACCAGCTCGTTGACGATCGGGTTGGGCGCCTCGGCGGCGATGATGCCGGGCTCGGAAATGCCCAGGTAGCGGCTGGCCTTCTGCCGTTGCTTGGCATGGGCCACATGGGCGCCCTTCATGGGGCCTTTCATGGCGCCGGGGCCGCAGCCGGTGCAGATATCCAGGTGCCGCAGGCCCAGCTGGTAACCGACATCCTTGCTGTAATCATACTCTTCCCGGGAGATGCTGTGACCGCCCCAGCACACCACCAGGTTGGGCGTGGCGCCGGCCTTGAGGGTGTCGGCATTGCGCAGGATATGAAAGACCGCATTGGTGATGTCCTCGCTGCTGCTCAGGTCGATGCGGTCATTGTTCTGGATCTCGTTGGCGACATAGACAATATCGCGCAGCACCGCCGACAGGTGCTCACGGATACCGCGGATCATCTGGCCATCCACAAACGCATCCGCCGGTGCATGGTCCAGCTTGAGGCGCAGGCCGCGGTCTTCCTGGATCACTTCGATATCGAAATCCCGATAGGTTTCCAGTACCTCGCGGCTGTCATCGGTGGGGGTGCCGCAGTTGAGTACCGCCAGGGCACAGCGGCGCAGCAGTTCGTGCAGGCCGCTGCCGGAGGTGTCGCGCAGCCGCTCCACCTCCTGCTGGCTGAGCACTTCCAGGCTGCCTTCCGGGGAAACAATGGTGGAGACCGTTTCGATCATGGTTTTTGTTGTCCTGCATCAAGGTAACGGGCATCAATGCGCACCAGCATAAACGCTGCCATGGACAAAGTCGTTGCCGGTGCGCAGCTCGGCCATTTTTACAATTGCCGGGGAACGTGGTGGCTGCGGCCGGGTTCAAAGTAGTGACCCCAGTGTGGTCATGCTGTCATAAAAACGTCGTGATGGCAGATTACAGTGCCGGCGACATTCGTCGGCATGCCGTTTTTCAGGAGCCCTCATGCTGCTCAAATATCTCAATCAGCTGGAAGTGGCGGTTCGCGAGGCCCAGTGTCGGCCGGGGGCGGACCAGTATGCCCGTTGCGCCGAATGCGTGGTGGTGCTGGAAGACTATCTGGATGGCCAGGTAGAGCCGGTACGCCGCCGTGGGCGCGAGATCATGCGTAAGCTGATTCCCTCCTCGGTATTCAGCCAGCTGTCACAGATGTCGCGTCCGCTGTCGTTGTAGGGCCTGCTCCCTTTCTTCCGGAAACAGATCCGGTTGCTGCGGCGCCTTCAGGTCCCGCAGGCGGGCGCCGATGCCCAGCAGTCGGGCCGGCCCGGCGCGGCGCTCCCAGAGCTGGCGAAACAGGGCGCGGAACTGCTCCACGTCCAGTTCCTGGCCGGCGGCGTCACAGCTGAGGCTGACGAAATCCTGGTATTTCACCTTGGCGGTCAGGCCGCTGATCAGATAATGCTGATCGAGTTTGGCGAACCGCTCGCGCAGTTTTTCCAGCAAACCATCCAGTTCCCGTAGCCAGTCGTTCAGGTGCGGGTGATCCTGATCATAGGTGCGTTCCACCGACACCGACTTGCGCCGCCGGCCGGTCTGCACCGGGCGGTTGTCCTGCCCGCGGCACAGGTGATAGAGCCGTTCACCAAAGCTGCCAAAGTGCTGGGCCAGCTCCAGCCGGCCCATGGTTTGCAAGTCTCCGCAGGTGTGCAGGTTGAGGCCGGCCATGCGTTCGGCGGTGACCCGCCCGACCCCGGAAATGCGCGTTACCGGCAGGGCGTTGACGAAATCTGCCACCTGCTGCGGGGTAATGACAAACAGGCCGTCGGGTTTGCGCCAGTCGCTGGCGACCTTGGCGAGAAACTTGTTCGGGGCCACACCGGCCGACACGGTAATCTGCAGTTGCAGACGGATATCCTGGCGCAGGGCTTCGGCAATGCGTGTGGCACTGTTGTGATACTGCTTGCAGTCGCTAACATCCAGATAGGCTTCATCCAGCGACAGTGGTTCAATCAGGCTGGTGTAGTGCCGGAAAATCGCGTGAATCTGTGCTGAAACCTTGCGATATTTATCAAAGTTAGGCGGCACGATCACCAGTTCCGGGCACAACCGTAATGCCTGGGATGAGGACATGGCCGAATGCACCCCGAAGCGGCGAGCGGCATAGTTGCAGGTGGCAATCACCCCGCGTCGCTGGGGGTCACCGCCCACCGCCACCGGGCGTTGCCGCAGTGACGGGTTATCGCGCATTTCCACGGCGGCGTAGAAGCAGTCACAGTCCACGTGGATAATTTTTCGGGTGGTCTGGCTCATAGCAGGTCTGCATTGCGGCCCCGGGGCGGGGCCGGCACGGGATAAGGAGAGTGTACCATCGCCATCAACAGACGCGGCAGCGAACCTCAAGCCGATACCCCGCAAGTCTTGATCGCCGGCGCCGGGCCCACCGGCCTGGCTCTGGGAATCGCGCTGCGACGTCAGGGCATCGACTGTTGCATTATTGACCGCCTTGCCAGGCCGTCCCGGCAGTCGCGGGCACTGGGGCTGCACGCGCGTACCCTGGAAATCTTTGACGCCCTGGGGGTGCTGGAGCCGATTCGTCGGGCCGCGCTGGTGCAGAAAGCGGTGTCGGTGTACGGCGAGCATGGCCTGCTGTTCGAGCTGGATCTGACCACCCTGGATGCGCCTTACCCGTGGGTGCTGTCGTGCCCCCAATCGGTGGTGGAGGAGGCCCTCACCGAGCGTTACCTGGCCCTGGGCGGGCGGCTGCAGCGCGAGACCGAGCTGCTGGATTTCAGTCAGGATGGTAGCGGTGTGCGAGCACGTCTACGCCAGGGCGCCGAGGTCTACAACCACCCATGCTCGTTGCTGGTCGGCGCCGACGGCGTCGGCTCCACCGTGCGTGAACAGCTGGGTATCGGCTTTCACGGTGTCGATCACCACGAACATTTTCTGCTGGCGGACGTGGACGGCCTGCCCGACCTGCGTCGCGACAGCTCCCATGGTTTCCTGCTCCCCGATGGCGCCATGTTCGTGCTGCCCATGCCGGACGGCTGGCGCCTGATCATGACCGAGCCGGAAGATGACAAGGGTGCAGCGCCATCGCTGACGCCGTTTAAGACCCGCCTGGAGCAGGTCATGGGGGCACCGCTGGAACTGGGCCAGGTGCGCTGGCTCAGCCAGTTCACGGTGCAACGGCGGCTGGCCCATCACTATCGCCGCAACCGCGTGCTGCTGGCCGGTGATGCCGCCCATGTGCAGAGCCCGCTGGGCGCCCAGGGCATGAATACCGGTATTGCCGATGCCTTCAACCTGGGCTGGAAACTGGCGCTTTACCTGCAGGGTTACGGTGATGGCCCGCTGCTCGACAGCTACGAACAGGAACGCCGGCCGGTGGCCGAATCCATGCTTAACAGCGTGGAGTTGCTGTCACGGGCGTCGCTGGTGCGGCTGCCGCTGTTGCGACGTACCCGTGACTCGCTGCTGCGCATGGCGGCTCACCAGACCAAGCTGAGCCAGCGGCTGGTGCGGCGCGCCAGCCAGCTGGATATCAACTACCGCAATTCGCCGCTGGTCAGCTGTGGCCCGGAAGCGGCCATCGGCCGACGTCACCATGGCCCATTGCCCGGCGACCGGGTGCCAGACGCGGCCCTGCGCTCCCTGCGCACCGGCCATGAGCATCGCCTGCATGAACTGCTCAACCGGCCGGTGCACCACCTGGTGCTGCAAATGAAGGCGCAGCCGGAGCATGCCGAGCAGATGGCCCTGTTTGCGCTCAGCGAGCGGATTCCCGAGGAGTATCACAACCTGGTACACCTGACCGTGGTGGTGGCCCGGGAGGGCAACCAGGAAGTGTCGCTGGTGCGCGAAGGCACCACCCGGGTCTGGCAGGATCATGAAGGGGAGTTTGCCACAGCTTTTGGTGACCAGAGCCGGCTATGGCTGATTCGCCCGGATGGTTATCTGGGTTACCGGGCGCCGGCCACGGATGCGGACCACCTGCTCGAGTATCTGGAGCGGCTGTTTGTGCGCGATTAACCCGCTACTTCCGGGTCAAGCAATACGGCGCCAGCGCTGCAGCACAAAGTGGGCGCTCATGCCGTGGCCGAGCAGGGTGTCGATACCGGCCTTGGCGGCCGGGCTGGCGCGCCAGTGGTGCGGCGTCATGGTCAGCAGGTCCTGCAGCTCTTGCAGATCGGCGGGCTGCCAGTGGAAACGTACTTCCTGTTCATCCTCGAGTACAAAACGGTCGTCCAGCTCGCGGCCGCCGTTGAAACGGGACTGGCGCACATCCTGATAGAGCGCCTCGCGCAATTCGCGCAGATGGTCTTCACCGGTGCCGACCGCATAGAGATGGCCGCCGGCTTCCAGCACGCGGGCAATGTCATCGGCGAATAGCCGCGTAAACAGCACAAACACCGCCTGCTGGCTGGCGTCAAACAACGGCAGGCGGGCACCGCTGGCCACCAGCCAGGTGAGCACCTTGTCCCGGCGCGCCGCTGCATCCACCGCGAACTTGGAAATATCCACGCCCACGCCATTGTCCGCGCCCAGCCGCCGGGCCAGCTGCGCCGTATACCAGCCTTCCCCGCAGCCGATATCCAGCCAGGTAGCCGGGCCGCCGACCACCATGGCCTGCAGGGCATCCAGCAATGGCTGATAGCGCCCCCGCGCCAGAAACGCCGTGCGTGCCCGCACCATGGCCTTGTCATCACCGGGCGAGCGCGAGCGGCGCTGCTGGGCCAGCAACAGATTGGTATAGCCCCGTTTGGCGCGGTCAAAACGGTGGCCACTGGCGCATAGCCAGCCCTGCTCCTGCGGCTGCAGGGGCTGGTCACAGGAAGGGCATTTGAGAATTACGGGCATGATTGCAGTACCGGCTAATCGGGTCGGCAGTGAAACACAGACCCCCTGATAAGTGTAGGGGCCCGACGGCCGGGAGCCGGTCGCGTGCCAGCGGGTTAACGGGACGCTTTCCACCGCAACCGCAGCAATATCAAACCAGGCAACAACCAGCCGATGCTGCCGCCACCACCGCCGCCACCGCCCCCGGTGCTCTGCTGTTTGTAGTGCAGCGTGATGTCGGCACTGGTGGGCCCGGTGGGGAAGTTGTCGTTGCTGGCGGAGAGCTTGGTGCTGAGTTGGGCATCCTGCGGGTTGCCGGTGCTGAGTGATAGCGTCAGGTCTTTTTTGCTTTTCACGGCGATGTTGCCCAGCGGGCACTGCACCGGGCTGGTATTGAGGCAACCCAGGGCGTTGGCATTGTCCAGGGTGGTTTCGGCGGGCAGCTGGATATCGACGGTCACGTTACTGGCCGCGTTGATTGTTGAGCGGTTGGTGACGGTAACCGTGACGCTGGCCGTGCCTTGGTTGTTGCTCCAGAGGCTGCTGTCCAGCTTGGTGCTCAGTGCCAGATCCGGCGAATTGGAAAACACGATCTGTTTACTGAGGGTGTTATTGCGGTTGCGGTAATCCTTTTCCGTGCTGCTGGCGGTACCGCTGAGTACTACGACCTGGTCGCTGAAGCCGTTGCCCTGGACTTTGATGTTGCCAGAGCTGGAGGCGCCGCTGGACAGGCTGGTGGTGGGCTGGCAGCTGTTGCTCAGGCT
>JAWVWY010000176.1:0-5787 GCA_033723495.1 Alcanivorax sp. | reverse complement strand
GTTAAAAATGTCGCGTTCATGCTGGTAGGGAAAGGCCTCGGCATAACCCAGACGGTGGGCCACCTCGGTAATGATCCACCAGTCTGCGCGGGCCTGCCCCGGCGCCGGAATAAAGGGGCGCTGTCGTGACAGGCAGCGCTCGGAATTGGTCACCATGCCGGATTTTTCGCTCCAGCCCAGCGCCGGCAACTTGATGTCGGCACAGGCCAGGGTATCGCCACTGGCGACACAATCTGATACCACCACGGTGTCACACTGTTGCAGGGCATGGCGCACCCGATCCGCCTCCGGCAGCGAATCCACCGGGTTGGTGGCCATGATCCAGACCGCCTTGACCTGCCCGCTTGCCACCGCCTTAAAAAGTTCTACCGCAGTCAGCCCATTGCGGCGGGCCAGCGCCGGCGCCCGCCAGAAGTTGGCCACCGCCGCATGGTGCTCCGGGTTATCAATATCCAGATGCACGGCCAGCTGGTTAGCCAGCCCGCCCACTTCCCGGCCACCCATGGCATTGGGCTGGCCGGTGATGGAAAACGGGCTGGCACCGGGCTTGCCGACCCGGCCGGTGGCCAGGTGGGCATTGATAATGGCATTGCCCTGGTCAGACCCGTTGCGGGCCTGGTTAACGCCCTGGGAAAACACCGTGACGGTCTTGTCACAGGCGCCAAACCAATGGAAGAAGGTGGTCAGATCCTCCTTGCTGACGCCCAATTGCTGCGCCAGCGCCGGCCAGTTGCAGCCCTGCCTACGGGCACAGGCCAACGCCTCATCAAAGCCATTGGTATGGTTTTCGATATAGTCGTGATCGAGGGCGTTATTAGCCTCCAGCCAGCTGAGCAAGCCATTGAAAAGCGGAACATCCTGGCCCGGACGAATGGCCAGATGCAGATCCGCCAGGTCGCAGGTGGCAGTGCGTCGGGGATCGATGACCACGACTTTCATGTCCGGGCGTGCCTGCTTGGCCGCAGCAATGCGCTGGTAGACGATGGGGTGCGCCCAGGCGGTATTGGAGCCGGTCAGGATGACCAGGTCCGCCAGCTCCATATCCTCGTAACAGCCAGGCACCACATCTTCACCGAAGGCGCGCTTGTGGGCGACCACCGCACTGCTCATGCAGAGACGGGAATTGGTGTCGATGTTGGCACTGCCGATGAAGCCCTTCATCAGCTTGTTGGCCACATAATAATCTTCGGTAAGCAGCTGACCGGACACATAGAAGGCCACCGCATCGGGGCCGTATTCATCGATGATGCGACGAAACCGGGCAGCCACTTCGTCCAGCGCCGTGTCCCAAGTTACCACCTGGCCGTTGACCTCGGGGTTGAGCAGGCGGTCCTGATCGCCCAGGGTTTCCAGTACCGAGGAGCCCTTCACACAAAGCCGGCCACGGTTGGCAGGATGGGCGTCATCGCCGCCAAGCTGTTTGCCATCGGTGCGAATGCCGCAGCCCACGCCGCAGTAGGGACAGGTGGTACACAGACTCATGCGGCCAGTTCCTCCCGGCTAGCGATGCCGTTGTTATCCGCGATCTCGGGCCGGCAAAATGCCTCGCCAAACAGCAGGCAGTTACGCCAGCCACCGATATCGATGCCGCGGCGCCACAGCTTTTCATAAAAAACGGCATCGGCTACCTGGCCATACAGCACCATGCCCACCAGCCGGTTATCACGGATCAGCAGCCGCCGACAGCCACCCGGCACGCTCAGGGTCAGGCATTCCCCTTCGCCCTCGAAATCGCCGCAGGAGTAGAGGTCGATGCCGGCAATCTTCAGACGCGTCGGGGAATCAGTGAAACGGTAGCGACGATGGCCCAGCTCCGCCAGGTGGCTGACACATACTGCCGCCTGTTCATAAAGCGGCGCCACCAGACCAAAGGTGCGACGGCGATGCTGAACACATTCACCCACCGCGTAGATGGCCGGATCAAAGGTCTGCAGGGTGTCATCCACGACAATACCCTGCTCCACCGCCAGCCCGGCGCGTTTGGCCAGTGCCGTGCGAGGCACAATACCCACTGCCTGCACCACCAGATCGGCGGCGATCTCCCGGCCATCTGACAACAGCACCCCCGCCACCGCACCATGGCCGCCATCTTGCAGGGCGGCGGTACGCGCGGACATGACAAACTGCAAGCCACGCGCCTCAAGGTCCGCCTGCAGGCGCTGGCCGGCGGCGGCATCCAGCTGTTGATTAAGCAGATGGCCACGGCTGTGCACCAGGGTCACCCGGTGCCCGAGGGTGAGCATGGCTTCCGCCGCTTCCAGCCCCAGAAAACCACCACCGACCACCACCACCCGTGACGGTCGCAATGCTTGCAGGCGGCGCACATCCAGCAGGTCTCGGAAATTCACTACGCCGTCCAACTCAGCCCCCGGCACCGGCAACGCACGAGGCGCAGCCCCGGTGGCCAGCACCAGGCGATCATAGGACAGGCAATGGCCGGCAGCGGTGCGCACCTGGCGTCGCAGACGATCAATCTCGGTGACCGCACAACCGGTAATCAGACGGATGCCCCGCTGGCGATACCAGCTATGATCATGGGTGCTAATGCCAGCTTCATCGGTACGCCCGCCCAGCAACGGCGACAGCATTACCCGGTTGTAGCCGGCAAAGGGCTCTTCGCCGACCACCGTGATCTGATACAGATCCGGGGCCACGCGAATCAGCTCCTCCAGCAGGCGGCAGGCAGCCATGCCGTTGCCTACCACGACCAGGCGTTTCTTGCTGGCGCTTGTGGTCATGGTTACTCCGACAGCCCCAGTTCCACGTCCTGACCATTAAGGCGCACCGGATAGACCGTCAGGCTGACCCCCTCGTCCTCAAGGCATTTACCACTGTCCAGACAGAAGTGTTGCTTGTAGATCGGTGATGCCACCACCTTCCTGCCACCCAGTGAGCCCAGCAGCCCGCGGCTGATGACGTTGGCACGGCTGAACGGGTCATGATTATCCAGCGCAAACAATTCATCCTCACGGGTGCGGAACAAAGCCGCCTGCCCGGTAGCGAGACGGACCCCAACACCGGTACCGGGAAGAATGTCCTGTAATCGACAGACCGACCGCCATTTCAATTCCATTGCATTGTTAACCGCCGTGTTACTCACCGCACTATTCATGGCCTAGGCCTCCTCAAGCAGTTCGATACGTTCGTGTTCAAAGGCCGGACGGCGCTGGTCGCGCTCACGGACATACTGCAGCGCGTCGTCCGGCTGATCGTCATTGATGAAGTGGTTGAAACGCTTCAACTTGACCGGGTCGTCAATGGTGGTCTTCCACTCGCACTGATAGCTATCCACCACATGCTGCATCTGCGCTTCCAGCTCGGTGCCGATGCCCAGGGAATCGTCCAGAATCACTGCTTTCAGATATTCCAGGCCGCCTTCCAGGTTTTCCATCCAGACGCTGGTGCGCTGCAGACGGTCCGCGGTGCGAATGTAGAACATCAGGAAGCGGTCAATGGTGCTGACGAGTTGCTCGTAGCTCAGGTCAGACGCGAACAGATCGGCGTGGCGCGGACGCATGCCACCGTTACCGCAGACATAGAGGTTCCAGCCCTTATCGGTGGCAATCACGCCAATGTCTTTGCTCTGTGCCTCGGCGCATTCGCGGGTACAGCCGCTGACAGCCATCTTCAACTTGTGCGGGCTGCGCAGGCCCTTGTAGCGTTCCTCGATACGAATTGCCGCGCCGACGGAATCCTGCACCCCGTAACGACACCAGGTGGAGCCAACACAGGACTTCACGGTTCGCATGGACTTGCCGTAGGCATGACCGGTTTCGAAGCCGGCATCCACCAGGATGCGCCAGATTTCCGGCAGCTGATCCACGCGGGCGCCGAACAGATCGATTCGCTGTCCCCCGGTGATCTTGGTGTAGAGGTCGTACTTCCTGGCCACCTCCCCCAGTACGATCAGTTTCTCCGGGGTAATCTCGCCACCGGCCACCCGCGGCACGATGGAATAGGTACCATCGCGCTGCATGTTGCCGAGGAAGTAATCGTTGGTGTCCTGCAGGCTGGCATGGGGCTCGTTGAGCACATAGTCATTCCAGCAGGAGGCGAAGATGGAGGCCGCCGTGGGCTTGCAGATATCACAGCCATCGCCGCGGCCATGTTTGGCCAGCAGGTCATCAAAGGTGGTGATCTGCCCCACCCGCACCAGGTGATAGAGCTCCTGACGGAAATGCGGGAAGTGCTCGCAGAGATGGTTGTTGACCTCCACACCACGCTTTTCCAGCTCGCTGTCGAGAACCTGTTTAACCAGGGCGGCACAGCCGCCGCAGGTGGCGGACGCCTTGGTACAGGCCTTCAGCTCGCCCACGTTGGTGGCGCCGTCATCGATGGCGGCACACAGGTCGCCCTTAGATACGTTGTTACAGGAGCAGATCTGCGCGCTGTCAGGCAGTGCATCGGCGCCCAGCAGTGGCGCGCCGTCGGAGACCGGCGCTACCAGCGCGGCCGGGTCACCGGGCAGGTCCATCTCATTAAGGCACAGTTGCAGCAGGTTGCCATAATCGTTGGCATCTCCCACCAGCACCGCCCCGAGCAGCTTCTTGCCACATTCGCTGATCACCGCCTTCTTGTAGATGCCGGCGGTCTGGTCCATGAACACGGCACTGCGTGCCCCCGGTGTGGCAGCGTGGGCATCGCCGATGGACGCCACATCCACGCCCATCAGTTTCAGCTTGGTGCTCATGTCGGCCCCGGTGAAAGCCTGTTGCTGTGCACCGGCCAGGTGATCGGCGGCCACTTCCGCCATCTGGTAGCCTGGCGCCACCAGACCAAAGATACGACCACCCCACAGGGCAACCTCGCCGATAGCATAGACATCCGGGTCGGACGTCTGGCACTGGTCATTGACCACCACGCCACCACGCTCGCCGAGCGCCAGGCCACATTCGCGGGCCAGGCTGTCCTGCGGGCGGATACCGGCAGAGAACACGATAACGTCGGTTTCCAAATGCCGGTCTTCACCGAAGTTCATTCGGTGCAGACAGCTCTCGCCGTCGACAATGTCCTGGGTGCCGGTGCTGGTATGGACGGTGACGCCCAGCTCCTGGATCTTGTCCTTCAGCAGTGACCCACCAAAGTCATCCACCTGCACCGCCATCAACCGCGGCGCGAACTCCACCACATGGGTCTGCAACCCCAGATCGTGCAGTGCCTTGGCCGCTTCCAGACCCAGCAAGCCGCCGCCGACTACGGTCCCCACCTTGCCGTTTTTGCTGGCGGCAATAATGGCATCCAGGTCATCAATGGTGCGGTACACGAAACAGTTGTCACGGTCGTTGCCGGGGATCGGCGGAACAAACGGATATGACCCGGTGGCCAGCACCAGTTTGTCGTAGCTCAGCGTCTCACCATTATTGGTAATAACGGTTTTGCTATCCCGGTCGATGGACTCGGCCTTGGTGTTGAGCTTGAGCTCAAAGCCAGACTCTTCAAAAAAGCCAGCTGGCACCAGCGACAGATCATCGGCAGTCTTGCCACTGAAGTAGCTGGTCAATCCCACCCGGTCGTAAGCCGGCAACGGTTCGGCACACAGTACCGTCACGTTGTATTGCTGATGCGCGCCGTGCTGCACCAGTGCCTCCAGGTAACGTTGGCCGACCATGCCGTGACCGATTACCAGAATATTTTGCTTGGTCATAAGCTTCACCCTCGCTGGCGAATGACAGTTGCAGGCTATACAGCAAGGCACGTGCCAACCCTTCAACCATTTGTTTTTACTGGCATTTATTCCTTTTTTTTCCCCTCCCTCGTGGAGCCCTGCGTTTTTTTAAGGCGCCGACG
>JAWVWY010000175.1:0-5818 GCA_033723495.1 Alcanivorax sp. | reverse complement strand
TTGCACATGAAATTTTTCATGAAACTGGTCAGGGAGAAATTGAAACGACCGTACCAGCCGCTGTTCTGGTTGCTGATCTCAAAAGGCTATAAAACCTATTTGCTAATGGCGAATAATTTCCATCGTTATTATCCAGAGTATCAGGGAAACAACGGTTACCTGGCGCCGCTGGTGGATGAGTATTGTGACAAGCTGTTCCCCGGTTATTTTTGTTCAAACCGGAAATTGCTCGATTTTGGTGAAGGGTATACCTATCTCAAATCTGACGTTGCCGCGATCACTGAAGATATGCGGGCAGACAACGATAAAATCCGCTTTTTTGAACAATGTAATCCGTCCTGGCAGCGGGGTACTGAATTGCCCTGCATTGGCCAGGTGACCTTCTCGTTGCTGTTGAGTTATCCCTTTGCCATGTGGCGAAAGGTCCGTGACCGTAAAACCCGTACGCCGCGGGCATCCGTCGCCTGCGAATAATAATAACCAACGGGATCTCCGCGATGCTGGTTCATCAATTGCTGAAGCTTGCCGCTTCACCGGGCGCTCGCCGTTTCCGACGGGATACCGGGCGGCTGCAAAGCGTTCAGCGAGAAAAACTGTCAAGGCTGCTGGCCGGTGTGGCCGCGTCTCCGCGGGGGCGAGCCATGGGCGTTAGCCAGGATTGGCGCTGGGAAGATTTTTCCGAGCGCTTGCCGGTCACGGATTATGAGGACTGGGCCGGGGATATCACCGCCGCCCGGGAACAGGGTCGGGGGCGCCTCAGCAGCTCCCCGGTGGTGCGTTATCAACCCACCAGTGGGTCCACCTCAGCGGTGAAATGGATTCCCTATACCGGTGATTTCCTGGCCGAACTGGATGCGGCCATAACGCCCTGGATTGCGGACCTCTATCGTCATTATCCGCGTATTGGTGCGGGCCGGCATTACTGGTCCATGTCCTGGGTGCCTACCGAGATGCGGGCGTCCATGCGTAACGACATCAACGATGACCTGCAGTTGATGTCGCTGGGCAAACGCCTTCTTGCCGGCGCCAGTCAGAGCGTACCGCAGGATGTATCGCTGGCACCCAGCTCCGATGATTCGCTGTTTGCGACCCTGGCCTGGCTGGCGGCGGACAAAGGCTTGAGCATGTTGTCGGTATGGTCGCCTACCTTCGGGCTTGGCTTGTTACGCGCGTTGGCGCGCTGGCGCGAGCCGCTGGCGGAGGTGTTGGAGAAGGGGCAGTGGGGCGGTGGCTCTCTGGGCACGCGGCTAGATGATTGCCCCGGCTCGAAAAGAGCCGCGTCGTTGTTGCGTGACTGGGATGGCCAGATGAGCGCGGATTTCTTCGCCCGGCTGTGGCCATCGCTGGCGCTGGTCAGTGCCTGGGACACCGCAGCTTCGGCTCCCTGGGCCGGGCAGTTGTGTAATCTGTTGCCTGGGGCCGATTTCCAGGGCAAGGGGCTATGGGCCACGGAAGGCGTGGTGACGTTGCCTGTCGAGGGGCGCTATCCGCTGGCCTACCAGAGCCATGTCTATGAGTTCCTCGACCCCACGGATGACCGGGTCTATGCCCCCTGGGAGTTGGAACGGGGTCAACAGGTGATGCCGTTGCTGACGACTGGCAGTGGTTTGCTGCGTTACCGCCTGAAAGACCTGGTGGTAGTGGATGACTTCATGGGGCAGGTGCCCTGCCTGCGTTTCCTCGGCCGGGCCGGTACCACCGATCTGGTGGGCGAAAAGCTTTCCACGCCGGTGGTCCAGCAGGCGCTGGATGCGCTGGCCCTGCCAGCCACGCTGGCACCGGTATCATTGCTGGCCGTAGACGACAGTGGCAGCGGCCTGCCTGGATACCTGCTGCTGCTGCAGGGCGACAGTGAGCACAATAGCGCTGCCGTGGCCGAGATTCTGGATGCCGCCCTGCAGGCACATTTCCACTACCAACTGGCTCGCAATCTCGGCCAGTTGGCGCCGGTGCGCGCGGTGGTCAGCCGCTCCATGCATGAGCTCTACCTAGATCAGTGCCGGCAGCGCGGCATGATCGAAGGCAATATCAAGATCGAGGCGCTGCAATACTGGCCCGGCGACCTGCCCATGGCCCTGACGGATAATGCTGCCCAGCTTCAGCGTGCCGGGGGAATGTGATGCGTTTTGTGATTCGCCCGGCCCACCCTGATGACAATGAAGCCATCCTGTCGCTGCTGGAAGGCACACCGCAAGAGGGGGCCGTGACTCTGAATTTTGAGCGCCGCCCGGATTATTTCCGTGGTGCCTGTGTGACCTGTGAAGAGCCGGATGTCTGGGTGGCGGAACCCCGCGAGCCGGATAGCCGCACCCCCATCGGTGCGGTCTATAACGTCGGCAGGCGGCGGCTGTGGGTAAACGGGGAAGTGCGCAATATCCGTTATGCCCATGACCTGCGCATCGCCGTGAGCTGCCGTAACGGCACTCTTCTGCATCGCATGTTCCGTAAATTGCGTAGTCAGTTGGCCGCCGGGGAATGGCTGCAAACCACCGTACTGCGGGACAACCAGGCATCCATGTCCACGGTGGCCAGTGGCCGTGCCGGCCTGCCCACCTATTACCCCTTCGGCACCATTGAAACCAGCCTGATCTATACGCGCGCCCGGCGCTGTCGTCTGCCCGAGGGCTGGTCGATTCGGCCCACTACCCCCGAAGATCGGCCGACGGTGGCCCGCTTTCTCCGTGAAGAGGGGAGCAAGAAACAGTTTTTCCCCTGCTGGCACCTGGATTCTCAGCAGAGTGATCGGTTCTGTTTTGGTATGAGCCGCGACCCGTTTCTGGGGCTTTGGGAAGGGGGGGAGCTGCGAGGGCTGCTGGGCTTCTGGGACCAGACGGATATCAAGCAGACACGGGTGTTGGCCTATCGGCGGGGCTTGCGGGTACTGCGCCATCTCTACAACTCCCACAGCAAGTTGCGCGGCGGCTTGCGGCTGCCGCCCCCGGGAGGCGTATTGTCTTACCTGACCCTGCATAGCATCGTGGTCGCCGATAACGCGCCACGACGGTTGCAGGCGCTGCTGGACCATGCGGTTGATTCCTTCAATGGTCGCTACGATGCCCTGGTCTGTGGCTTTTTCAGCAACGACCCCCTGTGCCGGGTGGCAGCGCGCT
Organism: Alcanivorax sp.; assembly: GCA_033723495.1. Classification (GTDB taxonomy): domain Bacteria; phylum Pseudomonadota; class Gammaproteobacteria; order Pseudomonadales; family Alcanivoracaceae; genus Alcanivorax. Next base: position 2,708 of record JAWVWY010000175.1, on the reverse strand, counting down.
ATCGGCGCCAACTCCTGCTAAGCGATCATTTCCTGATCAGCTATGAGGGGGATCCGCGCGAACAGCTGGACAGTGACCGCCTGCCCTATGTAGATGTGGCGCGACTGTGATGGGCGTACAAAACGATTATATCGGCATGTGGTACCGAGCCCGTGCCCGCCATGGTGTGGACGACACCATCATGGTGAAGGTACTGGATGCGCAGGGGGATACGCTGCAGTCATTTGGCCTGCGTCACCGTGACCACGACGGTATTGGCGTCCTGTTTCGCTTTTTTCGCCAACACGGCATGGCGCTACCGCCCATGCCGGTCAGCCGGGAGAGCCGGCCGCCACCCTGGTGGCGTCGGCTGACAGGGCAGGTCAGGGGCCTGCCGCCGGTGCACTCACCGATACCCTGGCGACATTTCGAGGACCGCGACGGCCTGGCGTCCATGCAGTCGCTCTGCTTGAGCCAGCAACAGACCGCCACGCTACTGCAGCGTCTGCAACGAAAAGGCGTCTCCCTCAGTGCCGCGTTGTTATGCGGCCTGCAGCGGGCGGTGGACGATACCCTGCTGGACCATCCGGTGCGGGGCAGCTGGCTGTACCCGGTCAATATGCGCGGCGCGGTCCCCATGGCCTGCGACGAAATGAACCTTTCCAGTGCCTTTTACACCTCGGTGAGTGCTGCCGAGTCTCCCCGGATCGTTGCCGACCGGCTGCGCCGCCAGCTGCGTGCCAACCTTCACTGGCGCATGTGGCACCTGGCCCGCATCGGCCGTTTTATCGGCCGTGCCGGCGTCAACTGGCTGAGTGATCGCATGGCCAACGGCCCCCGGCATCTGGGCTCCTTGAGCAACCTGGGCCACTGGCAAGTGGATATGGCCTCCGGAGGCTTCCCCGACACTGCTGTCATGGCGATCTGCGCACCGGGTAGCCCCGCCTATCCGGTGGCCAATGGCGTGATGATCGTCAATGGTCGCATGACCCTGTCCATGAAATTGCACCAAAGCCTGGGGGCCGGCGCCGCCACGGCAAGATCCTGCCTGCAGCGCTGGCAGTTCCATCTGGAGGAGGCGATATGAACATGGCACGTTGGCGGCGCTGGCTGGTCACCCTGGCAATTGCCATCGTGGCGACCAGCGCGGTGGCCAGCCTGTATCTGATCCCGCCGGAAATGCCGGCCCCGCGGCCTGCTGCCAGGGCCCTGGGTTTGCCTACCGAGCAGCCGCAACAGAGCCGGCAGGTGATACCGGTGCACAGTCAGGGCATCGCCCGGGCCCGGCATCAGTTGCCGCTCAGCCTGGAGGTCAATGGCCGGGTGCAAAGCGTGTCAGCGGCACTGGCGGATGGTGCCCAGGTCAAGGCCGGCGATGTGCTGTTGAGCCTGGATCCGGAACCTTTCGAGCTGGAGATCACTGCGCGACAGAACAGCGTTAACGCGGCCCGCCTGCATTTGGCGAAAACCCGGGCCCAGGCCCGCGTGGCCGGTGCATCCCACCGCCAATCGGCGCTGGGTCGTTTCGAGCCACAGATGGATGAGGCCCGCAGCCGCCTGGCGGCGGCGCTGGCCGGTCTGCGGCAGGCCCAGCGTAACCGGGAAATGACCCGGTTGGTGGCGCCGGTGAGTGGCCGTCTCAAGGCCGTTAATGTCAGCGTCGGGCAACATGTTCAGGCCGGCGTGTCGCTGGCCGAGCTGTATCAGGAACGGCAGGTGGAGGTACGTCTGCCGGTACGTGATGAATGGCTGGCGCTGCTGGGTATCACCCCCGGTGATGACAGCACCCTGAAAAATGTGGCGGTAACGCTGGACGGCCGATTTGCCGGTCGCCAGGGGCAGTGGCAGGGCAGACTGGTTCGCCGTGAAGGGGGGCTCAACCGTAACCAGATGATGACCCTGATTGTTGTTGTGGATAATACCGGCCAGGGGCTACCGCTGGAGCCGGGGGTGCTGGTGCAGGCCACACTCGAAGGCAAGCCGATGGCCGGCATCACCATGCTGCCGGCGTCGGCACTGGCCGGCGACAGCGAGGTCTGGGTGCTTGATGCGCAGCAGCACCTGCGTCGCCAGCCGGTCAAGGTCGTTTACCGGGACCAGGACCATGTCTATCTGAACGATCGGTTGGCCGATAACCCGCCGGTGGTGCTGGCCGGAGACCTGCAGCTGCTGGAAGGCATGCGTATTGACCCACGCCCGGTTACCGACGGGTTGGCGAAGGCAGGTAACCCACAATGATGAAGCGTTCCATCGCCTGGTTTGCCTCCAACCCGGCGGTGGCCAATCTGTTGATGGTGACCCTGCTGCTGGCCGGGGTTCTGGCCATTCCCAACACGCGACAGGAAACCCTGCCCAATGTGCCGCTGGATCGTATTGGCATCTACGTGGCCTATCCCCAGGCCACTCCCGACACGGTCGAATCGCTGGTCTGCACCCCGGTGGAAAACGCCATCGATGATGTGGCCGGTGGCACCGAGCTGATCAGTGAATCCAGAGAGGGCCTTTGCACGGTGCGCATGGATGTGCAGGAAGGCCATGATACCGATCAGGTGATGGAGCAGGTCCGTACCCGCCTGGATTCTCTGGACTCCCTGCCATCCGGTGCGGCGGCCCCGCGAGTGCAGGCGCTGGTGGTGCGTAACCGTGTGGTGCGCTTGCTGCTTAGTGGCGCCTTGCCGCGCAAGGATCTCTACCGTCTGGCTCACCAGGTGCGGCGTCAGTTGCTCAAC
>JAWVWY010000174.1:0-5847 GCA_033723495.1 Alcanivorax sp. | reverse complement strand
CTGGTCGTCGGCGTCGATGATCTCGAAGCCCTGGGGCAGGCCGGCCTCCTGCCAGTGGGAGCGCAGCAGACGGTGGGCGATGCTGTGGAAGGTGCCCACCCACATGCCGTCGGCGGACATGTCCAGCAGCTGTTCGATACGGCCGCGCATTTCGGCGGCGGCCTTGTTGGTGAAGGTCACCGCCAGGATGCCGAACGGCGAGGCCTGCTCGGTGGCGATCTGCCAGGCGATACGGTGCACCAGCACCCGGGTCTTGCCGGAGCCGGCGCCGGCCAGCACCAGTAAATGGCGGTCGTCGGCCGCCACCGCATCGCGCTGGGCCGGGTTGAGACCATCAATCAGGGAAGTCACATCATCCATGGCGCAGCAGTTTAGCAGAATGTCGGCGGGCCGTGCCCTCCCCACGGCACAGGTTATGCTTTTGGAACTGCCTTATAGTGTTTCCCTTGTATGCCACTCCCGGTAAACTGGAAAACAAAAAACACTCGGCCCCGAGCCAGAGGATTGCCAAACGTGCAAGCACCCTTGACCCAACAAGCGCTATCCCCCCCCGCCGTACTGGATGAACAGTGCCAACGGCTGATGAGTGGTGTGGCGCTGATGAGCCTGCTGGAAGCACCGGCCTGTGCCGTGCTGGCGGCGGTCTATTGGTCAACGACCCCGACCTCCCACACCACCGTGCTGGCGTGGCTGGCCGCCGTGGTGGTGCTGATCGTTATCCGGCTCGGGGGGCTGCGCATCATGCAACGGCGTCTGATCGATACGCTGCCCTCGCACCGCTGCCGCTGGCTGTTGTTTGCCCTGGCACTGAGCACACCGCTGGTGATGGGCAGCGCCGGCTACCTGTTCAACCCGGTGGCCACCCTGTTGACGCCCACCATGATGACCGCCCAGCTAACCATGGCCAGCCTCGGTCTGGGGCTGTGCATGGTGGCACTGGCCGCCTACAGTAGCCACCTGCCCACAGTGCTGCTTTACCTGCTGACCCTGCTGGCGCCCAGTGGCTGGGTGCTGACCCAGAGCCGGCAGTACCACCTGCCGCTATTACTGGTGCTGCTGGCCACCTTCCTGCTGGTAGCGGCCCGCCGCATCAATCGCACCGGCTTCCAGGCACTGGCCCTGCAGGCCAGCAACCGCGCCCTGATCGACTACCTGAACCGGGCCCGCGCCGATGCCGAAGCGCTGAACGAAAAGCTGGCCCAGGAAATCTACGACCGCAAGGATGCCCGCCAGCGTCTGCAAGACGCCAACGAACGGCTGGAATCCATGGTCCGTGAACGCACCCAGGCGCTGGAAGAAAGCAACACCGCCCTGGCGGCTACCAGCGAGCGGCTGGAGCTGGCGCTGGAAGCCAGCAATATCGGCCTGTGGGACTGGATGCTGGAAACCGGCCACAACTACCACACCAATTTCGACCGGCTGCTGGGCTATGACAGCGCCTACTTCAAGAACTTCTTTGGTGATCTGGAAGAGCTGGTTCACCCGGATGACCTGACCCGCATCCGCCGCGCCATGGTGGCTCACTTCAAGGGCCAGAGTGACCGCTACCACGCGGTCTACCGGCTGCGCCATGCGGATGGCAGCTGGCACTGGATCGAGGATGAGGGCCGGGTGGTGGCCCGCAACGGCGATGGCCGCGCCACCCGCATGATCGGCACCCGCCGCGATATCACCGAAGACCGCCAGGCCCAGGAACAGCTGCGCCTTGCGGCCACGGTGTTCGATAACGCCCCGGAAGGCATCTTCATTCTCGACCAGAAATTCCACTTCCTGGCGGTCAATGCCCGTTTCGAGCAGATTACTGGCTACACGGAGTCCATGGTGCTGGGCAAGCAGGTGCTCGACCATGAAGGCACCACCACCAACAGTGACACCTACAAGATGATCACCGCGGCGCTCAAGGAAAACGGTTTCTGGGAAGGCGAGATCAACGAAAAGCGTCATAACGGGGAACATTTCCCGGAATGGCTGCAAGTCAGCGCCGTGCGTGACGAGCAGAAACGGGTGATCCGCTACGTGGGCATGATCTCGGATCTGACCAGCCGCAAGGAAACCGAGGAACAGTTGCAGTTCCTGTCCAATTTCGATCGCCTCACCGGCCTTTCAAATCGCTCCCAGTTCCGCGAACACCTGCACAAATCGCTGACCCTGGCACGCCTCAACCGGGAAAAGGTGGCGCTGCTGATGATCGACCTGGACCGCTTCAAGCCGATCAACGAATCCCTCGGCCATGAAATCGGCGACCGCCTGCTCAAGGCCGCCGCCGACCGTATCTGCGAATGCGGGGTACCGGCGGAAAACCTGGCGCGGGTGGGCGGTGACGAGTTCACCCTGCTGATGGAAAACTTCCCCAATGAAGGGGCCGTCAGCGCCCAGAGCCAGAAACTGATCAACGCCCTGAAAAAGCCCTTCATGATCGACGGCCACGAGCTGTTGCTGGGCAGCAGCATTGGCATCAGCATCTTCCCGGATACCGCCAAGGAAGCGCAGAGCATGATCAATCAGGCGGACATGGCGGTCTACCAGGCCAAGCGTAGCGGCGGCAACAACTACCAGTATTACCGGGGCAACATGCGCGGCGCTTCGGTGGAGCAGCTGGCGCTGGAGACCAGCCTGCGCAAAGCCATCTTCAAGAACGAATTTGTGGTCTACTACCAGCCCAAGATGGACCTGGCCAGCAACCGCATTACCTCGGTGGAGGCGCTGGTGCGCTGGCAGCACCCCACCATGGGCCTGTTGGGGCCGTCGGAATTCATTCCGCTGGCGGAGGAGTCCGGGCTGATTTCCGCCATCGGCGAGCTGGTGCTGGAGCGAGCCTGCCGGCAGGCCCGCCAGTGGTATCAGAAAGGGCTGGGCGATATCTGCGTGTCGGTGAACCTGTCGGCCCACCAGTTCCGCAAAGGCAATGTGTCACAGATGATCGACCGGGTGCTCAACAGCACCGGGCTGCCCACCCACCTGCTGGAGCTGGAGCTCACCGAAAGTCTGATCATGGAAGACATGGACCAGAACATTGCCCTACTGCAGAAGCTGCGCACCCGGGGCATTGAGCTGGCGCTGGACGATTTCGGCACCGGCTATTCATCGCTGAGCTATCTGAAGCGCTTCCCGGTGGACACCCTGAAGATCGACCGTTCCTTCATCATGGACATGGATACCAGCCCGGACGATGCCGCCATTACCCGCGCCATTGTGGAAATGGCCCATAGCCTGAAAATGCGCGTGGTGGCGGAAGGGGTAGAAACCGAACAGCACCTGCAGATTCTGCGCGAAATGGGTTGCGACAGTATCCAGGGCTTCCTGATCAGCAAGCCGGTGCCGGAAGCGCGGCTGCTGGAAATCCTCCACGACCAGGCCCACGTGCCACGTCTGCAGATCTAGCTGCCCGCCCCGGCGCCCGGCCGGGGCAACACGGCCCGGGCTAGTCCCCGTTCAGCCCTTCTTCAATAATCGCCAGCGCCTGTGGCGACGAGAAATACGGCGCCAGCTGGCGATGGAGCCATTCCTGCACCAGCCCTTCCTGCTCCAGCACCGCCATGATCGGCGGCGCAAATCGCATCGCATCATCGAGCATCATGTCGCGGCTGATACCCAGCTCCGCCACCAGATCCGTGAGGGTGGTGTCACCGTACTTGTCGAAAAACGCCTGCACCCCGGCATCCAGCAAGGCATTGAAATAATCGCTGTGGCGCAACTCGCGCCAGAACTCGAAGACGATCACGAACAGCTCCTGGATATCCTCGCTGCTGACCAGATCGCGCAGTTCCGCCACCGGCCGCTGGGAGAAATCATCCCAGGCCACCATGACCAGCTCACGCAGCTGCTCCAGGTTGTCGTCACGATACAGATAGGGGTCACTGAGCAGCGCCTCGGTACGTTGCAGCAACCACTCCTGCAGTCGGGCCTCAAGGCTTGCCACCCAGCGCGCTGGCAACCGTTGCGCCAGCTGATGACGCAGGCCGGCCGGCAAACGCTGGTGCAGCAGGGTCTTGAAGCCCAGCTGGGCGCCGCCGGCCAGTACCGCCAGCAACACCGGGTTACGGCCCAACCAGCTGACACTGTGGCGCGACAGGGGAATCTCCAGCAACTTGTCGAGCAGCGCCTCTACCACGCCGTCATCGACCACCTCGGCAATCTGTCGCTGGCCCTGGATACCATGGTCATAGAAGCGCTCGACCATGTCGCCGACCAGCTCCGGGATGGCGCCGCTGATGTCCATCTGCACCGCATACTTGCGGGCCGTGACCTGCACCTGCTCCACCGCCACCAGCTGCGTCAGGGTGAAACGCTGGCCCCGTTCCAGCAGGTAATCGAGTTCCGAGGCCAGCAATGGCTCCAGCTGGGCGGGCGACAACCGCTCGCTCAGATGGGAAACCAGGCCCTGAAGTAGACGCTCAGCAATTTCCTGTTTCTTTTCAGACACTTTTTATCCTTCCGCGTCAATTTGCCCCTTGATTGTTTCATGGTCGATTGTACCATCGAACAATGTAACGTTTATGGAGGCACCAGGCATGACAATAAATATCCTGCCCGTACGACGTAATCTTAAGTTCAATCTCAATCCGGCCAAGGCGCTCACCTGGCACAGGGATGGCCTCAATGTCAGCCAGTTCCTCAATACCATGAGCCTGTTCTTCCCGGTCGGGGAACGCTTTTTCATCGACAGCGTACGGCATTACCGTGACCAGATCACCGATCCAGAGCTGAAGCAGGCCGTCACCGCCTTTATTGGTCAGGAAGCCATGCACGGCCGTGAGCATGAAGAGTACAACGATTTCGTTGCCCAGGCCGGCGTGCCGCTGCACAGCCAGGAAGACCTGGTCGCCAAACTGCTCAAGGCGGTGCAGCAGTATTCACCGAAAGCCTTCCAGCTGGCCGCCACAGTGGCTCTGGAACACCTGACCGCCATTCTCGGCGGCGGCCTGTTGGATCTGCCGGAGATTATGGAAGGCGCTGACGACGGCTACAAGGCGATCTGGAACTGGCATGCGCTGGAAGAAACCGAGCACAAGGCGGTAGCTTTCGATGTTTATCGCCTAGCCATCGGCGATGACAGCAAGCTGGGCGCCTATGTACTGCGCAGCGGCACCCTGGTCGCCGCCACCGGCATCTTCTTTGCCCTGTTTATCCCCTTCTATCTGCACAATGTGCGCATCAAGGGCGGCCTCACCGACCTGCAAGGCTGGCGAGCCGTGGCCCGACACACCTGGGGCAAGAAGGGCATCTTCCGCAATATTACCCGGCCCTGGTTCGACTGGTTCAAACCCGGCTTCCACCCCTGGGACCACGACAACCGGGACAAGCTGGAGCAGTTCGACGCCCTGCTGGGCGACGTTCTCAAAAACGCTGCCTGATTTGTTGTTATCACCGTTGCTCTCCCTTTTCCGGTGACTCCGGGTCGGCATATGCCGACCCTTTTTTTTGCGCGTCACGGATTAACGAATATCAAAGGCATAAAAAAACTGTCGTTCGCCTGTCAGCACTCACCGTCGCCCCCCCTACCCGGCTCTCCCCTGTTCAGGGGGAGGTCGTCGTACGCGTTCATCTCCCTGATGATTCACCGTCCTCCCCCTCCTTGAGGGGGAGTCAGAGGGGGTAGCGCCCACAGGGGACATAACATGCCCGGGTATACGGCTCGCGGCGGACGCCAGGGCGCAACCTGGCGTCTCAGCAGCACGAAGTACACTGTGATTGCCAATCCACCGCCATAAAAAAACCCGGGCGCCTTGCGGCAACCCGGGTTTTGCGTTTCCCGCACGAGAGACTCGGCAAAAAAATCAAAATTAGCAGAAACGCCAGATAACATTTCAGGGGGTATGTGATCCGGACTCTTGGAATTCCGATGTT
>JAWVWY010000173.1:0-5848 GCA_033723495.1 Alcanivorax sp. | reverse complement strand
TGCCGGCCTGCTGGCCCGTAACGCCAACAAGCTGGGTCTGGTGCGCAAGCCGTGGGTGAAGAGCTCCCTGGCACCCGGTTCCAAGACCGTGAAAATGTACCTGGAAGAATCCGGTCTGCTGCCGGAGCTGCAGGAGCTGGGCTTCGACGTGGTCGCCTTCGCCTGTACTACCTGTAACGGCATGTCCGGTGCCCTGGATCCCGAGATCCAGAAAGAAGTGATCGACCGTGACCTGTATGCCACGGCGGTACTGTCCGGTAACCGTAACTTCGACGGCCGTATTCACCCCTACGCCAAGCAGGCGTTCCTGGCCTCACCACCGCTGGTAGTGGCCTACGCCATTGCCGGTACCATGCGCTTCGACATCGAAAAGGATGCCCTGGGCAAGGACCAGGATGGCAACCCGATCTATTTGAAGGACATCTGGCCGTCAGACGAAGAGATCGATGCCATCGTCAAGTCCGCGGTGAAGCCGGAGCAATTCCGCAAGACCTACATCCCCATGTTCGAGAAGAAGGGTGACGGTGAGCGCGCCGCCAGCCCGCTCTACGACTGGCGTCCGCAATCCACCTATATTCGCCGCCCGCCATATTGGGAAGGCACCATGGCTGGCCAGCGTGAACTGAAGGGCATGCGTCCGCTGGCGATCCTGCCGGACAACATCACCACCGACCACCTGTCACCGTCCAACGCCATCCTGCTGGATAGCGCTGCCGGTGCCTACCTGGACAAGATGGGCCTGCCGCAGGAGGACTTCAACTCCTACGCCACCCACCGTGGTGACCACCTGACCGCCCAGCGTGCCACCCTCGCGAACCCGAAACTGTTCAACGAGATGTGCCGCGACGAGCAGGGCAACGTGATTCAGGGTTCCCTGGCCCGCGTCGAGCCGGAAGGTGAGCAGATGCGTATGTGGGAAGCCATCGAGACCTATATGGAGCGCAAGCAGCCGCTGATTATCATCGCCGGTGCGGACTACGGTCAGGGTTCTTCCCGTGACTGGGCCGCCAAGGGCGTGGCACTGGCGGGTGTGGAAGCCATCGTCGCCGAAGGCTTCGAGCGCATTCACCGCACCAACCTGATCGGCATGGGCGTCATGCCGCTGCAGTTTGAAGAGGGGACAACCCGCAACACCCTGCAGCTGGACGGTACCGAAACCTATGACGTGGAAGGCGAACCGGCACCGCGCGCCAAGCTGGAGCTGGTGATTCACCGCAACACCGGGGAAACCGATCGCGTACCGGTGATCTGCCGACTGGATACCGCCGAAGAAGTCTCCGTGTACGCTAACGGTGGCATCCTGCAAAAATTCGCCAAGGAGTTCATGGCGGAAGCGAGCTAAGGAAATCCGTAGGGCGGAAATGGCCATCAGCCAATCTCCGCCGATCCGGAATTACCTTTCCGTAGGAGCCTGCCTGCAGGCGATCTTTTGCTTACAGGCAAGCTCCCACGTAAGTCCCCTGTATATCCAACCCCGCCGGTATCACCGCCGGGGTTTTTTTAAAGGAGCAAATCCATGGCTCATGCACCACAGATCAAAATTCCCGCCACCTACATGCGTGGCGGCACCAGCAAGGGCGTTTTCTTCAGTCTCACCGACTTGCCCGAAGTGGCTCAGGTCCCCGGCGTTGCCCGCGACAAGATTCTACTGCGCGTCATCGGCAGCCCTGATCCCTACGGCAAGCAAACCGACGGCATGGGTGGCGCCACCTCCAGCACCAGCAAGACAGTGATCCTGGCCAAAAGCGAAAAGGCGGATCACGACGTGGACTACCTGTTTGGTCAGGTCTCCATCGACAAGCCGTTCGTGGACTGGAGCGGTAACTGCGGCAACCTGACGGCGGCCGTCGGCTCCTTCGCTATCAGTAATGGTCTGGTCGCCGCTGACCGCATCCCGGAAAACGGCATCGCGGTGGTGCGTATCTGGCAGGTCAATATCCAGAAAACCATCGTCGCCCATGTGCCGATCACCAATGGTGAAGTCCAGGAAACCGGTGACTTCGAGCTGGATGGCGTGACCTTCCCGGCGGCGGAAGTGCAGGTGGACTTCATGGATCCCGCAGACGGGGAGGGCGCCATGTTCCCGACCGGCAACGTGGTTGATGAGCTGGAAGTCCCGGGCGTGGGCACCTTCCCGGCTACCATGATCAACGCGGGCATACCCACGGTTTTCGTGAACGCGGAAGATATCGGCTACACCGGTACCGAGTTGCAGGGCGATATCAACGAAAACAAGGACGCCCTGGCCATGTTCGAGACCATCCGTGCCTACGGCGCTAAGCGTATGGGACTGATCGAGAACATCGAAGAAGCCGAAGCTCGCCAGCACACCCCCAAGGTGGCTTTTGTAGCCAAACCAAAGACCTACACGGCCTCCAGCGGCAAGCAAATCGGTGAAGGGGATATCGACCTGCTGGTGCGTGCGCTGTCCATGGGGAAACTGCACCACGCCATGATGGGCACCGCAGCGGTGGCCATTGCCAGCGCCTCAGCCGTACCCGGCACCCTGGTGAATCTGGCCGCCGGCGGTGGTGAGCGTGACAGTGTCACCTTCGGCCATCCTTCCGGCACCCTTCGCGTTGGCGCCGGTGCCACACAGGTTGACGGCCAGTGGACCGCCACCAAAGCCAGCATGAGCCGCAGTGCCCGTGTATTGATGGAAGGCAACGTGCGCATTCCCGGCGACTGCTTCTAACCAACGCCGGAAGAAACGGGTAGGGCGGAAATCGGCGAATGCCGATCTCCGCCATTCCTTCAAGCCGCTCCAGCCCCTGTGGGAGTGTGCCTGCACGCCGACCCCTCTCCCGGAGAGCCCCATTCCCGAGAAGAGCCAAAATACCCTGGTTTGCTGCTAGCGAACCTCTGCTGATAAAATAACCACATCAAACGCGTATCAGAGGCTGCCGTATGGCTGGTACGATGATCGACAGAAAGCACTATCCTGAGCTTGATCTCATCATGTGGGATCATGCAGGGCGTTTTATTGCCCCGGAGAAAGCGTTTGCTCTGTATGAGACCCGCTGGCGGTTCGTCGACCAGACGCGGCTTGAAAACACCGAAAAACACCTGATTGCGCAACTCAAAGAGAAACATGGCCACGGAGTGATGCTGGCCGCATGCTAACGCCGACTCGGCCCCATCATCAGATCATCTGGAAAATCCTGGAAGGGTTGGATTCCGGTTTTCTGGCCCAGAACAACATCCTTTTTGGCGGCGGAACCCGCATTGCCCTGGAATTGGGAGAATATCGGGAGTCTGTCGATATCGATTTATTCTGTGTTGGCAAGGATGCTTACCGGGCAGCCCGTTCCTCCATTACCCAGAACAGCTTCGGTGCATTGTTTCGCCCTGATTGTGAGCCGCCGCTGTTCAAAGGGCGGGAAATACGTGCAGACAGGGATGCCATACGCAGCATCGTGGATGGCGCGGGCCGGCCCATAAAGCTCGAGATCATCCATTTCGACAGCGATGACATCACAATATATTCTGATAATTCGCTGTTCCCGGTGGCTGTCGTCTCAGCGGAGAGTTGTTTCACAACAAAGTTGCTAGCCAATGCGGATCGTTATCAAGACAGCCTGAAAGACATTGTCGATCTCTTGATGATGAGAGAAAGCTGGGGCGACGTTGGGGAACAAGCTTGGCAATCTGCGTATCAACAGTATGGCGAGCGGGTGGTTTTGCAAAGCCTTACTGGCGCCCTGCAAAAGCTGATCGAAGAACCTGCCGAGGCCCAGGCGCGGCTAACTAAAGAGATGAGAATTCACCAACCGTTAGCGAAAATGCTAACCACTGAGATGCCTCAATCCTGGCTTGCTTCTGGGCGGCTTGCTTTCTACCTGTGAGGTGTCACTTGCCCTCCCAGGCAGGAATGCCCCTATTAGGGCGCAGGTTGAGACCGTACCAAGGCAGCATGAGCCGCAGTGCCCATGTACTGATGCAAGGTAACGTGCGCATTCCTGGCGACAGCCTCTGATCGTCTCCCCCTTGGCAGAACCAATCCTCCCCCTCAACGAGGGGGCGGCGGTCTGCATGCTATCCACCGCGCCCGTTGGCAGCACAATCCTCCCCTTCAACGAGAGAGCGGCGGTCTGCACGCTGCCCACCGCGCCCCGTTGGCAGGACAATCCTCCCCCTCAACGAGGGGGAGCTAGAGGGGGTGAATCACCTTGACCCTACCCCAAAAGCCTCCCAGTCTGGTAATGCGACATTCTCAGCCTGGGAGCCCCGCTCATGTCTGGCAACGCAGACCTGAATAAACGCCCGGAATATGACCCGGAAATCCAGGCCATCGTGGATTACGTCCGTAATTACCGTATCGACTCCGATGAGGCCTGGGACACCGCCCGACTGTGCCTGATGGACAGCCTGGGCTGCGCTATTCTGGCCCTCCAGTTTCCCGAATGCACCAAATTGCTCGGCCCGCAGGTGGAGGGCACCATGGTGCCTTATGGCGCCAGGGTACCGGGCACCTCATACCGACTGGGCCCGGTAACAGCGGCCTGGAACATCGGCTGCATGATCCGCTGGCTGGACTATAACGACACCTGGCTGGCGGCAGAATGGGGCCACCCCTCCGATAATCTCGGTGCCATCCTGGCCGTGGCCGACCATCTCTCTCAGAAGCACTGTGCCCAGGGCAAGCCACCGGTAACCATGAAAGTGGTCCTCGAGGCCATGATCAAGGCCCATGAAATCCAGGGCGTGCTGGCGCTGGAAAATGCCTTCAACCGGGTGGGGCTCGATCATGTGGTGCTGGTCAAGGTGGCATCCACCGCCGTGGCGGCCTGGCTGATGGGCGCCAGCCGGGAACAGATGTTGTCTGCCGTGTCCCATGCCTGGGTCGATGGTCAGGCGCTGAGAACCTACCGGCACGCCCCCAATACCGGCTCTCGAAAATCCTGGGCAGCGGGCGATGCGACCAGCCGTGGTGTCCAGCTTGCCAATATCGCCATGCGAGGCGAGATGGGCGTGCCTGGTGCCTTGCGAGCGCCGCTGTGGGGTTTCTACGAGGTACTGTTCAGCAAGACCAATAGCGATCAACAGATCAAGCCGCTGACGGAGCGCAAATTCCGCTTTCAGCGCGGCTATGGCTCCTACGTGATGGAGAATATTCTTTTCAAGCTTCTCTATCCCGCCGAGTTCCATGCCCAGACCGCCTGCGAAGCAGCGGTCAAGCTGCATTCGCAGGTTTGCGGCAGGCTTGAGCAGATCGACCGCATTGAGATTGCCACCCACGAATCGGCCATGCGCATCATTGCCAAAACGGGTCCGCTAAACAATCCCGCAGACCGTGACCATTGCCTGCAATACATTGTCGCTGTGGCCTTGATCAAGGGGGGCTTGAAAGCGCAATACTATGAGGATGACTTTCATGCCGGGGAACCGCTTATCGACCAGCTACGGGCAAGAATGCAGGTACGCGAGGAAAGGCGTTACAGCGAGGATTACCTCGATCCAGACAAGCGGGCCATTACCAATGCCATACAGGTGTTCTTCAGCAATGGTGACCAGACAGAAAAGGTGATTGTCGAGTATCCCATTGGGCATCGCAGACGGCGGAAAGAGGGGAGAGCGGTATTGTATGAGAAGTGCCGGGCCAATTTGGCGATGGCGTTTTCAGAAGCCACGACATCCCGTTTTCTTGCGAGCGTTGGCAAAGCGTCGTTTTGGGATGAGAATGTAAGCAATATTATGCATTATTTGGAAACATGAAGCGGTGACTCACCGCTGAATCAGCCCGCTGATTACGGCCGCTGGGTATATTGGTAACATTTGTTCATCAGCGTTGTCATCCTGTCACATGCACAAGCGTGCCGGGTAAAGGGTTGCGCATAACCCATTGATT
>JAWVWY010000172.1:0-6013 GCA_033723495.1 Alcanivorax sp. | reverse complement strand
GTATCAGCAACTGCTGCAACTGCGGTCCGTTGCTGTCGTAGATCTTGCCCGGCAATGGCACCGCCTCCCGCCCCTGCAACTCATCGCCACTGGTCAGCACCAGCACTTTCGGCACGTAAACCCTGACGCGGCTGACACCCACCGAGGCAATCAGACCCAGCGCCTGGGGGGTAAGGCGCTGCCCCCGTTCGATCACCGTCTGCTCGCGGCGGGCATCCTGCCCCGCCGGACGGACATTCTGCCCGGCAGTGGCCGTCTCCCTGCCCGGCAGGCGCACCCGGGCCCCGGCAATCTCACAGTCCTCCTGCATCAGCACGGTATCGGCCCCGGCCGGCACCGGCGCGCCGGTGAAGATGCGCGCCACCTGCCCCGGCATCAGCGTGGTGGGCGGGTCGCCGGCCGCTACCCGCAGCGGCATCGGCAGGGTCAATCCCGGTTCGGCCAGGTCGGCGTAGCGCAGTGCCACGCCATCTACCGCCGCGTTATCGAAGGCCGGCACATCCACCCGCGACACCACGTCCTCCGCCAGATACTGGCCACGGCATTCGTCCAGGGTCAGTTCGCGGACCGCCCGGAACGGCGCAACGCTATCCAGCAGGCGCGCCAGCGCCTCTGACACCGGCATCAGGCCCATGGCGCCGCCCGTCACCGGCGCACCTGGGCCACGAAGTTGCAGGGCCGATAGCGGGCATCCAGTTGATCGCAAATAATGCGATCCCAGCCGGTGGCACAGGCATTGTTGGAACCGGGCAGGCAGAAGATCACCGTGCCATTGGCCAGCCCGGCCAGGCAGCGGGACTGGATGGTGGAAGAGCCGATGTCCGCCACGCTGACCTGGCGGAACAACTCGCCAAAGCCCTCGATATGCTTGTCGAACAGCACTCTGAGGGCTTCCGGGGTGGAATCCCGGCCGGAAAAGCCGGTGCCACCGGTGGTTAGAATGACCTGGATCTGGCTGTCGGCAATCCAGTCAGACACCACCTTGCGAAGCTGATAGATATCGTCTCTGACAATCAGGCGGGCCTGCAGATGGTGCCCCGCCGCCTGCAGGCGATCCACCAGCAGGTCCCCGGAGGTATCGGTTTCCGGGGTACGGGTGTCACTGACGGTCAGCACCGCCAGTGCCAAAGGCTCGAACCGGGCCGCGGGCTTGGACATAAAAGACGCTCTCCTTTCTGTGCCCGCATCATAGCATGTCGCAGCCACCACAACGGGCTGCGCCACCAGGGTAATGCGCAGCAGGCAGGACATTGGACTGGCGTTCGGCACCAGCATGGATTATATGATATACACAATGTTTATCTGGAGAGCCGGTCATGAGCAGCCTGGAAACCGCCCAGCAGGAGGCCACCCAACTGCCTCGCATGCCACAACGTCGCCTTGACAGGATTCCGGGGGATTACGGCTGGCCGCTACTGGGCCACACCCTCCCGTTCCTGAAGGACTATCACCAGCTGGTCACCGAGCGAGCCAACAAGTATGGCCGGGTATTCAAGGGCTCGGTGCTGTTCCAGCGTGGCGTGACCCTGTTAGGGCCGGAGGCCAACGAATTCCTGCTACGCGACACCGACCATGTGTTTTCCAGCCGGGCCGCCTGGAACCCGATCCTGGACCGGCTGTTCACTGATGGTCTGATGCTGCGCGACTTCGCCGACCACAAGTTTCACCGGCGCATCATGCAGCAGGCTTTCAAGAAGCCGGCGCTGGCCAGCTACCTGGACCGCATGAACCGGCATATCGCCGACCAGATTCAACCCTGGAAAACCGGCACGACCCTGCGCGTCTTTGACCACATCAAGAGCCTGTTACTGGATGTCGGTGCACAGATTTTCTTCGGCCTGGACATGGGCCCGCAGGCGGACAAGGTCAACCAGTCCTTTATCGATACCAGTGACGCGTCCCTGGCGGTGCTGCGCCTGCCGATCCCCGGCACGCTCTGGCACCGGGGCATGAGCGGGCGCCGTTACCTGGAAAAATTCGTCACCGAGCTGATGCCCCGGAAACGTCTCAGCGACACGCCGGATTTTTTCAGCGAACTTTGCAAGGCCGCCGCCGAGGAAGGCGGGCTCTGCGACCGGGACGTGATGAACCACATGATTTTCCTGTTGTTCGCCGCCCACGACACCACCACCAGCACCCTGTGCTCAATCATCTACATGCTGGCCCGGCATCCCGAGTGGCAGGAGACGCTGGCTGAGGAAATGGCCTCACTGGGCAAGGACCGGCCGGACTATGACGATCTGGCCAGGCTGGAAAAAACCGGCTGGGTGTTCCGCGAGACCCTGCGCATGCGCCCGCCGCTGACCACTGTCCCCCGGCGTACCATCAAGGAGGTGAGCTGGCAGGGGTACACCTTTCCCAGGAACACCCTGGTCAATATCTCCCCCCTCTTCAGCCATTACATGGAAGAGTACTGGAGTCAGCCACACACCTTTGACCCGGAACGATTCAGTGATGAACGCGCCGAGCACAAGCAGCATTTCTACCAGTGGGTGCCGTTCGGTGGCGGCCACCACAAATGCCTGGGTCTCAATTTTGCCGAGTTGCAGACCAAGACCTTCCTGTTCCACTTCCTCCAGCGCTACCGGGTGAGCGTGAAGGCCGGCTATCAAATGCCGGTGCAGCTGGTCCCTCTCATCATGCCCCGGGACGGCCTGCCGGTGGAACTGGACCGCCGCTGATCCCCGCGGCCGGGTCATGCTCATGTCAGGCATGAATCCGGGCCGGCTTTGCGGCTATACTGCGGGCACATTTTCGACCCGTACCGACAACCATGAAGTACGCCATTCTTCCGGTTACGCCGTTCCAGCAAAACTGTTCCTTTCTCAAGTGCGAGGCCACCGGCAAGGTGGCCATCGTCGATCCCGGTGGCGATCTGGACAATATCCTGCAGGCCCTGGAACAGGTCGGCGGCACGCCGGAAAAGATTCTGGTGACCCATGCCCATCTTGATCACGTGGGCGCCGTGGCACCGCTGGCCAAACGGCTGGGGCTACCCATCGAAGGGCCACACCGCGATGACCAGTTCTGGATCGACATGTTGCCGCAGCAGGCGCAGATGATGGGTTTTGCACCCGCCGAGCCCTTTACGCCGAATCGCTGGCTGGACGAAGGCGACACCGTTACCGTCGGCGACACCGCGCTGGAAGTGCGTCATTGTCCGGGGCATACCCCCGGCCATGTGGTGTTCTACCAGCCCCAGGCCAAACTGGCAGTGGTCGGCGACGTGCTGTTCAACGGCTCCATCGGCCGCACGGATTTCCCCAGAGGCGATTTCGATACCCTGATCCAGGCGATCCAGGACAAGTTGCTGACACTGGCGGATGATGTCTCCTTTATTCCCGGCCATGGCCCCATGTCCACCATCGGCCACGAACGGGCCAACAACCCCTTTGTATCCGGCAAACACGGCTGAACGGGCTGACGTGCCGTGACAGCGCGGTTACAGTAACAGACCCTGACAGTGGCAATCGCGAGACAAGGACGCCCCATGCAACGACTGATCCCCACTTTGTTCATGCTGGTCACCCTGGGCGGCTGCCAGAGTGCCAGACACGATCTACCCGACGCCTGCTACCAGCCACCGGAATCCGGCATCTGCCGGGCGGCCTTCCAGCGCTACTACTACGACGCCGACAGTGGCAGCTGCAAAAGCTTTATCTGGGGCGGCTGCAAGGGCAGCGTACCGTTCGACACCCTGCAGCAATGCATCGACACCTGTCAGGCCAGCGCCGCCGACAACACACGGAACCACAGCCTAGAGACAATGAACCATGAGTAACAACAGTACCGCCTCCCTGGTCCGTGTGGTCTATGTGCTGCACCTGGTAGGCCTGATCACCGGCGGCCTGACCGCCGTGGTCGGCGCCATCATCGCCCACCTCAACGCCGGCGAAGCACCACCGCCCCTGCGCGAGCACTTCCGCTTCCAGTACCGCACCTTCTGGATGGGCCTGCTTTACAACCTGATTGCCGGCATCACCACGTTGGCCCTGGTGGGCTGGCTATTGCTGCTGATTATCGCGATCTGGTGGATAGTACGCTGTGCCCGCGGCCTCAAGGCGCTGGAGCAGAACAAGGCCCCCGACAACCTGGAAACCTGGGGTTTTTAGCAAACCACCCGTCACCCAATTGTCATAATCGCCCGCCAGACTGGCGGGCCTGCGCCCCCCAAGGAGTTATTCCCATGACGCTGTTTCGCTCCCTTGCGATTGCCCTTTGCACCCTGCTGCTGGCCGCCTGTGCCCGCACCCCCGTGGTCCAGCTCTATGACGGCCCGGCCCGCTCCGACAACCAGGTACTGACGGTACAGGTGCCCTCGGCGCTGGAAATCTTTTCCATCAACGGCAAGCAGGTCAACGCGGCCAACACCTTCTTCGCCACCGACTTCAAGAGCCTCAAGCTCACGCCCGGCCGTTACGAGATCCTCGCCTACTACAAGGAGCTCTACCAGCTGGATGCCGACAACCACGAAATCGTTAAAACCAACCCGGCCAACTTCATCGTTGACGGCAAGGCCGGCGAAACCTACCGGCTGGGCTTCAAGCAGCCCAAGGACGTGGACGCCGCCCGCGCCATGGAAGACAGTTTCACCGGCTGGACCGAAAACGTGGCCACCGGCAAAAAAGTCGCCTCACAAAAGTCCGGTTTGATTCTCAAGCGAGGCTTCCTGGCGCCGATCACCGGCGTGGCCGTGGAAAGCGCTGACACCAAGTCGAAAAACACCGTTGCGCCACAAGCTGCACCCAAAGCCGCCCCCTCCGCCAATGGCAGCTACCTGGACACGCTCAAGGCGCAATGGAAACTGGCCACCCCGGAAGAGCGGCGCCAGTTCATGCAGTGGATTGCCCAGTAACCGGGGCTGCTGCCGCACCTGAAAAGCCTCGCTATTGCGGGGCTTTTTTATGGTTGTTCGCGGATTCGAGGCAATTCATCCTGGTCGGATGCAATAAGCGGAAAACCCAATACCCGTCCCCCCAACCGTGACTGGCCCAGCTTGACGTCGTCGCGGCATGTCGCCCGTGTGAGTATTCCTGGGCCCTACGGATTTGCTTGCAAACGACCAGGCTTTGTTCGCGTGCATATCCACGAGGGGCACCATGAACACGCGCCCACCAGGCGTGCCGAAATAGCAGGTGCACAAGCGGTCCGGGTTTGCGATTGGCGTCGCACGTCAGACGCTTGGCGTGCGACCCTGTATCACCTTTGCGCAATGGCGCGATGAACCTTTTTTGTGGCCGCATCGCAGACGCCCGCGCCTCTGCCTCACTCCCCGTGCAAGGTCGCCAGCAACCGACGCGAGCCCCCCTGATTGCGATGCTCGCACAGATAAATGCCTTGCCAGGTCCCCAGCGCCAGCCGCCCGGCACGGATCGGCACCGTCACCGACGGGCCGATCAGCACGCTCTTGATGTGGGCCGGCATGTCCACTATACGGATGATATGTCCGCATATGGATAGCGCCAAACCCCGATATTTCGGAACTCCCAAAGGTTTAAGGCTGTCCATTTAATGACCCTTGATATGGACGTTTGGGGCAGGCTGATGTCCATATCCCATAAAGTATATCGAGCAGCGCAAACACCTAACGGGAAATGGCGATGTGTAATGGACATAATCATTACCCAGGCTGCACTTGTGGCTG
Organism: Alcanivorax sp.; assembly: GCA_033723495.1. Lineage (GTDB taxonomy): Bacteria > Pseudomonadota > Gammaproteobacteria > Pseudomonadales > Alcanivoracaceae > Alcanivorax. Next base: position 369 of record JAWVWY010000172.1, on the reverse strand, counting down.
GGGTGGCGGATACTCCAGTGGCTCCTCCTGGAGAAGTTCAGGACCCACTTATGTGGGAGCTTTCCACCTCCCGACATGGCTCACAAGTGTATGCCCCAATACACAGAGCTATACCAACCCGAACGCCAGATGTCCTGTCTGTGGAGATAACGTATTCTTTTACCAGTCCCCTCATGGGGGCCGGGTTTACTTTGATGAGCTAGGCCCCCCATGGCCCAAACACCCCTGTTGTGTAGTGATGGTATTCACCTGACAGTCCACCGCAAACAAAGTGGTGGCCATATCGCCCCCTGATGGTTGTAGAAAGCGTTACCACACGTTATCTAGCAACCAGAAGGAAACCGATATGACCACCGAAGAGAAAGTAGC
>JAWVWY010000171.1:0-6061 GCA_033723495.1 Alcanivorax sp. | reverse complement strand
CATTGGCCAGCGCCACGCCATCACCATAAAAAAACAGCCGGTAAAGGCTGTGTTCGGGGTGATTAATCAGGGTTTGTGCGGTGTGCAGTGCGGTGAGGGCAGCGGGGGAATCCGGCGCTGCCATCACCAGCAGGGAAACGCGCATCAGTCGTCGCCGAGACTGAGGATCTGCAGCAATGACAGGAACAGGTTATACAGGGATACGAACAGGGTCACGGTGGCCATGATGTAGTTGGTTTCGCCGCCATGGATGATGGCGCTGGTCTGCCACAGAATCAGCAGTGACGACAGCAATACGAAGGCAGCGGACACGGCCAGATGAAGCGCAGGAACATGGAAGAAAAGCCCTGCGAGACTGGCCAGGAAGGCGACCAGGATACCGGTCATGATGAAGTTGGTCAGGAAGCTGAAATCCTTGCGGGTCACCAGGGCAATGGCGCTCATGACCACAAAGATGCCGGCGGTGCCGCCCAGTGCCAGGGTGACGATATCCATACCGCCGGGGAAATGGGCATACATATTGATGATCGGGCCGGTGGTGAAGCCCAGCCAGCCAGTCAGGCCAAACACGGCAAGTATGCCCCAGCCGCTGTTACGCAGGGCGTTGGTGGCAAACAACAGCCCAAAGTAAACCAGGATGGTGAACAGCGGGCTGATGTAACCGATCTGGTTGACCATGGCGAACCAGGCGGCGCCGGTGGCCACCATTAGCGACAGACCCAGCAGCATGTAAGTGTTTTTCAGAACACGGGCGGCCTGTTCGCCATGAACCGGCGTTGCCTGGCTGCGTGAGACGGCATAGGGGTCAAATCGGTTATTCATACTGACACTCAAGGCTATGTATTTGTCCCTGATAATAAGGGCGAAAAGGGCAAAATCAAGGTGTCAGAGCGGTTCAGACCATGAAATTTCATTGTGTTTAAGTGTGATCTCCATCCTGGGATTGCCTTGCACGAACTAATAATATTTTCTTATGGGTGGTAGTTGCAGGAATCAGGGGGTGCAATGATGGGGACGCGACTCGCGCAAATGGGCGAAGAGAGCATAATAGTCGAATCCGTGGCGGGGGCTCGGCTGGAGCCTGAAATGTATACCCGAATCCCGCCACTGGAAGAGCGGGAGGTCGAGCAGGAACTGCATCAGCCGGCGGGTCTGGGGAAGCGTCGGCGTGATCTGGTGTTGTTCAGCCGGCATTTTGTCGCATGCCAGGGGCAGATCTTTAATCTGGCCTTTCTGGCGCCAAGGCCGCAACGCATCCGGACTATCGCCTGGGTGTCCATCGGATTTAGCCTGGCCTTTGTTGTGGCTGCTGGCCTGGCATTCGCCCGCAGCCAGATCCCGCTGGCCCTGGGGGCGGCTGGCGTCGCTATGGTGCTGGGTGTGGTGGCGTTTTTGCGCTGCTCCGATCGCTTGCTTTTTTATACCCGTACCGGCGGTATCCCCGCGTTTGACTTGCGCAACCGGCTGACGGATCGCAGGCAGTTGCAATCATTACTGGAAATCCTTGAATCGCGCAGTAAGGCAGCCGCCAAATGTTTGCCGGCGGGCTCACAGCGGTTGGCTGCCGAGGTAGCCGAGCACCGGCGCCTGATGCTGTCCGGCTGGCTCAAGCCGCACAGTTACGAGCGTGCCAAGAAGCGGATTTTCGCGCGCTACAGCCGCATGGGCGCACCCAAAAAAAAGGCGGCCTAGTGTTGGTGTTCAAGAAATGCTCAAGTGAGCACCACAAAGCGGCCTTTCCGTTGACTGGCCCTCATGCTCAGGTATGATTGCTGCCTTCGGAGGGGTGGCTGAGTGGCCGAAAGCAACGGTCTTGAAAACCGTCGACGGGAGACCGTCCGTGGGTTCGAATCCCACCCCCTCCGCCAAACAATAAAGGCGCCCAAGCGGGCGCCTTTTTTGTTTGGCCGGGGCGCGTGATGAGGCGCCCCCGGTTCGAGCGAAGCGCCTGCGCGATGCAGCCGATCAAGCAACGCCTCGCCTTTTGAGGTGGCCCCGCAGGGGTAAGGCCGGGGATAGGCCGAATAACCCCTCCTCATCTGCGTGCGAGCCCGCCGACTTCTGTTGCTGCAATCCCTCTTTTCACTGACTGCTTCGGCGCGTTTGTCGTTAGATGGATTCGTTTCGCGCTCGCTGTGGTCCGGCGTTCACCAAACCTGCCCGCCTGACATGGTCGCTGACACAATGTCGACAGGGGCGATGGAAGCCCAGGCCTGGGGTGATTGGTGACGGCTGCGAAAAAGGAGGGGGAGATAGCAATAAACGCACAAGCATGGCCCCCTGTAATGGCTGCTGCCCGACAGCCCCACGATGCTGGCGTTTATCGGAGTACGCTTGTACTTGTTTCCCTGGCTGTGAGCCACTGGGCAGTGGCCAACCTTGGCCAGACGTCCTTGACGCGACGGATGGCCGGTTAATTGCTGAACGGTCGGTATATGCAAAGTGAGACATTGATCCGGTAAATGTCTATCCTGCACTATTCATGGCAAGGCCGTGGCGCTACGCTTTTATGGAGATTCAAAAACAAGGGTACAGGAAGTACCCGGGGGAGTAGTAATGATCAAAGTGTTAGTCGTGGATGATCATGATCTGGTGAGAACCGGCATTGCCCGCATGTTGGATGATGTGGAAGGGATTCGTGTGGTTGGCGAGGCCAGCTCCGGTGAGCAGGCGGTTCAGCTGGCCCGTGAGTTGTCTCCGGAAGTGGTGCTGATGGACCTGAAAATGCCAGGTATTGGCGGGCTGGAAGCCACCCGAAAATTGCTGCGGGTGGACGATAGTATCCGTGTCATTGCCGTAACCATGTGTGAGGAAGAACCGTTTCCTTCTCGCCTGATGAAGGCCGGCGCGGCGGGCTATATGACCAAGGGCGCGGCGCTGGATGAAATGGTTCGCGCCATCAAGGTGGTGACCGCGGGCCAGCGATACATCAGCCCGGAAATTGCCCAGGCCATGGCGCTCAAGCCCTACACCGGCGATGAGGCGTCGCCTTTCGATATGCTGTCCGAACGTGAGCTGCAGATCATGATGATGATCGTAAGCTGCCACAAGGTTCAGGATGTGGCCGATAAACTTTGCCTGTCACCAAAGACGGTAAATACCTACCGCTACCGGATTTTCGACAAGCTGGGAGTGACCAGTGATGTGGAAATGGTGTTGCTGGCGGTTCGGCACGGCATGCTGGACACCTCCGAGTTGCGCACGGCCTGACCTTGGCGCCGTAATCCTGGCTGCTACAATATCGTCTTTTCGCGGCCAGGATTCCCTGTTTGAGTACTTTTGACGCCAGCCATTTTCTTCAGCATTGCGCCCGCAAGCCCGGTGTCTATCGTATGTATGATAAGCACGGCGAGGTGCTCTACGTGGGCAAGGCTCGCGATCTGCAGGCCCGGCTGAGCAGTTATTTCCAGAAAAATGTTTCCAGTGTCAAAACCCGGGCGCTGGTAGCCCGCATTGCCGATATCCAGACCACGGTGACGGGCAGCGAGGCGGAAGCCTTGCTGCTGGAGCAGTCACTGATCAAGTCGCTCAGGCCACCTTATAATATTCTCCTGCGTGACGATAAATCCTACCCCTACATCCGCCTTACCACCGGCGATCGCTTTCCTCGTATCACGTTCCACCGGGGCAGTCGCCGGGCCGGCAGCCACTATTTTGGTCCTTATCCCAGTGGCGGCGCAGTTCGCGAGGCCATTGCCCTGGTCGAAAAAGTGTTCCAGGTCAGAAACTGCCGAGACAGTTTTTTTCGCAACCGCACGCGCCCGTGCCTGCAATATCAGATCAACCGCTGTACCGGGCCCTGTGTCGGTTTGGTCAGTGAAGAGGCGTATGGTCGCAAGGTGAAGATGGCGATGGATTTTCTCGATGGTCGTAGCCGTGACGTGACCGAGCAGCTGAGCCGTGACATGGAGCAGGCCGCCGAGGCGTTGGAGTTTGAACGCGCGGCCATGATCCGTGACCAGCTGGCGGCGATTCAGGCGGTGCAGCAGAAACAGTATGCCGAAACCGGGCAGGGGGCGGATCTGGATGCGGTGGCGCTGGGAACTCGCCATGGCCTGGCTGTGGTAGAGGTGCTGATGATTCGCCATGGCCGGATTCTCGGTCATCGCACTTTTCGCCCTGACACCCGTGGCGAGGAAGACAGCGATGCCATTCTCGAGGCTTTCCTGGCGCAGTATTACCTGGGTGAGCGCGATGATGCGGTGATCCCTCAGGAAATTCTGCTTAGTGACGCGCTGCCAACCGGGCAGGTCCTCCAGCAGGCGTTGCAGCAGCAATGGGGGCGCAAGGTGCGTCTGGCCTGGCGTCTACGGGGGGAGCGGGCCGCCTGGGTCGAGATGGCGCGAAACAATGCGCGCCAGTCGCTGGAGGCGGATCTGGCTGCCCGTGAGCACCTGGAAGCGCGCTTTCTGGCATTGGAGAAACTGTTGCAAAGCCGCACGCCGCTGCGCTGGATCGAGTGTTTTGATATCAGCCACACCCAGGGCGAAAAGGCAGTGGCATCCTGTGTGGTGTTTGATCAGCAGGGCGCGCGCAAGGGGGATTACCGTCATTTCAATGTGACTCCCGAGGCCGCCGGGGATGACTATGAGGCATTGGAGGAGGCTGTGCGCCGTCGCTATCAGCGGGTCGCCAAGGAACAGGGGCGTATTCCAGACTTGCTCCTGATTGATGGCGGCAAGGGGCAAATGCAGCGGGCCTGGCAGGTTATTCAGACATTGCAGCTGGATAACCAGATGCTGGTGATGGGCATCGGCAAGGGCCCGAGCCGGCGACCCGGTCTGGAGGTGCTGTATCTGCCGGACGGTCGTGAGCTGGTGCCTGGCCCCAGTCATACCGGTCTGCATCTGTTGCAGCAGGTACGCGACGAAGCCCATCGTTTCGCGCTCACCGGTCACCGGGCCCGCCGCGCCAAGAGCCGCCGCCAGTCTGGCCTCGATGAAATTCCCGGGATCGGGCCCAAGCGCCGCAAGGCGTTGCTGACTCACTTCGGGGGGCTCAAGCAGCTGCGTAATGCGTCTGTAGTGGAGCTGGCAAGGGTGCCGGGCATCAACGCCCAGATGGCGCAAACCCTCTACGACTGGTTTCACGGCTGATTTTGCCTCTCATACGAGAGGATGTTGCTGGCACGGTGGCCGGTGTGCTGTTATCGGCGGAAGGAAAGACCGGTAATCGGCAATGAGTGGCGGCACAGTTTCCGTTATACTGTGCGCTTGTTCTCGCGAGACGGTAGTTGCCATGCACAAAGCGAATCCTCTGATGAACTTGCCCAACATCCTGACGCTGATCCGTGTTCTGGCCATTCCTGTTCTTGTGCTGGTTTTCTATATTCCTTTCAAGGGGAGTGGTTTCTGGGCGGCGGCCTTGTTTCTGGCCGCAGGTATTACCGACTGGCTGGATGGTTACCTGGCGCGACGTCTCAATCAGACCAGCCCCTTTGGCGCCTTTCTGGATCCGGTGGCGGACAAACTGATTGTCGGGGTAGCACTGGTGATGCTGGTGCAGGTGCATGCCACGGCCTGGCTCGCGGTGCCTGCCATGGTGATCGTTTCTCGCGAGATTACCGTTTCTGCCCTGCGTGAATGGATGGCCGAACTGGGCAAGCGGGCGAGGGTGGCGGTGAGCCAGCTGGGCAAGGTCAAAACGGTGGCGCAGATGACGGCCATCACCTTGTTGCTGGCTCAGAAGCCGGGCTTTGATGCCCATGGCGATATTATCATGACGCCCTGGTTGTGGTTGAGTTACGCGCTTCTCTATGTGGCCACCGGCCTGACGCTGTGGTCCATGGCGTCCTACTTGCGGGCCGCGGCCCCCGAATTGCTCAAAAGTCAGTCAAAGTCCTGAAAAGACAGTAAAAATAGCGGTAATCAGGGTTGACACCCCGGGGCTGATGGGTAGAATTCTTCACCGCAACGGGGCGATGCCCCGGGCGATCAAGCGGGAATAGCTCAGCTGGTAGAGCACAACATGGCCAATTTAGGGGTCGCGAGTTCGAATCTCGTTTACCTCTCCAAGATTTTCAAAACACGGTCATACCGAGGTTTTTTCATGGTAGACAGTT
>JAWVWY010000170.1:0-6131 GCA_033723495.1 Alcanivorax sp. | reverse complement strand
GGATCGGGAACTGGGCGCGCAGGGCCTCGATGTCCAGGGCTTTGACGGTCACGCGGCGTCTTCTCCCGCCGGGTTGGCGTGGGTCAACTCGGCTTCCAGCCAGGGATGGGCCCATTGCGCCACGTCCTGGTGGGGCAGGGCCATCAGCAGTTCGTTGACGAAGCCCAGGCTCAGCATGCGCTTGGCCTCGGCCGCCGGGATGCCACGGGATTGCAGATAGAATTGCTGGGTGGCATCGAGCTGGCCGACGGTGGTGCCGTGGGCACACTTGACGTCGTCGTTGTAGATTTCCAGCTCCGGCTTGGTGTTGATCTCGGCGCCGCGGTTGAGCAGCAGGTTCTTGTTGGACAGCTGCGCGTTGGTGCCGCTGGCGCCTTCGTGAATGTGGATGCGGCCGTTGAACACCGCTTTGCCGCTCTCGCCGGCCAGCCCCTTGACGTTCTGGTCGGACTGGCAGTTGGGCACGCTGTGCTCCACGCACAGCTGGTTGTCCACATGGCTTTTGTCACGAACCACGAAAATGCCCTTGATGTTCAGCTCGGCACCGCTCTTGGCGACCAGGGCGCGCACATCATTACGGCGCAGACGGTTGCCGGTCATCAGCTGGTAGCTGTCCACCCGGCTGGTGCCCTGTTGGTCGATGATCAGGGTGCCGATATGCAGGGTGCTGGCGGCTTCGCCCTGCAGGCGGTAGTGGGTCAGCCGGGCATTGTCGGCGGTGATCAGGGCGGTGACCGCATTGGTCAGTGCCTGGCCCTCGCCATGGTAGTGCTCGATCACGGTGGCTTCGGCGCCGGCATTGAGCTTGACGATCACGCGCGGGTTGCAGTGGGCCGGCGTGTCGCTGGCGGCCTGGATCTGCACATGGATGGGCTGCTCAATGCGGGTGTTGGCGGCCACTTCCAGCACTATCGGGCGGGCCACGGCGCTGTTATAGACGGCAAAGGGCGTTTCCAGGCCGTTTACTGCGGGGGGCTGATTATCGATGTCCTGCAGGGTGACGCCGTCGGGCAGCTGGCTGGCGGTCAGTTCGCCGTTATTGATAGTCACCACCGCGTCGCTGAGCGCCGGCAACGGCTGCTGGATAGCGCCGCTTGCCAGCGCATCCAGGTGGCCATCGGCCAGCGCCTGCAAAGAGGTATATTTCCAGCGCTCGGTTTTGCGCTCGGGAAAGCGGGCCGCCTCCAGCGTGCTCAGTGCCTCGCTGTTGATGCCGCTTTCGCGGGCATTGGCCAGCGCCCGGGTTTTCAGCTCGTCTGCCAGGCTCATGCGGGCTCCTCTTCGCCGGTGAGCCAGCCGTAGCCTTTTTCTTCCAGTTCCAGTGCCAGTTCCTTGCCGCCGGATTTGATGATCTGGCCCTTGTACAGCACGTGCACGAAGTCCGGCACGATGTAATCGAGCAGGCGCTGGTAGTGCGTCACCAGCACGATGCCACGCTCCGGGCTGCGCAGGGAGTTGACGCCCTTGGCCACGGTTTGCAGGGCGTCGATATCGAGGCCGGAGTCGGTTTCGTCGAGCAGCGCCAGCTTCGGCTCCATCAGCAGCATCTGCATGATCTCGTTGCGCTTCTTTTCGCCACCGGAAAACCCTTCGTTAACACCGCGCTTGAGGAAACTGGCATCCAGGTTGACCTGCTTGCAGGCGGCGCGGGCCTGGCGCAGCAGGGTCACCGAGTCCCACTCTTCCTTGCCCTGGGCGCCGCGCACGGATTCCAGCGCTGCCTTGAGAAATTCCATGTTGGATACGCCGGGAATTTCCACCGGGTACTGGAAGGCCAGGAACAGGCCCGCCTGGGCGCGCTCTTCCGGTTCCATGTCCGCCAGGCTGTTGCCTTCAAACAGGGCTTCACCGCCGGTGATCGCATAGTTGTCACGGCCGGCCAGCACATTGGCCAGGGTGGATTTGCCGGAGCCGTTGGGGCCCATGATGGCGTGTACCTCACCGGGGTTCACGGTCAGGTTGAGGCCCTTGAGAATCGGCTTGTCCGCCACGGTGGCGTGCAGATCACGAATTTCCAGCATGTTTCGATGCGCCTTTCGGTTGGGCCGGGAGTCCGGCACCGGGTTGATTCAGGGTTCTGTAGGAGCTTGCCTGCAAGCGAATTGAGCTTGGTCTGGGCGATATCGCTTGCAGGCAAGCTCCTACGGCGTTATTTGTCTTGGGGCTCAGCCCACTGCGCCTTCCAGGCTCACTTCCAGCAGCTTGCCCGCTTCCACGGCAAACTCCATGGGCAGCTCCTTGAACACCTCTTTACAGAAGCCGTTGACGATCATGGAGACCGCCTTCTCCGGGTCGATGCCGCGCTGGCGGCACAGGAACAGCTGGTCGTCGCTGACCTTGGAGGTGGTGGCCTCATGCTCGATGGTGGCGCTGGGGTTCCCGGACTCGATGTACGGGAAGGTATGTGCGCCACAGGTATCGCCCAGCAGCAGGGAGTCGCACTGGGTGAAGTTGCGGGCGTTTTCCGCGCGCGGGCTCATGCGCACCAGGCCGCGGTAGCTGTTCTGGCTGCGACCGGCGGAGATACCCTTGGAAATAATGGTGCTCTTGGTGTTTTTGCCCAGATGAATCATCTTGGTGCCGGTGTCCGCCTGCTGCATATGGCGGGTCAGCGCCACCGAGTAGAACTCGCCGATGCTGTTGTCGCCGCGCAGGATCACTGACGGGTACTTCCAGGTGATGGCGGAGCCGGTTTCCACCTGGGTCCAGCTGATCTTGCTGTTGTCGTGGGCGACGCCGCGCTTGGTCACGAAGTTGTAGATGCCGCCTTTGCCGTCCTCGTCACCGGGGTACCAGTTCTGCACGGTGGAGTACTTGATTTCTGCGCCGGGCAGGGCGACCAGCTCGACCACCGCCGCGTGCAGCTGGTTCTCGTCACGCTGGGGCGCGGTACAGCCTTCCAGGTAGCTCACGTAGCTGCCTTCATCGGCAATGATCAGGGTGCGCTCGAACTGACCGGTGTTGGCCTCATTGATGCGGAAATAGGTGGACAGTTCCATCGGGCAGCGCACGCCCTTGGGGATATAGACAAAGGAACCGTCGGAAAACACCGCACTGTTGAGCGCCGCGTAGAAGTTATCGCCCTGGGGAACCACCGAACCCAAGTATTTTTGTACCAGCTCCGGGTGATTCTTGATGGCCTCGGAAATGGAGCAGAAGATCACCCCGGCTTCGGCCAGCTTTTCCTTGAAGGTGGTAAATACCGAGGAGGAGTCGAACACCACGTCCACGGCCACCCCGGCGAGCATTTCCTGCTCGTGCAGGGGGATGCCGAGTTTTTCATAGGTGGCCAGCAGTTCCGGGTCTACCTCGTCGAGGCTTTTGGGGGCGTCATCCAGGCTTTTCGGCTTGGAGTAGTAGGACACCTGATTGAAATCGATGGGGTCGTGGTGCAGATGCGCCCAGGACGGGGAGGGCATCTCCTGCCACTTGCGGTAGCTGTCCAGGCGCCACTGGAGCATCCATTCCGGTTCGCCCTTCTTGTCGGACAAAAAACGGATGACATCTTCGCTCAAACCGGGGGGCAGGGTCTCGGTGTCCACGGTAGTGGTGAAACCGGCCTCGTAATTGGAGCGGATCAGCTTGTCCAGTTCGGCTTGGCTCATAGGTCAGGGCCTGTCGGTGGTTGAATCCGTAATACCAGAGTAATTTAGTCAGGTATTATACGCCAAATGCGGGCGCTGTCGAATGCCCCCGGGCAACCGGCGAGCCAGTGCAGCAGGGCAGCATCGACGGGGGCGCAACGGTATCATAATTCGCCGCGCTTGCGTATAATCCGCCGGTTCCAAGGGGGTGGCAGTGCCTTGGTGTCCGCCTGGGACATTATCACCCCCCTCATTGCCCCGGGGGAGCTGTTTATGCGGTTCCCGAGGACCATTAAATACCAATCTGGAGTGAACTGACTGATGGCTGTTGAGCGCACCCTTTCCATCATCAAGCCTGATGCCGTGGCCAAGAACGTTATCGGCGACATCGTTTCCCGTTTCGAGAAGGCCGACCTGAAGGTGGTTGCCATGAAAATGGTACACCTGAGCGAAGAGCAGGCCGGTGGTTTCTACGCCGAGCACAAAGAGCGCCCTTTCTTCAAGGATCTGGTGTCCTTCATGACCAGCGGTCCGGTGATCGTACAGGTGCTGGAAGGTGAAGATGCTGTTACCAAGAACCGTGATCTGATGGGTGCCACCAACCCGCAGGATGCGGCTGCCGGTACCATCCGTGCCGATTTCGCGGAAACTATCGACGAAAATGCTGTCCATGGTTCTGACTCCACCGAGTCCGCTGCCCGCGAAGTGGCTTACTTCTTCGCCGACGAAGAGCTGTGCCCGCGCACTCGTTAATCGAGTGAGCTGTATCCCGTCGGCCGCCCCCCGGGTGGCCGCGGGCATATCTGGAGATAGGCTATGACTGCCCAACAAAAGGTAAACCTGCTCGGAATGTCGCGCCCGCAAATGGAGGCATTCTTCCTGGAAATGGGGGAAAAGAAATTCCGTGCCCAGCAGGTGCTCAAGTGGATTCACCACCATCAGGCGGATTCCTTCGAGCAGATGACCGATGTGGGCAAGGCATTGCGCCAAAAACTGTCCGAGGTGGCGGAAATTCGCGGCCCGGATGTGGAACACGAAAGTATCAGCCGTGATGGCACTCGCAAATGGGTGTTCCGCCTGGATAGTGGCGGCGCGGTGGAAACCGTTTTTATTCCTGATGGTCGTCGCGGCACCCTGTGTGTCTCTTCGCAGGTGGGCTGTGCAGTGGACTGCAGCTTCTGTTCCACCGGCAAGCAGGGCTTTCAGCGCGACATGACCAGCGCCGAGATCATCGGCCAGGTATGGCAGGCCAGCCGTGCCTTCGGCCCCCGCCGTAACCTGGGCGAGCACCCGATCACCAATGTGGTGATGATGGGCATGGGCGAGCCACTGCTCAACTATGACAATGTGCTCACCGCCATGCGCATCATGAAGGATGATCTGGGCTATGGCATCGGCAAGAAGCGCATCACCCTCTCTACCTCCGGGGTGATTCCCAGAATCGACCAGCTCAGTGAAGATCTGGACGTGGCGTTGGCGGTCAGCCTGCACGCGCCCAATGATGAGCTGCGTAATGAGCTGGTGCCGCTGAACCGTAAATACCCGCTCAAGGAACTGATGGCGGCCTGCAAGCGTTACAGCGACAACATTACCCATCGCCACAACACCATTACCATGGAATACGTGATGCTGCGCGATGTGAACGACAAGCCGGAGCATGCTCGTCAGCTGGTGAAATTGCTCAATGGCATTCCGGTCAAGATCAACCTGATCCCGTTTAATCCTTTCCCCCATGCGGGCTATGAGCGGTCCCGCAAGACGGACATTCTGGAATTTCATAAGTACCTGAATGACAATGGATTGTTGACGACGGTGCGGACAACGCGCGGTGACGACATTGATGCGGCCTGTGGTCAGCTGGTTGGCCAGGTTCAGGACCGTACCAGGCGCAGTGAGCGCTGGAAGGAGTCGATTTTTCACCGTTCCGAGCAAACCGATAACAAGACAGCGCCAATACAATGAGACAATTTGTCCGAGTGGTTTGTGGCCTGCTGCTGGCAGGTCTTTTGATGAGCGGCTGTGTGACCGTTCCGGCACACAAGGTAAAGGTGAAAGAGGCGGTCACCGCCCGGGTTGCCGCCGGCCTGGAGTACCTCCGCCAGGGGGATCCGGAAGAGGCGCGCCGGCATTTCTCCCGCGCCCTTGAGCTGGATGACCACAGTGCCATGGCCCACAACGCCATGGCATTGCTTTATAAGTACGAGCAGGACCCGGCCCGCGAAGAGTATCACTACAAGAAGGCGCTGGATGCCGACCGCCATTATGCGCCGGCGTTGAACAATTACGGCACCCTGCGTTACTCCCACGGTGAATACAAGGAGGCGCTCAAGCTGTTCGCCGATGCCGCCGACGACCCTAACTATGAAGGGCGGGGTAGCGCCTGGGGCAATATGGGGCGTTGCTATCTGCAGCTGGGTCAGAAAGACAAGGCCCGCGATGCCTTTATCAAGGAACTGCGTATTAATCCTCATGCGGTAGAGCCGAACCTGGAATTGGCCGATCTCTATTTTCAGAATGACCGCAACAAGCTTGCCTGGAACTATTATC
>JAWVWY010000169.1:0-6202 GCA_033723495.1 Alcanivorax sp. | reverse complement strand
CGATCAGAATCAGCGTCGCAATATCAGGAACGCAACCTGGCTTTTACCGGATCCGGTTTGAGCAGGAAACGACCCAGCGCCGGCAGCAGCCACAACGCCCCGACCATGTTCCACAGGAACATGAAGGTCAGCAGGATGCCCATGTCGGCCTGGAACTTGATGGAGCTGAACACCCAGAAAATCACCCCCACCGCCAGGGTAATGCCGGTGAAAGCCACCGCCTTGCCGGTGGTCTTGAGGGTTTCCTTGTAGGCCTCTTCCAGGTCCATCCCTTCTTTCAGGTACTGGGACAGCTTGCTGTAGATGTAGATGCCATAATCCACCCCGATGCCAACCCCCAGCGCGATCACCGGCAGCGTCGCCACCTTCACACCAATACCCAGCTGGGCCATCAGCGCCTGGCAGAGGATCGAGGTCAGCCCCAGCGGCACGATGATGCAGATCACCGCTCGCAGCGAACGGAACGCGATCAGGATCAACACCGACACCACCGCATAGACCAGTGCCAACATCGGATACTGGCTGGCAGCAATGGTCTGGTTGGTGGCCGCTTCTACCCCGGCATTGCCGGAAGCCAGCTTGAACTGCACTACCCCTGGTTTGTCGTGAGTTTTGGCATAACTGGCCACCGCCGACGTCACCCGGTTGAGGGTTTCCGCCTTGTGGTCATTGAGGAACACATACAGCGGGGTCAGCGAACAGTTCAGGTTGAACAGGCTGTCCGGCATGAAGCTCATGGCATTGTTGAGCGCATACTGGTCGCGGGACACGGTAGCCCACTTCAGCGACCCCTCATTCATGTTGGTGGCAATCTGCTTGGTGGCCGAGGCAATACTGGCCACATCCTGTACCCCATCGACACCGCGCAGATACCAGGAAAGATCGTCGATGCTTTCCATGGCCGCATAGCTGTTACAGGATTCCGCCGGCGTTTCCGCCATCACTACCAGCACATCGGCACTCACCGAATAGTTCGACACCAGGAAGTTGACGTCGTGGTTGTACTGGTAACGGGGCTTGGGCTGATAGCCCCGCGGACAATCCTGCTGCCCGCACGGGTCCGGCCACAATTCCGGCGCGCCCTTGTCCAGATCACCGATTTTCAGATCCTGGCTGAGGTAGATGCCCACCCCATAGCCACCCAGCGCAATGAGGATGGAGACAATGGCCAGGGGGGTCTTGGTAAAGCGGGCAAACAGGCCAGCCAACGGATGGTCCTTCTTCTCGCCGGCCTGGATTTTGCGCACAGCGGCACCACTGACACCCAGGTAGGAAAGCACCAGCGGCACAATCACCAGGTTGGTAATAATGATCACCGCCACCCCGATACTGGCGGCCATGGCCAGTTCACGGATCACGCCGATATCGATGATATAGAGCGTCAGGAAGCCAATGGCATCGGACAGCAGTGCCACCATGCCCGGGACACACAGTGCCTCCAGGGTGGAGCGCGCAGCCTGCAGCGGCGTCTGGCCTCCGGCGGCATAGTGCGCCAGGGTATTAACTACCTGGACCCCATGGGAAACCGCAATGGCAAACACCAAAAACGGCACCAGCATGGAATAAGGGTCAATGGTGAACCCCAGGAAACTGACAATACCCAGCTGCCAGATCACCGCCACAAAAGAACAGGCTGTCACTGTCAGGGCACTACGCAAACAACGGGTGTCCAGCAGCAACAGGACCGCAATCAGCCCCAGGGTGAAGAAGAAGAACATGGCCACTTCCTGGGCCGCAGCCATCACATCACCGGCCTTCTTCGCCAGGCCGACGATGTGGACGCTGATGTTCGGATACTTCTTCTGGTAGGTACTGCGCAGGGTCTCCAGCTGCTTGGACAACGCCGGAATATCAACGCCATCCTTGCCCAGGGCATCGAGCAGCTGGGCATGGACAATACTGGAGCGGAAGTTGTCCGCCACCAGCCGGCCAACCTGGCCGGAGCGCAGCACATTGGTACGCAGCTGCTCAAGCTGCTGCGGCGTGCCGTCATAGCCGAGCGGAATCACCTCGCCGCCCTGAAAACCCTGCTCGGTCACCTCATTCCAGCGTACATTGCTGGTCCACAGAGAGCTGATCTTGCTGGGGTCGACTCCCTGCATGGCAAACACCTGATCGGTGATTTCCTTGAGGGCCTGCATGTAATCGGCGTTGAAGATGTCGTCGCTCTTGGTTTCCTCGACAATGACGCGAATGTCGTTGCCCAGGCTAAGATCATTCTGATGCGCCAGAAAGTTCTGGATGTAGGGATGGTCGAGCGGCACCATCTTGCGGATATCGGTATTGAGCTGGATCTTGCTGGCCTGCCAACCCAACACCAGGGTCAGGGCGACAAAAACCAGCAGGATCACTGGCCGGCTGGCGAATACCCCACCGGCCAGTTTTTGTGAAATACGTCCGGACATGTTGTGCCCCCCTTACTGGATGTCTTTAACCACACGCACTCCCCCCTGGCCGGCGATCAGAACGCCGCCCTTCTTGCGAGGCAGTACTGCGGAAATGGATTGACGGTTCGGCAGGAACCGCAAAGACAGGGATTGACCACCATCGTGGCTGGTAAGAATGCCGCCAGCGTTGGTGACCAGCACAACCGTACCGTCAGACAGTACGGTACCGTCATTGATACCGCGGCTCAGGCCGCTGTCCACATGGGTCCAGCTAACACCGCGATTACCGGTCAGCCAGACATTGCCCTGAAGGCCGTAGGCCAGCGCCTGATAATCGGACAGCTCGGTGACCCCAAACAGGGTGCCCTTATAGGGGCTCTGCAGCGCTTTCCAGGTCAAGCCCTTGTCCAGCGACAGAAAGATCACCCCCTTTTCGCCGACAATATAGCGCACACTGTTATCGGCCATGCCGGCATAGGCATACAGGTGCCAGCCATCACGGTTATCAAGTCGCTTGAGATCCTTGTTCCAGCTGGCACCGCCATCGGTGGTTTCAACAAAATAGCCATACCCCCCCACGGCCACGGCACGATCGCGACTTTCACAATGCACATCCAGCAGAGGCGCGCCGGAGGTATCGACCGGAGCCGCGGCGTCAGCATCACCGTAGATATCGTCCATGGAGTAGTCATCCTGGGCGTCATCGGTGGCATCGTCATCGCTACCGGCATTAGCGTTCAGGGCATCGCTGTATTGCAATTGCCAGCTTTCGCCGCCATCACTGGTGCCGAGGATCACGGCATCATGGCCCACGGCCCAGCCGTGGCGGGCATCCGCAAAGCAAACGGCTGTCAGCAGTACGCCCGTGGGGGACTGAGCCGCCTTCCAGTGATCGCCTTGATCATCGGAATAGAGAATACGACCCCGATCACCAACCGCCACCGCCCGGTCGCCGGCATATGCCAGGCCAAGGTAAGTATTGGCGGTTACCAGGGGAGCATCCTTTTTGAGGTAATCCGCTTGCGCGGACACAGCAAGCACGGCCAGCAAGGCCGTCATAATTGATTTTTTCATTGTCCCATCTCTTTCCCGATCCAAGCACAAAACGACCGGGGCACAGGCGGACCCGGTCGGCGTGCGACGTGCCGGCTATACTGCAGCCGGCACAAAGTCTCTGGCGTTAACCCCGCCCGCGACGACGCAGGGCGGCCGGGTGGAAGTAGCGCTCATCCGGCACCGGCTGGCTGAAATCCAGAATCGTGGGTTCTTCGTTATCCAGCAGCTGCACGTGATAGCGCTTGGAACGCAGATCATGGAACACATCCAGCGCGCTCCACTGAGTGGGCACTTCATAGTAGTTCTTGATGTAGGCCAGACTCACACGCCACAGCTGACCACGGCGGTCATACTGATCCACTGCGGCAATCTGCCAGGAGTCGGCATCAATATAGAAACGACGCTTGGTGTAAATATGGCGCTCACCTTTTTTCAGGTTTGCTTCCACCACCCACACGCGATGCAGCTCCCAGCGTGCGTAGTCCGGGTTCACATGCCCTTTCTGCAGCAGCTGGTCGTAGGTCACATCAGCGCTGTCGATCTTGTAGTTGTTGTAGGGAATGAACATTTCCACCGGCTTGGCATGCACCAGGCTCCAGTTGTACTTGTCCGGTGAGCCGTTATACATGTCGGTGTCATCGGCGGTACGCAGGCCATCGGCCGCGGCGATCGGGGTATCGTAGGCCAGGTTTGGCGCACGACGGACACGACGCTGGCCGGCATTATAGCCCCAGGCCTGACGCGGCATTTTCTTCTGGTCCAGGGTTTCGTGAACCAGCACGGCACCACCGGCCAGGCGTGCCGGTGCCTTCACGAAGGACAGGTAATAGAAAATCACATTGTCCAGGGTGTTGAAATTGTATTTCGGGTCGTAATAGCGGAAGTAGACTTCCTGCTGTGAGGTCACCAGCGAGTAGGCACCGTTACGCAACACCGCCACTTCCGAAGCACGACGGACCACATAAAGGCCGCGCCAGCGCAGGATATGGTTCCAGATCGCTTCACGGGCCTTTTCCTCATTGGTGCCATGCAGAATCGGGAACGGAATGCCGCCGAACGTATCCTTCACACCGGTGGGCTCGAGAACCGCCGTCTGGGCATTTTTCTTGGTGTTGTCATAGACCCACTGCGGTGCCGACGTGGAACGATGGCTCGGATAGACATTCAGCTTGAAGGTATCCGGGTAGGTTTTCAGCATCGCCTGGACGCCCACCGGCACCTTGCTGGCATATTTGCCGACATTCTTCGCCGTGATGGTGAAGGCAATTTTGTCGCTGGCGTACGGGTCCGGATGATGCTGGCCCGGGTGCGTGTAGGTCTTGGGGATATCCTTGCGCTGGATACCGCCGGTCCAATCGGGGATACCCATACCAGAGGCAACAGGCTTACCGTTGCCCTGCACTTCGGCCCCGAAAGGAGTGAGATTTTTACCCAGTTGTGCGGCCTGCTGAGCAGACACCTTGGCATGGGCACCACCGGCGATGGCCAACGACAATGCCATGGCACCGCCAAATGCCGTCAGTTTCTTGAACATGATTGCTCTCCGTAAAACCGGGCCGGCCCATTGACCGGCCCGCAAACTATTCAAAATTAGAAAGAGTATTTGACCGACACTGACGCGTTATCGCGATCGGCCAGTTTGTTGGAATACTTGGCACCCCAGAAGGTGGTCGCCGCCAGGCTCACCTGCAGGTTGTTGAGATAAACGAAATCAACGCCCAGAGTGGCGGCCTTGCGCCCTTCCATGAAGTTGCCTCCGATCGGGGAATTGCCGTTCACGTCCTGGGCAAAACGCAGGCTCGGGCTCATGGCAATACCGCGGTAGATGTTATTGAAATCCGCTTTCACCACCGCCCGGTACCCCCAGGAGGTCTTGTCCAGGTCGTAGTGCCCGACACCGCCACGCATTTTCGCTTCGCTGTCGAGAATGGCTGCGGTGGAGTTGTAGTGCAGGTCCGGATTTTCCAGGCCCTGAACATGCTCCATGCCAAGCTCCAGCAAGGCGATCAGGTTGTCGGTGCCCAGGGACGGCCCGAAGTTGAAGATACTGACCAGCGAGCTGTTGTAACTCTGTACTTCGTCATAGAAGTAGTACATCTGGTTCTGCTGTACGGCGCTGCTGGAATCCAGACAGTCCCCACCCAGTTCGGCGCGCACACAATGCTGGGTGAGCTGCCCGATGGTCGGTGCTGCAACTGCCGCCGCGCCAGCCAGGTTGGCAATCAGGTTATCGCCCACCTCGTTGATGATGGCGCGCTTGGGCCGGTAGGCCACTTCGCCGGCCAGGGACATGGTGCCGATATTGGTATTGAAGCTGGCACCGAACATGTCCTCATCTTGCACATAGGCCATCTGATACTGAGTGGTATCAATGGTCTGGGCGATGTTCGCCGGGCTACCGGTGGAATTGAGCTGGGTAAGACGTGCCCCAACCACCGGCGTACGGGCATGGGTACGGCTGTAATACAGCGCGAACTCGGTGCCGTTCAGGCCTTCGGCGAAGTAACGGTAGGCAAGACCGAACTGCCCTCCGTTCTTGGCCTCCTTGTCATGGATTCGGTCCACCGTGACCTGGGTGGCTTCGTACTGGTAGTCACTGCCGTAGGTGGCATTGGTATAGGCAGCAAAGGCATTCTCCAGGCCCGGCGCACCGGCACTGAGTGCCACGACCCGGCCATCGATGATGACATGGTCCGCACCCTTGCCCGGGAAGGCGTCGTGGGTAGAGAAGTAGGTGCCCGCCGGCGCATCCTCGGAAT
>JAWVWY010000168.1:0-6383 GCA_033723495.1 Alcanivorax sp. | reverse complement strand
GTACTGCTGCACCCGGACAATGCCGACATCCCGTTGCCGGTGGTGTTCTCCGGGCCGGCCAGCAGCGCCGACTATTTCCGCCGGGTAGATGCCTTTATCCGCTATACCCTGGGGGAGGCCGCCAGCGAGCGCTATGACATCATCATTGATGACCCGGAGGCGGTGGCCCTCAAGCTGTGCCATGGCATTGACCAGCTGACCCTGTCGCGCCGGGACAATAACGACGCCTTCTACTTCAACTGGCGTCTGGTGGTGCCGGAAGATTTCCAGCAACCCTTCGCCCCCACCCACCAGGCCATGGCGGCCCTGAATCTGGACCCGCAACAACCGGTCCACCTGCTGGCCGCCAATCTGCGCCGGGCGTTCTCCGGCATCGTCGCCGGCAATGTAAAGGAACAGGGTATCCAGGCCATCGAGGCCCACGGCCCCTACGCCCTGCATGCGCCCAGCGGCCTGATGGAGCATCTGGACGAACTGCTCAAGGCCTTTGTCGATCAGCAACGCATGAAGCTGCCGGGCAGCAGTTACCGGCCCTGCTACCAACTGGTGAGTTAGCGAATCACCCAGACAAAAAAAAGCCGGGCAAACGCCCGGCTTTTTTGTCGCAGGTAGCAATCGTTTAACGCGGCTGCATGCGAATCCCGCCATCGATACGAATGGTCTCACCGTTGAGAAACTTGTTCTCGATCATGTGACAGACCAGCGCCGCATACTCTTCCGGATTACCCAGGCGCTTGGGGAACTGGGTCATCTCGATCAGCGGCATCTTCACCTTGTCCGGCGCCGCATTCATCAGCGGCGTGTTGAAGATGCCCGGCGCAATGGTGTTGCAGCGAATGCCCAGCGGTGCCAGGTCGCGGGCGATGGGCAGGGTCATGCCGACCACGCCACCCTTGGTGGCGGCATAGGCCACCTGGCCCACCTGACCGTCAAACGCTGCCACCGAGGCGGTGTTGACCACCAGGCCCCGTTCGTTGTCATCACCGGGGTCGTTCTCGGCCATGGCGGCGGCGGCCAGGCGAGTCACATTGAAGGTGCCGATCAGGTTGATCTGCACTACCTTGCTGAACACCCCCAGATCATGGGGCTTGTTCTCGCGGCCGACGGTTTTCATGGCAGAGCCGACACCGGCACAGTTGACTGCCACATTAACGGCCCCGAATTTTTCCACCGTGGCGGCAATCGCCGCCTGGACCGACGCTTCGTCGGTCACGTCGGTTTTCACGAAGGCGGCGCTGTCGCCCAGCTCTGCTGCCACTGCCTGACCCTGTTCGTCATTCAGGTCGAGGATCATCACCTTGCCGCCCTTGGCGACAATGGCTTGCGCGGTGGCGTGACCCAGACCGGATGCACCACCGGTAATCACGGCAACTTTACCTGCAATGTTCATAAAATCTCCTTAGGGTAAAAATGGATGACAGGGCATGCAGGTAGTATATCTGCCTGTAACCGGTCACTCATTGTTGCTTTCGCTCAGCGATATGCCAGCAGACAACGATTTGGTCAGGCCCGCGTCGAGTTGTTATTAGCACTGCCGCCCGGGATAGGGTTACTCTTTTCAGAACAATGGCATGGGAGGAACGACCTTGCCAGACAGCAGCCAGCATCACAGGGCCATACTGGCCAGCCACTATCAACATATACGGCGCTTCAGCGAGCAGCTTTGCGCCCCCCTCTGCAGTGAGGATATGGGCCTGCAGGCCTGCCCGGAAGTGAGTCCGCCGCGCTGGCACCTGGCACATACCACCTGGTTCTTCGAGACGTTTCTGCTCAAACCCCATGCGCCCGGCTACCAGCCGGTCGATGACCGCTTCGAATACCTTTTCAACAGCTATTACAACGGTATCGGTGAGCAGTTCTCGCGCCCCCGGCGGCACCTGTTGTCACGCCCCACCGGCGAGCAGGTGCTCGCCTGGCGGCAACATGTGGATCACGCCATGAGCGACCTGATTCAGCAGCAGCCGGACCTGGCGGCACTGATCGCCCTGGGCCTGCACCATGAGCAACAGCATCAGGAACTGCTGCTTACCGACCTGAAATACAGCCTGTCCTTCAATCCGATAGCGCCGGCCATCAGTGACGCAGTGGCACCCGGCCAGCCAACCGCGGCGATGACCTTTAAGGGATTTGAGGGCGGGCTGGTGGAAATCGGTGCCGTTGAGGGTTTCGCCTTCGATAACGAAACGCCTCGTCACCGGGTCTGGCTGGCCCCCTTCATGCTGGCCAACCGGCCGGTCACCAACGGCGAGTTTCGCGACTTTGTGGAAGATGGCGGCTACCGGCAGCCACAACTGTGGCTATCCGATGGCTGGGCCTGGGTTCAGCAGCAGCAGGCAACACGCCCTCTCTACTGGCATGAAGATCTGCAACAGCATTTTACCCTGGCCGGCCCGCAACCCCTGCACCACAGCCAGATACTGGCCCATGTGAATTACTATGAGGCGGATGCCTATGCCCGCTGGGCCGGCCGGCGGCTGCCCACCGAACAGGAATGGGAGCATGCCGCCAGCACACAGCCGGTCCGTGGCGGCTTTGCCGACAACGGTCTTTACCAGCCCGGCCATGCCAGCAACAGCGCCATGAGCCATTGTTTCGGCGATGTCTGGGAATGGACCGCCAGTGCCTACCTGCCCTACCCCGGGTTTCGGCCCGCCCAAGGCGCCGTCGGGGAGTACAACGGCAAGTTCATGTGCAACCAGATGGTGCTGCGAGGAGGCTCCTGTGCCAGCAGTAGCGACCACCTGCGCGCCAGTTACCGTAATTTCTTCTACCCGCACCAGCGCTGGCAGTTCAGCGGTATCCGGCTGGCCGCCGATGCCTGAGGTAGATAGCAACGGCGCGCCCTGTGCCGCCCGTTAACCGCACCATTGAAAGAGGTGACGATGAAACAGTCTCAGCCGGAGATACACCAGCAACAGCTGGGCCCAAACCTGACGTTCTACGATATGCAGCCGCCAATGACCGACATGCTGACGGAAGTCAGGGCCTCGCTGACATCAACACCGCCGTCACTGCACCCCAAATACTTTTACGATGAAACCGGCTCAACCCTGTTTGACCGCATAACCCGGACGGCAGAGTACTACCCCACCCGCACCGAAACAGGGCTACTGAACCGCTACGCCGAGGAAATTTATCAGCGCCTGGGCAAGCCGCAGACCATCGCCGAACCGGGCGCAGGCAGCTGCGAGAAGGTGCGGTTGCTGCTGGAGGCCTGGTCGCCAGCCCATTACATGCCGCTGGAGATTTCCCGGCAATGCCTGCTGGATGCCAGCCACAAGCTGGCCAGTCAATTTCCGGCCATGCAGATCAGTGCGATCTGTGCCGACTACTGTCAGGCCATGACGATACCGGATTCGCTGGCCCCAGCCGGCCGGGTGGTGTTTTTTCCCGGGTCCACCATCGGCAACTTCGAACCCACCGAACGACTGGGATTTCTGCAAGGGCTACGCCAGCTGGCCGGCCCCGGCGGCGCCCTGCTGATCGGCGCCGACCTGCAAAAGGACCCGGCCCGGCTGAATGCCGCCTATAACGACCGTGCCGGCCATACCGCCGCCTTCAACCTCAACGCCCTGCATCACCTGAATCGGGAACTGGATTGCGGCTTTGACCCGGCGGCCTTCCACCACCTGGCGTTCTACAACACCGAGCAGCAACGTATAGAGATGCATCTGGAATGTCTGCGCGATCAGCATATCCGGCTCGGTGATCGCCAGCTTACGATCTCCGCCGGTACCCGCATCCATACCGAAAACTCCTACAAGTTCAGCGTGGAAGACTTTAGCGCGCTGCTGACCCGTGCCGGGTTCCGGCCCGCAGGCAGCTGGGTGGACGACGATAATCTGTTCAGCTTGCACCTTGCCATTGTTGACTGACAGTCACCCCCAAGGACCGGTATACTCCGTGTTTTGTTCAGATAATGACGGCCCCTAATCCGATGGGGCAATAAGGAAAAGTCGATGCTCGAACTGATCAGCGCAGCCCGGCGGCGCAAGCGTCCGCCCACACACCAGCTGTTTGACGTGGTATCCATGGAATTCCGGGTGGGGCTGCTGGACATCGATCTGAATATGCATCTGAACAACGCCAAGTACCTGAAGTTCATGGATCGCTGCCGGCTGGAACATGCGGTGGTCACCGGCCTGTTGAACCGCATGGTAGACGCCCGCTGCAATGGCGTAGTCGCCAATGTGGAAATTGCCTATATCCGTGAATTACGCCCCTATCAGCAATTCCAGGTGCATACCCGCATCCTCGGCTGGGACGACAAATACGTCTATTACGATCAGCGCTTCGAATCCCAGCGCAAATTGCACACCCATGCGCTGCTGCGTCTGGCCAACGTCTATGGCGGCAAGTCCATCAGCCCGCAGGCGGTGCAGGAAATCACCGGCATGAACCTGACCTCGCCGGCCCTGCCCGAGTATGTGGAACAATGGAAACGCCTGCTGCAAAGTAAGCGGCGACTGGCGGAAAACGACTGATACAAAAATGGCGCCCGGAGGCGCCATTTTTTTGGCCACGGTTTTTTCAGAACACTCAGAAAAGATTAGCCAGCCAGGAGCGGGTGCGAGCCAGCAAGCCCGGCTTTGCCGCCGCGTTCTGGCTCTCGTCATCCTGGTAGGTATAGAACGGCGCCCAGCGGGGTGCCTTTTTATCCTGCTGACTGTAGTAGAGTCCTGGCTCATCAAGGCGCAAATCGGCAATCTCGCGCAAGGCCAGGGCCTTGGGCACCTGCTGAAGCGGGCCGGCCTGCTGGTAGTCGTCTGGATTGGCCACCAGCTCCTTGAGATCCAGCGGCTGGGTCTCCGAATAACGGAAGTAGTAATCCTTGCCCCCTTCAATCTTCAGGGGCAACTCAAAGACGGTTTTCAGATAGAGCACGCTGAGAGGACGGCGGGCATAAAAATCATAGCTACCGGCATTCAGTTCCAGCCACTCATAGGCACCGGCCTTGAGACCAAACAACTGTGAGGAATTCAGGAAAAAGGTCGGCGCCTGCACTTCCTCGAACCCCCAGCGAGAAATCGGCCGGTAGATGTAGACCATGGCATTACGCGGGTCCAGAGTGTCCATGGGTTTGAAGGTCTTGCCCTCAGGGGCCTGCAGAAATGCCCCCGGTGTGGATGGCACACCCAGGCCAAACCCGGAACACCCCGACAAGGCAGCCATGCATACGGCCACCAGCATTACCACTCGCATGTTATTATTCTCCGCATTGGCATTTACCCGGACTGACCGGTATGCCTGCTTATTATCGCATTACCCGCATGAACGCATAATCATGGCCGATTTGCCGGGGATGCTCAAGGTCAGCGCCGGCCAACACGCTACCAATCACCCCCGTTTCTGGTAGGCTTTGCGCCATGTCAGTCAATCGTATCCGCACCCCCTGCATCGGCGTCTGTTCCACCGTATTCGGTGACACCGTCTGCCGTGGCTGCCGCCGTTTCAGCCACGAAGTGGTGGACTGGAACGGCTACAGCGACGAACAGAAGCAGATAGTCTGGCGCCGCCTGGATCTGCTGCTGACCCAGGTGGTAGACAACTACTTTGTGGTCTGCGACGCGGCCCAGCTGGCCGAGCAGCTGGATTTCCAGAACCTGCGCTACCAGACTCAGCTATCCCCCCAGGGCTGGGTGCCGGAACTGCTCAAGGCCGCCGGTCAGCAGCGCATCGATTACCGTCTGTTTGGTCTGCGTGCCCTGCCAGCCGCCAGCGGGCAGACGCCGCGCCAGTTATACGATCAGATCAGCGCCGAATGCCATGCCCTGGCCAAGGCCCACTATGACCGCTCTTTCGCGCGCCCGGTCACGCTGGTGGCGGACCTGGCGGCCCATGCCGCCCGGGAAAAAGGGCTAATCTAGCCTCAAGCGGCAAGGCCCACACAGCCCTGGCCAGCCGCAAAGACTGCAGCCCACGCGATTGGCAATGCGCCCACCCCGGTTTCAATTGCGGTGAAAGTGGATGCGCCCAAGCATCCCGCCCTGCCGCTATCTTCCCCTATCTGCCCCTATCTGCCCCTATCTGCCCCTATCTTCCAACATCTGCCCGCAACTGCGCTGCGGCTTGTGGATTCAATCTTGCCTGCAATTTGGCTCAGTTTGACCCATTGACCATAACATCATTCAATGTCAGCATTTAATGAATGAACATTCATTCAGACATGGAGCAAGCCCATGCCTCAAGCCAGGCCGGTCACCGATACCCCCCCGGACAACAGCAAGCGTGAACAGATCATCCTCGCAGCGCTGCGGGTGTTTGCCGAACATGGCCTGCATGGCTCCCCGGTTCCGCCGATTGCCGCCCAGGCCAGTGTCAGTGTTGGTACCCTCTACCGCTATTTCGAAAGCAAGGACGCGCTGGTCAACGCTGTCTTTCGT
>JAWVWY010000167.1:0-6407 GCA_033723495.1 Alcanivorax sp. | reverse complement strand
TACATCCTCGCCCTGCTCCAGTAACCAGGCACGCAGCGCCCCGGTGGCACAGGTCAGCAAGATATCGTTGACGGTACCGTTGAGGGCATGCGCGACCAGTTTGACCTCATCAAGAGCCAATGGCTCGGCCCAACCGACCACCTTGCGCCCGGTCAGCGGCCGTTTCAGGCAGGTGGGCGGGTCGCGCGGTTGCAGACTGACCTTGATCAGCTCGGCTCCCGCCGACCAGCCAGAACGCACCAGCTCAAGAATCAGGTCCGGATGACGAACCAGCGCTGCGGCCTCTTCAATCAGCTCGTGGCCAAGCTGACGGCTTCGTTCCACCAAGGAGGTGTGGTGATAAGTGGTATCCCCCGCTGACGCGTCAGGCTCTTCTTCCTGCGACGGATCCGCCACCGACAACAATACCCTGACCAGCGCCAGGCCATCGGCAATACAGTGGTGAATACGACCGACCAAGGCGCTGCGCCCCCCTTCGAGATGATCGATCACATGCATCTGCCATAAAGGGTGGTGGAAATTGAGCGGCGTGCTGACCAGATCCGCGCAGAAC
Organism: Alcanivorax sp.; assembly: GCA_033723495.1. Classification (GTDB taxonomy): domain Bacteria; phylum Pseudomonadota; class Gammaproteobacteria; order Pseudomonadales; family Alcanivoracaceae; genus Alcanivorax. Next base: position 5,854 of record JAWVWY010000167.1, on the reverse strand, counting down.
GCCTGCAGCTCGGCCATATCCGCCTTGCCTGGCAGGCCGACGCGATGGACATGGTGGTCAATATCGAAACCGGGGGCGTCTTGCCAGAAGGCATGGCCCTTTTCCATCACCACACACTGGCGAAAGCGAGAAAATGTCAGCAGGCGCTGCTCAAGCACGACACGCAAGCGCGCCATATCCAGCGGGCCATCCAGAATCAGCACCGCCTGTATCATCATCAGATTGTTGTCGTTTTCCATCCGCAGCCAGGCGGTATCGACGGCGGACATGGGCTCGCGCACTTGCTTCATGGCACCCGCTTCCTGCAATGGTGGCCCGGCGCCATAAGGCGCCCGAGGAGTTCTTCCAGCCTACGCCTGGAACCGGGTGGAAAAGTTGATATTCGTCAACCTCGGCCGGTGTCTGCTTGCCAAGGGATGGGGAGCCGTTGTTTGGACCATTGCCACAAGAGCGGAGATGGAAATTGAAAACCCGGCTATCCGCCAGGGCATTTTATTTATGGTTTGACCGCGCACGGGGCAAGACATCGTATCTTCAAGATGCCGAGATAAAACAGAAGGGCAATGCTGATCAAGCTCGTTACCCCTCGCCCGGCATCTACCGACCAGGCATGCACCTTTAGCTCATCCTTTGCCGGCTGCCACCCCGCATGGTGATGGTTTAGCTAATCCCACTCACTGCTTCCCCGGATGATCTTCTCCACCAGCGCATCCAGCTCGGCCCCTTGCTCCTGGATCTGCTGATCCAGAATCAGGGCGCTCAACCCATGGATCATGGCCCAGGTGCCGATGCTGGTGGCGTGCAGGTCATCCGCCGGTGTGTCAGGGCCGAGCACTTTGCGGATACCGAGCATGAGCACATCGCGGTTGGCTTTGCTGGCCTGTTCCAGTGCCGGGCTGTGGAGAGTCGCGGTAAAGCGACCGAACATGAGCCGGAACAGAGCCGGGTTCTGGCGGGCGAAGCGGATGTAGGCGGCGCCACCGGCGCGAAAGGCATCCAGCGAGCTGCCGGTGGCTTTGGTCTGCAGGTAGGCCTGTGATTGTTCCAGGGTGAGGCGCTCGAAACCTTCCACCGCCAGCGCCACCAGCAGCTCTTCCTTGTTGGCGAAATGCCGGTAGACCGCACCGGGAGACACCCCGGCCAGGCGCGCCAGCTGGCGCAGGCTGAGGCTGGCGTCCTCGGTCTCTTCCAGCAGGGTCAGACCATGCTGTAGCAGGGCCCGGCGCAGGTCGCCATGGTGGTAATGGAAAGCCGACTACAGCTTGCGCACCCGCCGGTTCTTGCCCTTGATCTTGCCGTTCATCAATCGCTGCAAGGCCAGTTCGGCGCTGTCGCGTTCGATCGCCACGAAGGCCTGGTAGTCGCTGACGGTGATCTTGCCGACCTGGCTGCCGGGGATGCCGGCGTCGCCGGTGAGGGCGCCGAGGATATCGCCGGGGCGCAGCTTGTCCTTGCGACCGGCGGCAATACACAGGGTTACCGTGGGCGGGCGCAGCGGCTCGCCTTCGCGGGGTTTGAGGCTGGATACCGGGTGCCAGTTGAGTGGCTCGCCCTGCAGTTCTTCGATGGCCATGGCCCGGCGACTCTCACGGGGGGCTACCAGGTTGATGGCCAGGCCCTTCTCGCCGGCCCGGCCGGTACGACCAACCCGGTGGATATGGGTTTGCGGGTCATGGGAGAGTTCCGCGTTGATCACCATATCCAGGTTATCGATATCCAGCCCGCGGGCGGCCACGTCGGTGGCCACCAGTACCGTCAGGCTGCGGTTGGCGAAGAGAGTGAGCACTTCATCGCGCTCGCGCTGTTCCAGATCACTGTTGAGGGCGCGGGCAGACAACCCTTGCCGGCAGAGCTCGCTGACCACGTCCTGGCACTGCTGTTTGGTGACGCAGAACACCACACAGCTGGTGGGCCGGAAACAGGCAATGGCATCGGCCACGGCCTCGTAGCGCTGCAGGGGCTCCACCTCATAAAAGCGCTGCTCGATGCGGGTGTTGTCATGCAGCGCTGTCACTTCCACCTGGGCCGGGTCGCGCATGAAGGTTTCCGCCAGCTGCTTGATACCCGCCGGGTAGGTGGCGGAGAAAAGCAGGGTCTGGCGGCGCACCGGGGTCTGGCGGATCACTTCGGCAATATCGTCGAAGAAACCCATGTCGAGCATGCGGTCGGCTTCATCGAGTACCAGAGTATTGAGGCCGTCGAGGCTGAGGGTGCCCTTGCTCAGGTGCTTGAGCAGGCGCCCCGGTGTGCCCACCACAATCTGCGCGCCATGTTCCAGCGAACCGATTTGCGGGCCGATGGGCTGGCCGCCGCACAGGGTCAGCACCTTGATATTGCCCGGGCCACGGGCAAGACGCCGAATTTCAGCCGCCACCTGATCGGCCAGCTCGCGGGTGGGGCACATGACCAACGCCTGGCAACCGTAATAGCGCGGGTTGAGCGGGTGCAGCAGACCCAGGCCGAAGGCGGCGGTCTTGCCGCTGCCGGTGCTGGCCTGGGCAATCACGTCACGGCCCTGCAGCAACAGCGGCAGGCTGGCCTCCTGCACCGGTGTCATGCGGGTATAGCCGAGGGTATCGAGATTGGCGAGCATGTCGCTGCCCAGCGGCAGCGAGGAAAACAAGGCATCAGTCACGGCAAGGCCCGGGTGGCAAGAAAACAGGCGTGCAGTGTAGCAACTGTGGCCGCCCGGCATAGCACTTTCGCCGGGCGTCAGCGCTCAGGGGCGTGGCGGCAGGTTGCTGCGCAGGGCCAGCTCGGCGGCCGGGGTTGCCGGCGGGCGTGTGCCGGTGTCGTGGTCGCCGCCTCGGCCCATACCGCGTTCAGAGGCGCACATCGCCCCGCTGGATCTGCGCGTAAAGCTCCGTCGTGAGCGGCTGGTAGCCCTGTTCGCGATCCAGCAAGACATAGAGCGGGTCGTCCACCCGGTTCGGGGCGAAGCCTTCCTGCTTCAGGGTCACCTTGCGGTATTTGAAGGTGCCGGTGGTTTCCTGGTGGGCACGCAGGCGCACGAACAGGGGCACCGCGTAGGCCGGCAGGGCCTCGCACAGGTGCCGGGCCAGGGCCTGGCCATCCCAGTGGGCGGCATCGTTGAGGGTGACCGCAGCCATGCCGGCGCGGCCGTCACTGTCGGGCACGCTGACGCCATAGACCACGCCATGGTCGATGGCCGGGTGCTGCCCCAGCGCCCCCTCCACTTCGCCACTTGCCACGTTCTCGCCTTTCCAGCGGAAGGTGTCGCCGACCCGATCAACGAACTGGATATGACGCAGGCCCTGGTCGCGCACCAGGTCGCCGGAGTTGAACCAGCAGTCACCTTTCTTGAACACATCGCGCAGCAGTTTTTTCTCGTCGGCGGCCGGGTCGGTGTAGCCGTCGAAGGGGCGCCGTTTGGTCACTTCGCTGATCAGCAGGCCGACGCCGCCCCTGGGGATGCGCTGCATGAAGCCGCGGCGATTGCGGCGCGGTTGTTCGCTGTCATGGTCGAACTCGACGATGGCAAAGGGCAAGGGGGTGAAGCCGGCTGTCTGTGACACGCCGAAGGCGTTGATGAAACCGATATTGGATTCGCTGGCGCCGTAGAACTCGTAGATGCGCGGGATGGCAAAGCGCTCTTCAAAGGCCTGCCAGATTTCCGGGCGCAGGCCATTGCCGGTGATCAGCCGCACCCGGTGCTGCCGGTCACGGTCGCAGGGCGGCTGGTTGAGCAGGTAACGCAGCAGCTCGCCGATATAGCAGAAGGCGGTGGCGTTACTCTCGCGCACCCGGTCCCAGAAGCGCGAGGCACTGAACTTGCGATCCAGCGCCAGGGTCGCGCCCATGGACAGCACCGCGCCCCAGGCTACGGTCAACGCATTGTTGTGATAAAGCGGCAGGCAGCAATAGAACACATCGTCCTGGCGCATACCCAGGGTCATGCCACCGACGCCGGCCATGGCCGCCAGCCAGCGATAGTGCGTCATTTTGGAGGCTTTCGGCAGGCCGGTGGTACCGGAGGTGAAAATATAGAAGCACGGCTGGCCGGCGCGCACCCGCCGGGTGCTGGCCGGGTTGTCGCTGCGCTGGTGGGCGATTTCACGGTCCAGATCGAGCCAGCCATCCGGCGCGACCTGCCCGGCATCGCCGCCGAACCACAGATAGGTCAGCGACGGGGTTTGTGGTGGCGTGTAGACAGTGCTGGCCAGGGCCTCATGGCACTCGGCGCTGATCACCAGCAGTTTGGGGGCCACCAGCTGGATGCTGTGGGCCAGGACTTCACCGCGCTGGTTATGGTTGAGCATACCGGCGATGGCGCCCAGCTTCAGGGTAGCCGCCACGCAGGCAAGCACCTGCGGGCGGTTTTCCATCAGGATGGCTACCCGGTCGCCGGGGCCCACGCCCTGCTCGGCCCAGCAGGCAGCGATACGGTTGGCCCAGGCGTTGAACTCCCGGTAGGTCCACTGCTGGCCCTCAAAGGTCAGGGCTACCTGATGTGGGGCCTTGCGGGCCCAGTATTCCAGTACCCGACCGATGGACTGGCGGCGGCCGGGGCGCAGGCCGGCCAGACGCAGCAGGTTGGTGCGGCGGATATTGGCCAGTTGCGGCACCATCTGGATGGCGCCTTTGGCCAGATCCTGCCAGTGGACGGTTTTCGCGGTCATGGGCTCTGCCTTTTTCGGGGCGGCTCAGCGCTGGCGCACCAGACCATCATCCAGCACCTGCTGGAAGTGGTCGGTAAAGGTGTCGGTCAGCGGCCGGTAGCTGACGCCCAACTGCTGGCTGCGGCTGTTATCAAAACGAATCGGATGCCCCACGTTGCGGCTGATGAACTTGCGCGTCACCGGCCCCATCAGCGGCCCGACCGCCCACACCACGGCCTTGGGCACCAGCATGCGCGGGAACGGGTAGCGGGGGCCGAACTGCTGGCGCAACAGGCGCGCGATACCCAGCATGGAAAGCTCGCGGTTAACCAGGATATAACGGCCCTCGGCGGCCGGCTCAAAGCCCGCCAGCACGTGGGCACTGGCCACTTCGCGCACATCTACCACGCCATAGCTCAATGCCGGCACACCGGTTCGCAGCTTGCCACGGCCCATCTGCAGCAGGGTGTCGATGCTGGCCGAGTTGCTGGCTTTGGTGAGCGAGGGGCCGTAGACCATGCCCGGGTTGATGGTCACCAGATCCCACTGATTCTGGGTGTCATGGATTTTCCAGGCCTCGCGCTCGGCGGCCACCTTGGAATACTGGTAGGGGTTGTGGTCAACACTGCTGGTGGTATTCCAGTCCGCCTCGGTGAAAGCGGTCTTGCCTTTCATTTCCGCGTTGTCGCCGTAGACCGAGGCGACGCTGCTGGTCAGCACCACCCGCTTGAGCGTGGGGCAGCGTTTGGCCGCGTCCAGCACGTGGCGGGTGCCTTCCACCGCTGGCCGCACCAGCGCCTCGTTGGCATCGGTGAAGCCTTCCAGCACGAAGGGCGAGGCGGTATGCATGAGGACCTCGCAGCCGGCCATCGGCGCATCGAAGCTGTCCGCATCCAGCAGGTCGGCCTTGAACAGTTTCAGGGTGCCTGGCGCCTGCTCGGCGATGCTTTTCAGGTGATCAACGCTGGCGGCCTTGTTGGGGTCACGCACGGTGGCATGGACGGTATGGCCGGCTTCCAGCAGGGACTTGACGATCCAGCCGGCAATATAGCCGGAGGCACCGGTGACCATAACGGTTGTACTGGGCATGGTTGGCTCCACAAAAAGTGATGCCCAACGCTAACCGCCCTGTGCGCCGCTCAAAAGGGCCATTTATGCCATTAATGTGTTAACTCAGGTAAACCCGCAGGCCCATGCTCATGAGGTGATGCTTTGTTGCTCACGGTAGGCGCTGG
>JAWVWY010000166.1:0-6584 GCA_033723495.1 Alcanivorax sp. | reverse complement strand
GACGGGGCTTTTTTTATATGTAATCCGCTACGCTCACCCTCCAGGCCAGCCGCAAAGGCGGCGGTTAAGCTTGGCAGGCAAAGCACGTGGATCACGCTGAACGCCTACCCCTGCCGCGCGGAAACGCCGCCATCCGTCAAGCGGCACCAAAGTGTGACAACCAATGCACGGTGGGTGCCGGCTTCAGGCTTCTCATAAGCGCTACCCGTTACTGCTAGAGCAGAGGGGGCTCGAGCATGCTGGTCATGCTCTCTGCAGGTCCCCCCTTGCGTAAAAGAATCGCTGTGGCTCTCTCCCGGGAGTCGGCCGCCAGTTCACAAACCTATTAGGCTGCGATGTTTCCCGGGAGCAGCTCTCGACATGCTCCATCGTCAAGCCTGCCTGCTGACGTCCATTGTGGCTCGTCGTGTCTCTGTCATGGGGCTCATCCATAGACACAAAGCGGGCCAGTATTGAAAAAATTGCCATTGCCTGTCACCGCTTAGGCTGAAAAACTGATGCGCCATCACACTGGCTATGGCGCTACCGGCCTGCTATTTTGTAAACAAATTGATTTTTAATGTTTCCATCTGCCGAGATGGAGTCAGGAATAAACATTAAATAAACCAACAATGACTTTCGCCCTGCTTACACTGTAATTATTCTTGAGGCTCGGCGAATGGAGATGAAATGGCTGTAATAAAAGGATTTTTTGCCGGCTTCTTCTCTACCCTGCTATTTCATCAGGGTCTGTTGGCTATTTTCTACTGGTTCGATCTGGTGCCGGTAGCGCCTTATAACTGGCAGCCTGTGGCTCCATTCGATGTGCCGAAGGTGGTATCGTTGGCGTTTTGGGGCGGTGTCTGGGGGCTGGCGCTCTGGGGCCTGTTCCGACGCTTTCAAGGTTGGCGCTATTGGCTGGTTGCGATAGTGCTTGGCGCCATCGGCCCGACGGTGGTTGCCATGACAGTGGTGTTTCCCCTCAAGGGTATGCAGGTAACCATGGCCACCTGGATGGTTGGCCTGTTACTGAATGGTGCCTGGGGGCTTGGGTTGGCATTGTTTGCGTGGCCCATGGGGCGTAATCGGCTGGCAAGATAGCCGCCACGTCACCATTGTTTCGATGGGTAAGGCCGGTTCGCCGGCTTTTTGTATGTTTGGATTCTTGGGACAAGGTATTGAATATGGCAACAGACAACAACAGACCTTTGATTACGCCGCTGGTTGCATTGCAGGAGCGGGTTGGCAAACAGAGCGACCAGGTCGCGATGGTGCAACCCATGGGCGGGGGCAAGGCGCGAGAATATACCTGGCGTGAAGTGGATGACGAAGCCCGCCGCATGGCCAGCTACCTGAAAGCGCAGGGCATCGAAAAGGGCGATCATGTTGCGCTGGTGTCCAAAAACTGTGCGGAGTGGATGATCGCCGATTTGGCAATCTGGATGGCTGGCGGTGTTAGTGTTCCGTTGTATCCGACCCTGGTTGCGGAGACCGTTCGGCAGATTCTTGAGCACAGTGAATCCAAGCTGCTGTTTGTGGGCAAGCTGGACGACTGGGATATGATGAAAGATGGCGTGCCGGAAGGGCTGCCCTGCATTGCCTTTACACTGGCCCCGGAAGACGCCTGTGCCCAGTATCCCTGTTGGCCAGATCTCATCAAGAATAATGAGCCGCTGGCCGATCTGCCGACGTTATCCGGTGATGACATGGCAACCATTATCTATACGTCCGGCACCACCGGCATGCCCAAGGGGGTAATGCATAACTTCGAGTCTTTCTCGGTGGTGGGCAGTGATCTGGCATCGGTTTACAACCTGACGCCGAATGACCGGATGATCTCCTACCTGCCGCTGTCCCATGTTGCCGAGCGGGCTGCCGTGGAGTTGTCCCTGTTCTTCGTGGGCCACAAGGTGTTCTTTGCCGAATCCCTCGAGACCTTTGGTGAAGACCTCAAGCGTGCCCGTCCGACTCTGTTTTTCGGCGTTCCACGTATCTGGTCCAAGTTCTATCAGCGTGCTTCCGATGCCATGCCGCCGAAGAAATTGGCCCGGTTGCTGAAAGTGCCGTTCCTCAACAAGGTGGTAAAGAAGAAACTGCTAACTGCCATGGGCCTGGATCAATGCCGGGTGGCGATTTCCGGCGCGGCGGCCCTGTCCCCCGATATCATTCGCTGGTTCCGGACCCTGGGGCTGGAAATCCTGGAGGGTTACGGCATGACCGAAAACCTGGCCTGGTCCCATACCACGAGTGAAGGCGATCAGAACATTGGTCGTGTGGGGACCCCCAACAAGGGGGTTGAGTGTCGCATCGGGGACGGTGGCGAAATCCTGGTGAAGAGCCCCTGTAACATGGTGGGCTATTTCAAGGAGCCGGAAAAAACCGCAGAAGACCTGACCGAGGACGGCTGGCTGCGTACCGGTGACGTGGGCGAAATTGACCACAAGGGGCGTTTGCGTATCACCGGCCGGGTGAAGGAAATCTTCAAGACCGAAAAAGGCAAGTATGTGGCGCCGGCGCCGATCGAAAACCGGCTGGCAAGCCAGCCTGGGCTGGAGATGGCCTGTGTTATCGGTGAGGGCATGGGGCAACCGATTGCGCTGCTCAACCTGACGGTGGAAGAGGATGCCAAGCTGCGTGGTCCCGAGAAGGAGCGTTTCACCAAGGAGCTTGAGGCGCTGCTCGCGCGGGTTAACGAGGAGCTCGACCCCCATGAACGGATGCCGGCACTGGTCGTTTGCAAGGATGCCTGGACCGTTGAAAATAATCTCATCACGCCCACGCTCAAGCTCAAGCGTAACGAGATCGACAAGTACTATGCCAAGCAAATTCCGCAGTGGGCCAAGAGCCGAGGGGTAATTTGGGAGGCGTAAGCGGCGTCAGTGAGGCGGATCTGCAACTGATCCGCCATCTGGCTGATGGTGCTTTCTGCTCCGGCTCGCAACTTGGCGAGCTGCTGGGGGTTTCTCGGGCTGCTGTCTGGAAGCGCATGCAGCGGTTAACCGAGTTGGGGTTGGCAGTAGAGTCAGTGAAAGGGCGTGGCTATCGGCTCGCCCATCCGCTGCGGCTACTCGATCCCGGCTCCCTTTCCGCTGCCCTTGCCGGGCGAGCGGATCTCCACTATCACTGTGCTACCGGTTCCACCAACGCCGATGCGCTAGCGCTGGAGGGTGGCGGCAAGCCGCAGCTGGTGGTGGCCGAATATCAATATGCCGGGAGAGGTCGACGTGGCCGACAATGGCAATCTCCCTTCGCCGCGAACCTTTACCTGTCCCTTCGCTATTCATTGGCGCGGGGCTTTTCCGCATTGGGCGGTTTGAGCCTGGCTGTAGGGGTGGCTGCCGCCCAGGTGTTGATGCGGCACGTGCCTGGTTTGCCGGTGGGGTTGAAATGGCCCAATGACCTTCAGGTTAACGGTGACAAGCTGGGGGGCATCCTGATTGAATTGGCCGGTGAAATGGACGGTCAGGTGGATGTGGTTGTGGGGCTGGGTATCAATGGCGAAATGACGCCGGACCAGGCTCGCGACATTGATCAGCGCTGGACCGATCTGGCCAGCCATGCCGGGCGACCACTGGATCGCTCCGCCTTGTGTGCGGATCTGGCAGTGACAATGCTGGAGGCGCTTGAGCAATTTTCCGCCGACGGCTTCGCGCCGTTCATGGCAGGGTTCGAGCGGCTGGATGTCTGTAACGGGCTTCAGGTTGAAGTGCTGGCGGGTGACCAGCGCATATGCGGGGTGGCATCCGGGGTTTCCGACGACGGTGCCTTGCTGTTGCGGACCGAGCAAGGGCTGAGCCAGTTGCATGGCGGTGAAGTCAGTCTGAGAGTGCAATGATTCTATATGTAGATGTGGGCAATACCGCGCTGAAGTGGCGTATGCGTGATGGTGTGGATTGCCAGCAGGGTGGTTGTCGGCACGGTCGCCAATGGTCTCGGGTGCTGGCCACCATGCTCGCGGGTCGCCGTCCAGACTGTATCTGGATTGCCTCGGTAGCGGGCATCGAAGCGGATGCCGAAATCGCCCGCTGGTTGTTGCAGCATGCCGGGGTTGAGCCGCAGTTCTATTATTCCTGTGAGACGGATTTCGGCGTTCAGAGCTGTTATCCGGAACCACGCAAACTGGGCGTGGATCGCTGGGTGGCTATGATCGAGTGCTATCAGCGTTACGGTGCCAGTGTGGTCATTGATTGTGGCAGCGCCCTGACTATTGATGCCGTTGATGGTCGCGGGCGCTTTCTGGGCGGTTATATCGTGCCGGGCCTGGGTATGTTGCGCGGCGCCTTGTTGCGTGACACGGCGGATGTGCATGTGGAACCGGGGTCAGCCTCCCTGGCGCTGGGTCAGTCAACCGGCCAATGTGTGCATAACGGTTTATTGCGCATGTCTGTGGCTTTCGTCACGGAGGTGGTGGTTGAACTGCGTGAGGCCCTTGCAGATACTTGCCAGGTAGTGGTCACTGGCGGTGATGCGCCGGAACTGATCGACGCCTTTTCCTTCGCGTTTCTCCATCTTCCGGACCTGGTGCTGGACGGTCTTGAGCGCGTCGCGGCGCAACAACAATAAAACGGGGGTGACAGCCGGTGCGGTGGGTATTCTACAGTTTGTTGGTGCTGAATCTGGTTTACCTGGGCTGGAGCCTGACTCGGGTTCTGGCGCCAACGACTCCCAGGGTGGCGCTCAATAGTACGGCGGATGCAAGCGGTGGCCAGCGGCTGCAGTTGCTGACCGAGTCTCCGCAGCCGCGCCGGGCTGCCTCCGCGCCCGCCGGGGGCAGTTTGTGCCCGGTGATTGGTCCCTGGGCGAGCCAGGCGGATGCGGAGGCGGGGCTTACCCAGCTTAAGGCCGCGGGTATTGGCGGGGTGGTCAGGGCTGTGACGGTCAATAAGGACCGGCTGAACTGGGTGTATCTGCCGCCCTATCAGGACCGCAAGCGGGCCTTGCGGGTATTGCACGATCTGCAGGATCGCGGCGTGGACAGCTTTATCGTCAAGGACGGCGACGATGCCAATGCGATTTCCCTGGGCTATTTCTCCAGCAAGGAATCGGCAGAAGGCCTGCGGGTGAAGATGCGCAATGCCGGTTATCCGGCCTTTGTGCGGGAAACCTCCAAGCAGGTCACCGAATACTGGCTCTATCTGCTCGACAAGAGCGCGGAAAAATCTCCGGCGCTTTCTGCATTCCTTGAGGGGAATCAGGGTGTTGCAATGGATCGCATGGCCTGTGATGTCGCCGGTGGTGAATAATTCGCCGTTTGATTCGCAGAGTGATTGCGCACCCCGCAGCCTTTCTATAGAATTCGCAACCCTTGTGAGCTGGCGTAGCTCAGTTGGTAGAGCAGCTGATTTGTAATCAGCCGGTCGGGGGTTCGACTCCTCTCGCCAGCTCCAGCTTCTCTCAGGGCTCATAAATCGCTTGAAAATAAGTTGACAAGTGGTTGGGCCGTAAAGAGAATGTAGGCCCTTTTCTGGAGGGGTTCCCGAGTGGCCAAAGGGATCAGACTGTAAATCTGACGCGAAAGCTTCGGAGGTTCGAATCCTCCCCCCTCCACCAGATGTTGGAAAGTGATCAAGAGCTTGCGGGCTTGATTGCTGAGTAAGGTTCCTCCGGTCTTAGTGCCGGGGGAGGGTTCGGACCGAAAGAGGTTCGACATGCCTGCGAAGCAGGCTGAACGCCATCTCCTGATGGCGGCCCGAAGGGCGGAGTCATCCTCCCCCCTCCACCAGATTTAAGCCGGAAGGCTGGCAGGCATCGGAAGGTTTGCGGGCATAGTTCAATGGTAGAACCTCAGCCTTCCAAGCTGATGATGCGGGTTCGATTCCCGCTGCCCGCTCCAGCTCCGGTTGGGTTTGGTTGCCTGGCAAGGCGACGTGAAGGTTATGCTCATGTAGCTCAGTAGGTAGAGCACACCCTTGGTAAGGGTGAGGTCACCGGTTCAAATCCGGTCATGAGCTCCAATTTCCGGGCCCAGGTATATCCTGGGCCCGGCTTCATGTGTCTTGGTGGTGCCAAGGTGGTCCGTGGCTGATCGTCATGGTCCTTTTTGTGTTTTTCCAGAGGCGAGTACAACGCCGTACGGCGGGAACGCACAGCCAAGTTGAGAGGTGAAGAGTCGTGGCAAAGGAAAAGTTTGAACGTAATAAACCGCACGTAAACGTAGGCACCATCGGTCACGTTGACCATGGTAAAACCACTCTGACCGCTGCGCTGACTCGCGTGTGTGCGGAAGTCTGGGGCGGTAACGCTGTTGCTTTCGACGGTATTGATAATGCGCCGGAAGAGCGTGAGCGTGGTATTACCATCGCGACCTCTCACGTCGAGTACGATTCTCCGATCCGTCACTACGCGCACGTAGACTGCCCCGGTCACGCCGATTACGTGAAGAACATGATCACCGGTGCTGCCCAGATGGACGGCGCGATCCTGGTTGTGTCCGCTGCTGACGGCCCCATGCCGCAGACCCGTGAGCACATCCTGCTTGCGCGTCAGGTTGGGGTTCCTTATATAGTTGTATTCATGAACAAGGTCGACATGGTTGACGACCCTGAATTGCTTGAGCTTGTTGAGCTTGAAATTCGCGAGCTTCTTAGCAAATACGAATTCCCCGG